>JAEWRC010000201.1 GCA_023460175.1 Actinomycetes bacterium
GCCGAACCGTGGCGCGGGGGTCTGGTGCTCGGCGCCGAGCACGTCTCCGTGGAGATCAACACCGTCTTCGAACAGCTGTCCTCGGTCCTGAACAAGATCGAACCCACCAAACTCAACGAGACCCTCGGCGCCCTGGCGACCGCCGTGGACGGGCGCGGCGAACAGATCGGCCAGATGCTGACCGACTTCGACGAGTTCCTCGCCAAGATCGACCCGAGCCTGCCCGCCATGGAGCATGAGATCGCGGTGGCCCCAGAGGTATTCAGGGCCTACGCCGATGCGGCGCCGGACCTGGTGACCACCGTGGCCGCCTCCACCCGGATGAGTCAAATGCTGGTGGACGAACAGCAGCACCTCGATGCCCTGCTGATCAGCGTCATCGGCCTGGCCGATACGGGCGACGAGGTGGTGGGTACCAACCGGGCGGCGATCACCGACCTCATGCGCCTGCTGGTCCCCACCACCGACCTCACCAACCAGTACCACCCGGCACTGACCTGCGGGATCGGCGGCGCCGTCGAATTGGCCAAGGCGCCGGGCACACCGATGCCCGGCGGGGTGCTCCTGCAGACCGTGGTGCTGGGCCAGGAGCGCTATCGCTATCCGCAGAACCTGCCCAAGGTGGCCGCCACCGGCGGCCCGCAGTGCACCGACCTGCCCAAGGTGCCGTTCCAGAAGCGGCCGCCGTTCGTCATCACCGACGTCAACGCCAACCCCGCGCAGTACGGCAACGACGGCATCCTGCTGAACTCCGACGCCCTCAAGCAGGCGCTGTACGGGCCCATCGACGGACCGCCGCGCAACACCGCACAGACCGGGCACCCCGGATGAGCGGGCTCGGGAAAACCGCCGCAAAGTTCGGCGCGTTCGGTCTCACGATGGTGCTGCTCACCGCGGGCCTCTTCGTGATCTTCAGCCAATACCGCTCGGGCTCCACCCACGGCTACTCGGCGCTGTTCGAGGACTCTTCGAGTCTGAAGACCGGGGACTCGGTGCGGGTGTCCGGAATCCGGATCGGCACCGTGCGGAAGGTGGACCTGCAGCCCGACAACACCGTGCTGGTCGCCTTCGACGCCGACGACCACATCAGGCTCACCGAAAGCACCCGGGTCGCGGTGCGCTACCTCAACCTGGTCGGCGACCGCTACCTGGAACTCCTCGATGAACCCGGGTCCGGCAAGCTCCAGCCGCCGGGGTCCCACATCGGACTCGATCGCACCGAGCCCGCGCTCAACCTCGACCTGCTGCTCGGCGGTCTCAAGCCGGTCATCCGCGGGCTCGATCCCGAGGATGTCAACACGCTGACCGCCTCCCTGATCCAGATCCTGCAGGGCCAAGGCGGGGACCTCGAGTCGCTGTTCGCCAGGACGTCGTCGTTCACCAACGCGGTGGCCGACAACGGGGAAACCGTGGAACGCCTCGTCGACAACCTCAACGAGACCCTGGCGGTGCTCGCCAAGGACGGCAAGAAGTTCTCCGGCGCGGTGGACGGGCTCGAGCGCCTGGTGAGCGGGCTGGCCGAGGAACGGGACCCGATCGGCGAGGCCATCACCGCGCTGGACCACGGGACGGCCTCCCTGGCGGATCTGCTCACCGAGGCGCGGCCGCCGTTGTCGGGCACCGTGGATCAGCTGACCCGGTTGGCGCCGCTGCTGTCGAACGACACGGATCTCGCGCGGCTGGACCTCGCACTGCACAAGACCCCGAAGAACTACCGCAAGCTGGTGCGACTGGGCTCCTACGGCAGCTGGCTGAACCTCTACCTCTGCGGGATCTCGATGCGCGTATCGGATCTCGAGGGGCGCACCGCCTACTTCCCCTGGATCATTCAGAACACGGGAAGATGCGAGGAGCCCTGATGCTGAAGTATCGCGAATCTTCTTTGGTCCGGGCCGGATTCATCGGCCTGGTGCTGGTCGTGCTGATCATCGCGGTGGGCCTGCAGCCCCAGCAGTTGGTGTCGATGGCGACCTCGGTCCGGTATCAGGCGGTGTTCGCCGAGGCCGGGGGGCTGGCCGCCGGCAACGAGGTGAAGGTTTCGGGTGTCACCGTCGGCACCGTCACCGACGTCGAACTCGATGCCGGCAAGGCCCTGGTGACGTTCGCCGTCAACAGCAAGGTGCGCCTCGGCACCGACACCGAGGCGCAGATCAGCATCGGCACGCTGCTCGGGGAACGAGTCCTGGTGGTCGAACCCCGCGGCAGCGGCAGCCTCGGTGCGCGCGGCGTCATCCCGGTGTCGCGGACCGCGTCGCCCTACACGCTCAACGACGCCCTCAACGAATTCACCTCGAACACCGCCGAAACCGATACCGCGGCCATCAACCAGTCGCTGGATACGCTGTCGGAGACCATCGAACGGATGGCGCCGCAACTGGCGCCCACCTTCGACGGGGTCAGCCGGCTGTCGAAGTCGCTGAACAATCGCAACGAGTCGCTGGGCAGCCTGCTCGACACCGCCGGGGCCGTGACCGGAATCCTGTCCGAGCGCAGCGATCAGGTGAACCGCCTGCTGCTCAACGCCAACGATCTGCTCGGCGTGCTGCGGGACCGACGGCACGCGATCGTCACCCTGCTGGCCAACACCACCACGGTCGCCCAGCAGCTGTCCGGCCTCGTCGACGACAACGAGCAGGAACTGGCCCCGACACTCGAGCAGCTGAACCGGGTCGCCGAGATGCTCGAACGCAACCGCGACAACCTGACGCAATCGCTCGAGGGGCTCGCGAAATACCAGTTGACGCAGGGCGAAGCGGTCAACAACGGGTTTTACTACAACGGGTTCCCGGCCAACCTGCTGCCGGGGCCCGCGATCCAGCCGTTCCTCGACTACGCGCTCGGCTTCCGCCGAGGCGTCGACGCCGGTCAGCCGCCCGACAATGCCGGTCCGCGCGCCGAATTCCCGTTCCCCTACAACGGCATTCCCGGAGGTTGAGCATGATCGCCAATCGGCGGCTCGGTCTGCGGGCCACGAAGTTGCTGCTCTCCGCTCTGGTGGCGGTGCTGGTGGCAGGCGTGGGATACCTGGCCTACCAGCAGTTCCTGGGTCCCAAGACCATCGTCGCCCACTTCAAGTCGGCGACGGCCATCTATCCCGGTGACGAGGTGCGCGTCGTCGGGGTGCGGGTGGGCACCATCGACTCCATCGAGGCGGCCGGGACGCAGGCCCGGGTGACGCTGCACGTGGACCGCGACGTGCCCGTTCCCGCGGATGCGAAGGCGATCATCGTGGCGCCCAACCTGGTGTCGGCCCGCTATGTGCAACTGACCCCCGCCTACGGTTCGAGCCCGGAGGCCAGCGGCCAGGTCATGGCCGACGGCGCCGAGATCGGTGAGGACCGCACCGCGATTCCGGTCGAGTGGGATCAGATCAAGGACCAGCTGACCCGCCTGGCCACCGAACTGGGTCCCGAGAGCGGGGTCTCGGACACCTCGCTGGGCCGCTTCATCGACACCGCCGCCGACGCGATGGCCGGCAACGGCGACAAGTTCCGGCGGACCATCACCGAACTGTCCGACGTCGGAAGGATTCTCGGCGAGGGCAGCGGTGACATCGTGGCGACCATCGAGAACCTCCAGGTGTTTGTGAGTGCCTTGCGGGACAGCAACACCCAGATCGTGCAGTTCCAGGATCGCCTCGCCGACGTCACCAGCGTGATCGACGGCGGCCGCTCGGATCTGGACTCGGCGATCACCGAACTCTCCCAGGCCGTCGGCAAGGTGCAGCGGTTCATCGAAGGTTCGCGCGACCAGACCGCCGAGCAGATGCAGCGGCTGGCGAACGTGACCCAGGTGCTGTCCGACAACAGCATGGTGGTCAAGAACGTCCTGCATGCCGCGCCGAACGCGCTGGTCAACGGCTACAACATCTACAACCCGGACACCGGCGGGCCCCGGGGGTCGTTCGCGGTCAACAACTTCGCGAACCCCCTGCATGCGATCTGCTCGTCGATTGCCGCGGTGCAGAACGTCACCGCCTCCGAATCGGCCAAGGCCTGCGCCGAATATCTGGGCCCCGCACTGCGGCTGATGAACTTCAACTACCTGCCGTTCCCGTTCAACGCCTACCTGGGGCCCGCGCCCAAGAACGTGATCTACTCTGATCCTGCTCTCGCACCCGGTGGTTCGGGACCGGCCCCGGTGCCGGCCGAAATCCCCCCGGCCACGTCCGCGTACACCGGTGCCGGCGGCGATTCACCGCCGCCGCCGGGCTGGTTCGACCCGCCCCAACCGCCGGGCGCCTACGCGCCCGACAGGTTGCCCGCCGGCCGCCAGCCGGCCCTGTATCCCGGCGCCCCGATCCCCCCGGGCGTGCCGGTACCGCCACCGGCGGCGCCCGCGGCCTCGAACCTCGCCGAGATGTTGCTGCCCGCCGAGACGCCCGCTGCAGCACCCGCACCGACGGGAGGCACCCCATGAGGACTGGACGGATCACCCGTGCCGTGGCCGCGGCGTGCGCCCTGGCCGTGGTGGCTTCCGGCTGCTCGTTCGACGGCCTGAACTCGTTGCCGCTGCCCGGCACGGTGGGCACCGGCAGCGACGCCCTGCACTATCAGGTAGAGATCGCCAATATCGGTACGCTGGAGTCGAATTCGCCGGTCATGGTGAACGACGTCGTCGTCGGTGCGGTCGGCACGATGGTGGTGGACGACTGGCGCGCCCACGTGGACCTGTCGGTGCGACCCGATGTGGTGGTCCCGGCGAACGCGGTCGCCACCGTGGGCCAGACCAGCCTGCTGGGTTCGATGCATCTTGCGCTCGACCCGCCGGTGGGGGAGGAGCCCACCGGTCGCCTGCCCGCCGGCGCCACCATCCCGGTGGACCGGACGTCGACCTACCCGTCCACCGAGCAGACGCTGTCGTCGCTGGCGGTGGTCGTCAACGGCGGCGGGCTGACCCACATCGGCGGCATCATCGACAACTTCAGCGCGGCGTTGGACGGTCGGCAGGGCCAGATCCGCGACCTGGTCACCCGAATGAACAGGGTGGTCGGTCTGCTGGACAACCAGCACCACAACATCATCGCCTCGATCTCGGAGTTGGAACGGCTTGCCGGGACCTTCGCCGGCGAACGGGAAGTGCTCGCCGCCGCGCTGGACCGCATCCCGCAGGCCCTGGAGGTGCTCAACGAGCAACGCCCGCGGATCACCACGGCGTTGCAGAAACTGGGGCACTTCAGCGACACCGCAACGCAACTCATCACCGATTCGCAGGCCGACATCGTCCGCAACCTGGAGAATCTCGCACCGACGGTGCGGGCGCTGGCCGACGTGGGCCCCGATCTGGCGACCGCGCTGGCCTATCTGCCCACCTACCCGTACACCCAGGAGTTCATCGACCGCGGCATCCGCGGCGATTTCATGAACCAGTTCATCGTCTTCGACTTCACGATCTCGCGGCTGAAGAGCGGACTCATGCTTGGCACGCGGTGGGGTGAACCGAACGCCTCCTTGGTCCCGGCTCCCGGGGACCCTTGGTACTCGACCTACACCCGGGACCCGCTCAACGCGCCGCTGACCCCGATGCCCGAGGACGTGGCGACCATCCCGCCGCTCGTCGAGGCACCGGCAGCAGCTGTACCGGCAGTAGCCGCACCGGCGGCCGAGGGAGGGCAGCCCTGATGCTGACGCGTTTCGTCCGCACCCAGTTGATCATCTTCGCGATCGCCTCCGTGATCGGGTTGAGCACAATGGCTTTCGTCTACATGCAGGCCCCGGTGCTGCTCGGGCTCGGACGCATCACGGTGACCCTGCAGGCGCCCGCCACCGGCGGCCTTTACCAGTTCTCCAACGTGACCTACCGGGGCATCGAGGTGGGCAAGGTCACCGACATCCGCCCGACCCGCGAAGGGGCCGAGGTGACGATGTCGCTGAAGAACTCCCCGAGGATCCCCACCGACCTGGAGGCGAAGGTGCTCAGCGTGTCCGCGGTCGGCGAGCAGTACGTTGACCTGCTGCCGCGCACCGACGGCGGTCCCTATCTGGAGGACGGGGCGGTGATCGTCGCCGACCGGTCCGCGCTGCCGCAGCCCGTCGGCCCCATGCTCGACCAGATGAACGACCTGGTCGGCAGCATTCCCACCGGCAAGCTCACCGGCCTGCTCGACGAATCCTTCAAGGCGCTCAACGGAACCGGCCACGACCTGGGCTCGTTGTTCGACTCCTCGGCCAGGTTGGCGGCCGACCTCAACGCGACCGGGGAAAGCACCCGCACGCTCATCGACGACGGCCGACCCTTGCTGGACGGTCAGGCCGCCAGTGCCGCGGACATCCGCACCTGGGCCCGCAGCCTGGCCGGCATCACCGGTCAGATCGACGCGCGCGATGCGGAGGTCCGGACGGTGCTGCGCTCGGGTTCCGGCGCCGCCGACGAGGCCTCGCGGCTGCTCAACCAGGTCAAACCCACGCTGCCGGTGCTGCTGGCGAACCTGACGACGGTCGGGCAGATCGGCGTCACCTACCACCGGTCGATCGAACAGTTGCTGGTGCTGCTGCCGCCCTACCTGGCCGCCACCCAGTCCTACGGGTCGTCGCTGAACAACCCGACCGGACTGGCCCTGGCGGAGTTCACCGTGACCCTCGGCGACCCGCCGGCGTGCACGGTGGGCTTCCTGCCGCCGTCGGAGTGGCGCTCGCCGAACGACCTGACCGACGTGGACACCCCGGACGGGCTGTACTGCAAGCTGCCGCAGGACTCGCCGATCGGCGTGCGCGGCGCGCGCAACTATCCGTGCATGGCGCAGCCGGGCAAGCGCGCACCCACGGTGGAGATCTGCGAGAGCGACGAGCCCTTCCAGCCCTTGGCGATGCGCCAACACGTGCTCGGCCCCTATCCGGTCGACCCCGGCCTCATCGCCCAGGGCGTACCCCCGGACAGCCGGGTCACCCCCGATGCGAACATCTTCGGGCCCGCCGAGGGCACCCCGCCGCCGGCGCCGGTTCCGGCCGACGGGGCGCTGCCCGCGACGCCGAGCGCGCACCACGGAGCGGACGGGCCCTCGGTCGCGATCGCCACCTACAACCCCGGGACCGGGCAGTACGCCACGCCGGACGGCAGCGTGTTCAGCCAGTCTGATCTGGTGCATCCGGCCCCGCAGAGCTGGGAAGACCTGATGCCGCGCTGATTTCGCCCAGCGGTTCTCGCCGAGGGGCAGGTTGTTGTACGCATCGCCCGAGAGGCCCCGTCAACAAGTCGACTCTGGGCGATAACAGCAGAATCAGATCTTGGTGAGCTTGAACGGCATGTTGATGTACACCGGCTTGTTCACGCCGCACGCACCGCTGGGTCCCGTGGTGATGTCCTCCCCGACCAGCGTCGTCGACGTCGGGTCGGCGTTGGCACCGTCGGGCGTCATCGCCTTGAACCGGAAGGTCTGCAGGCCCGGAGCGGTGCTGCCGTCGGGGCAGGGCACCCAGTCCTCGATGGTGTGCTTGACGTACCAGACGCCGCTGCGCTGATAGATCGGCGCGGTCCAGCCCCAGTCGCTGTGCACGGTGCCGGTGCATTCGCCCGGATAGCTGCACTGCGTGCTGACGGTCCACGTGCTGCGCAGGCTCGCCTGGTCGTAGAACACCTCGTTCTTGCGGGCCCACTCGCCGTTGGACGTCGCCACGTAGGTGCCGTTGATGCCCCAGTCCGGATTGTCCGCGCCCGCAACTGAACTGCTCGCCATGCCGCCGAGCACCACGACGGTGGCGACGGTCAGAACTGTGGGGATACGCCGCATTGCCTGCTCCTCGGTTTCGGTTGCCGCACGGTCATGACTTCGCCCTGGGGCGGATGAAAATACCCTCGGCCTGCACGGTGACCACACCGTCGGTGTCCAGGAGGCGGCCCACCGCAAAGGTTTTCCCGCGCTCCTCCCGGTCCGTCCAGGCCTCGGCGCGCACCGGGCCCAGCGGGGTGGGCGCCACATAGCGCAGCGTCAGCGTGCCGGTGAAGGCCGGTGCGTCGCGGCGGTGGGCGGTGGCGCTGAGCACGTGGTCGAGGATCAGCGCGCACACGCCGCCGTGCACCTGCCCGGAGGGACCCTCGTATGGCGCCCCCAGGGTCAGGTCCGCGGTGGCGCGGCCGTCGGCGTCGCGCTCCACCAGCAGGGGAGGGGCAATCGCATTGCGCTTCCCGATCAACACGTTGCCCCAGGTCAGCGTCCGGCCGTCAGTGGTGGCGCGCATGCTGAACGGTTCCGGGGCGAGCCGCGACCCCAACAATTCGGTGGCCTGCTCGATCAGGGCGTGCGCCCGGCGCACGTCGGCGTCGTCGGCCTCGCTGCGGATCGTGACGTCGACGAGTTCGCGCAGCGCCTGCGCCAGCGGGGCGAACAGCGCCTCGCTGCGGTCGATCTCGTCCGGCGTCAGTCGGGTCACGGGCGGGCCTTCCCGGCGGCCATGTCCAACGCGGCGAAGTGGCTGAACAACATCGAAGCGCCGATCGGATTGCCGCCGCCGGGGTAGGCGGTTCCGCTGACGGCGGCCATGGTGTTGCCCGCGGCGTAGAGACCCGCGATCGCCGCGCCGTCGGCCGTCAGCACCCGGCCGCGCGTGTCGGTGCGCAGCCCGCCCTTGGTGCCCAGATCCGAAAGTCCGAACGCCGCAGCGTGATACGGCGGGGTATCGATCGGGACCAGGGGCGAGGCGCCGTCGGTGAAGGAGCGGTCGTAGGGTTCGTCGCCGCGACCGAAGTCCTCGTCGGCGCCGAGGGCGGCCAGCCGGTTGAACCGTTCGACGGTGGCGGCAAGGTTGTCGGCCGGGACGCCGATCGCCGCGGCGAGCCCGTCGAGGGTGTCCGCGGAATGCCACAACCCGGCCGCGCGGTACTCGTCGGCGTCGACCATCGAGACGTTGGTGGCGCCCACCGGCGGGATGTCGCCGGCGCGATCGTCGTAGATCATCCAGAACGGCAGGGTGGTCGTGCCGGCCTCGAGCTGGCGGATCACCTCGCGGCCCAGGCGGTCATACGGTGCGGATTCGTTGACGAACCGGTGGCCGTCCTGGTTGACGAAGATGCCGCCGGTGAACCACAGGGCGAAGGCCGACCGGCCGTCGGGGTGCGTCATCCCCGGCGACCACCACGCCTGGTCCATCAGGTCGGTGTCGGCGCCGACGGCGATCGCCGCGCGGTGCGCGGCGCCGGTGCTGCCCGGCCCGCCCATGGTGTCCTCGGCGCTGCCGGGCACGGCGTACTGCGCCCGCATGGCCGCGTTCTGTTCGAAGCCGCCCGCGGCCAGCAGCACCCCGCGGCGGGCGTGCACCCGCACCGGGGTGCCGTCCTGCTCGATCACGGCACCCACCACCGCGCCGTCCTCGAC
>JAEWRC010000202.1 GCA_023460175.1 Actinomycetes bacterium
GGTGGCGGCGGCGGTAACTACCGCGGCGGCGGTGCCGGTGCAGGTGCCGGCGGCGCGGCGCCCGGTGGCTTCCGGGGTCGTCCCGGTGGCGGCGGTCGCCCCGGTCAGCGCGGCGGTGCCGCGGGCGCGTTCGGTCGCCCCGGCGGTGCACCCCGACGGGGACGCAAGTCGAAGCGGCAGAAGCGTCAGGAATATGACTCGATGCAGGCGCCGGTCGTCGGTGGCGTGCGGTTGCCGCACGGCAACGGCGAGACCATCCGGTTGGCCCGCGGTGCTTCCCTGTCCGACTTCGCCGAGAAGATCGACGCCAACCCGGCCGCGCTGGTGCAGGCGCTGTTCAACCTCGGTGAGATGGTCACCGCCACCCAGTCCGTCGGCGACGACATCCTGGAGTTGCTCGGCAGCGAGATGAACTTCAAGGTCCAGGTCGTTTCGCCGGAGGACGAGGACCGCGAACTGCTGGAATCCTTCGACCTCACCTACGGCGAGGACGAGGGCGGCGAGGAGGACCTGGCGTCCCGCCCGCCGGTGGTCACCGTCATGGGTCACGTCGACCACGGCAAGACCCGCCTGCTGGACACCATCCGCAAGGAGAACGTCGGCGAGGGCGAGGCCGGCGGAATCACCCAGCACATCGGTGCCTACCAGGTGGGCGTCGAGCACGAGGGCGCCGATCGCCTGATCACCTTCATCGACACCCCGGGTCACGAGGCGTTCACCGCCATGCGTGCCCGCGGTGCCAAGGCCACCGACATCGCGATCCTGGTGGTCGCCGCCGACGACGGCGTGATGCCGCAGACGGTGGAGGCGATCAACCACGCGCAGGCGGCCGACGTGCCGATCGTGGTGGCGGTCAACAAGATCGACAAGGAGGGCGCCGACCCGGCCAAGATCCGCGGTCAGCTCACCGAATACAACCTGGTCGCCGAGGACTTCGGCGGCGAGACGATGTTCGTCGACATCTCCGCCAAGCAGGGCACCAACATCGAGAACCTGCTCGAGGCGGTCCTGCTGACCGCGGATGCGGCCCTGGACCTGCGGGCCAACCCCGACATGGAGGCCCAGGGTGTGGCGATCGAGGCGCACCTGGACCGCGGTCGCGGCCCGGTGGCCACGGTGCTGATCCAGCGCGGCACGCTGCGGGTCGGCGACTCGATCGTCGCCGGCGACGCCTACGGGCGTGTCCGCCGGATGATCGACGAGCACGGCGACGACGTCGTCGAGGCGTCGCCGTCGCGGCCCGTGCAGGTCGTCGGGTTCACCTCGGTGCCGGGTGCCGGCGACAACCTGCTGGTGGTCGACGAGGACCGGATCGCCCGTCAGATCGCCGACCGGCGCAGCGCGCGCAAGCGCAACGCGTTGGCCGCGCGCTCGCGCAAGCGGATCAGCCTGGACGATCTGGATGCGGCGCTGAAGGAAACCAGTCAGCTCAACCTGATCCTCAAGGGCGACAACTCCGGCACCGTCGAGGCGCTGGAAGAGGCGCTGCTGGGCATCGAGATCGACGACGAGGTGGAACTGCGCGTCATCGACCGCGGCGTCGGTGGGGTCACCGAGACCAACGTCAACCTGGCGTCGGCCTCGGATGCGATCATCATCGGCTTCAACGTGCGTGCCGAGGGCAAGGCCACCGAGTTGGCCAACCGCGACGGTGTGGACATCCGCTACTACTCGGTGATCTACCAGGCCATCGACGAGATCCAGAGCGCGCTCAAGGGCATGCTCAAGCCGATCTACGAGGAGAAGGAGCTCGGCCGCGCCGAGATCCGGGCCATCTTCCGGTCGTCGAAGGTCGGCAACATCGCCGGCTGCATGGTCACCTCGGGCATCATGCGACGCAACGCCAAGGCGCGGTTGCTGCGTGACAACGTCGTGGTCGCCGAGAACCTGACGGTGTCCTCGCTCAAGCGGGAGAAGGACGACGCCACCGAGGTTCGCGAGGGCTTCGAGTGCGGCCTGACGCTGACCTACAACGACATCAAGGAAGGCGACGTCATCGAGACCTACGAGCTGGTCGAGAAGGACCGCGGGTAGAGACGATGGCAGATCCGGCACGGGCCAAACGGCTGGCCAAGCGGATCTCGACGATCGTCGCCTCGGCGATCGAGTACGAGATCAAGGATCCGCGGCTGGCCGGCGTGACGATCACCGATGCGAAGGTCACCGGTGATCTGCACGACGCCACGCTGTACTACACGGTGCTGGGCCGCAACCTCGACGAGGAACCCGACTACGTCGGGGCGGCGGCCGCACTGGAACGCGCGAAGGGCGTGTTGCGCACGAAAGTCGGTGCGGGGACGGGGGTTCGGTACACCCCGACGCTGACCTTCGAGCGCGACACCGTGCCGGATGCGGCGCACCGGATGGAGGAGCTGCTGGCCCGGGCCCGCGCGGCGGATGCCGACCTGGCGCGGGTTCGCGAGGGTGCCAAGCCGGCGGGGGAGGCCGACCCGTACCGTGTCACTGGGGTGGAGGGCAACGAGGGGGCCCGACCTACCGACTCCGAGGACACCGGTGACGGCGATCGAACCGACGACTGATACCGCACCAGTAGGCGCCCGCGTCGACGCGCACGGGGCCGTCGAAGTGCTGTCGCGTGCCCGCAGTGTCGTCGTCGTCGCGCACGTCTATCCCGACGCCGACACCATCGGCGCGGGGCTGGCCCTGGCCCAGGTGCTCGAACAGGCCGGCAAGCTGGTGACGGTGAGCTTCGCTGCGCCGGCGTTGCTGCCCGAGTCGCTGCAGAGCCTGCCCGGCGGTCATCTGCTGGCGCGCCCGGACCAGGTGGATCCCCATCCGGATCTGGTGGTCACGGTCGACATCCCGAGCGTGAGCCGGCTCGGCGGGCTGCAGGTACTGCTGGGGCCGGACGCCGGGGGTTCCCGGCCCGAGGTGCTCGTCATCGATCACCACGCCTCCAATCACCTGTTCGGCAGCGCGAACTACGTGGACCCGTCGGCGGATTCGACCACGCTGCTGATCGCCGAGTTGCTGGACGCGTGGAGCAAGCCGATCGACAAGTTCGTGGCGCATTGCCTGTACGCGGGCCTGATCACCGACACCGGATCGTTTCGCTGGGCCAGCCCGCGGGCGCATCGACTGGCGGCCCGACTGGTCGAACTCGGCGTGGACAACACGGCCATCAGCCGCACGCTGCTCGACACCCATCCGTTCTCGTGGCTGCCGATGCTGTCGCGGGTGCTGTCGTCGGCGCAGCTGATCCCGGACGCGCTGGACGGTCGCGGGTTGGTCTATGCCGTCGTCGCGCACCACGAATGGTCGGATGCGCGGCCCGAGGAAGTCGAGAGCATCGTCGATATCGTCCGCACCGCGCAGCAGGCCGAGGTCTCGGCGGTGTTCAAGGAGATCGAACCGGAGCACTGGTCGGTGTCGTTGCGCGCCAAGGCCTACGACTTGACCACGCTGGCAACGGGTTTCGGCGGCGGTGGGCATCACTTCGCCGCCGGCTACTCGACGAACGGCCCGGTTGCCCAGGTGGTCGAGGAGTTGCGTGTCGCCCTCGGGTGATCCGGAAGCACCCTCGAGTCGTACCATCGCCGGACTGGCGCTGCCCGCCCTGGGCGTGCTGGCCGCCGAGCCGCTGTACCTGCTGTTCGACCTCGCGGTGGTCGGCCGCCTCGGTGCACTCGCCCTGGCCGGTCTGGCCATCGGTGGACTGATCCTGGCGCTGGTCGCCTCGCAGGGCACGTTCCTGTCCTACGGCACCACCGCGCGTTCGGCCCGGCACTACGGTGCCGGCGACCGGACGGCCGCCCTCGGCGAGGGCGTCCAGGCCACCTGGCTGGCCGTGGGCGTGGGGTTGCTGATCATCGCCGTGGTGCAGGTGTTCGCGGCGCCCATCGTGACCGTGATCGCCGGCGCCGAGGACATCGCCGACGCTGCGCTGCCGTGGCTGCGGATCGCCATCCTGGGCGCCCCGGCCATCCTGATCTCGCTGGCCGGCAACGGCTGGATGCGCGGCGTGCAGGACACCGTGCGCCCGCTGCGGTACGTGATCATCGGCTTCGGGCTCTCGGCCGTGCTGTGCCCGCTGCTGGTCTACGGCTGGCTGGGGGTGCCGCGGCTGGAGCTGGCCGGGTCCGCGGTGGCCAACGTGTGCGGTCAGTGGCTGGCCGCGGCGCTGTTCTGCCGCGCGTTGCTGGTCGAGCGGGTGCCGCTGCGGCCCAATCCGGATGTGCTGCGCTCGCAGGCGGTGATGGGCCGCGATCTGCTGTTGCGCTCCTTGGCGTTCCAGGCCTGCTTCGTCTCGGCGGCCGCGGTCGCCGCGCGTTTCGGCGCAGCGGCGGTGGCCGCGCACCAGGTGGTGCTGCAGCTGTGGAGCTTCCTGTCGCTGGCGCTGGATTCGCTGGCGATCGCCGCGCAGGCGCTGGTGGGCGCGGCGTTGGGCGGGGGGCGCGCCGCGCACGCCAAGGCCGTCGCTGGCCGGGTGACGCTGTTCTCCACCGCGGCCGCGGTGGGCCTGGCCCTGGTGATGGCCGCTGGCTCTTCGGTGTTCCCCAAGGTGTTCACCACCGATCAGGCCGTGCTGGACAGCATCGGGGTGCCGTGGTGGTTCCTGGTGGCCCAATTGCCGGTCGCCGGTGTGGTTTTCGCGCTCGACGGGGTACTGCTGGGCGCCGGGGACGCGAAGTTCATGCGCAACGCCACCCTGGCCAGTGCGCTGCTGGGCTTCCTGCCGCTGATCTGGTTGTCGCTGGTGTTCGACTGGGGCCTGTGGGGGATCTGGGCCGGGCTGTCGACGTTCATGGTGCTGCGACTGGTGTTCGTCGGCGCGCGGACGCTGTCGGGCCGCTGGGCGGTCTAGAGCGGGGGATCGGCCCGCGCGCGAAGGGTCAATCCGCGGCGGTGGGGCTGCCGAGCAGATCGCGCACTCGGTTGGCCACCCGGATGAATTCGGGCCGCTCCATTGTCTCCCCGTAAGCGCGCTCCGCCGGGAGGTCGACGTCCTGGATCTCGACGATGCGGCCGGGCCGGGGGCTCATCACCACGACGCGGTTGGCCAGATATACGGCCTCGGCCACCGAGTGGGTCACCAACACCACCGTGGTGCCGGTCTCGCGCCAGATGCGATGCAACTCGACGTTCATCTTCTCTCTGGTGAGAGCGTCCAGCGCACCGAACGGCTCGTCCATCAGCAGGACCCCGGGTTCGTGGAGCAGCGCGCGACACAGCGAAACGCGTTGCTGCATACCGCCGGACAACTCGTGGGGTAGGGCGCTTTCGAATCCAGTGAGTCCGGTCATCTCCAGCAGGTAATCGCAGCGCTGCTGGGCGGCCTTGCGGGGCATGCCGCGCATCTCCGCCTGCAACAGCACGTTCTTGCGCACGGAACGCCACTCCAGGAGCGCGGCGCGCTGGAATACGTAACCGATCCCTCGTTGCGGCCCCTGGACTGGTTTTCCGCGCAGCCGCACATCGCCGGCGGTGGATGCCGTGAGCCCGGCGATGACCTTGAGCAGCGTCGATTTTCCGCAGCCCGACGGGCCCGCGATGGAGACGAACTCACCGTCGGCGACCCGCAGGTCGATGTCCTGCAGCGCGGTCACGGTGCCGCGCTTGGAGGAGAAAGTGACGGTCAGATCGTCGATCGCGATGGCGTTTTCGGTCACGGCGGTTTCCGGTGGGGACAGTGTCGCAGCGGTCATGTCGTTGCCCTCTCTGTCTACTGATCGGTCTTGGGGGCGAACGACGATTCCCAGTATGCACCGGGCTCCTTGGCCGACTCCAAGAGTCCGGCCTCGGTCAGCGTGCTGATGGTGGTGGTCCAGTCCTCCGCCGAGTTGGCGCCGGGGGGCAGGTCGGCGGTGGCCGGAGTGGACAACAACGGAATGGTCTGCTGCCACTGCTCCAACAACACCTCACGCGGCGGCATCTGCGGGTCCTTGCCCACCATCGCCTCCACCGCGGCCTCTGGGTCGGCGACGGCGGCGGCGAACGCCTCGCTGGTGGCGTCGACCATCGCCTGCACCAACTCGGGCTCGTCGGAGATGGTGGCGGTGTGCGCGATCAGGCCGTTGCTGAAGAAGTTCAGGCCGGCATCGGAATAGCGCAGATAATGCACGGCGCGTCCGCTCTTGTCGGCGATGGTCGGTCCCTGATCGTGGGAGAAGCCGATCAGGCCGTCGACCCGGCCGGACATCAAGGCGGACATCTTGCCGGCCGCGTCCAGGCTCTGTTGGGTGACCGCGTCGGCGGGCACGTCGACCTTGTCGAGATAGATCGGGAAGGTGGTGGTGGGGGCGTCACCGGCCGATACCGCGATGGTCCGGCCGACGAGGTCCTGCGGGGTCTCGATGCCGGAGTCGGCGAACACCTGCACGGCCGACGGTGTGGTCTGCAGGAAGACCCCGGTGCTCTTGATGTCGACACCCTTGTCGATGTTGCTCAGGACTGCCGGTGCGTCGGCCCAGCCGAAGTCCACCTTCGAGGTGCCCACGGCCTGGGCGGTCTTGGTGGAGCCTTGGCCGGCGTCGATCTGGAGGTCGATGCCGTGCTCGGCGAAGATGCCCTCCTGGACGCCGTAGTAGAACGGGGCGTGCTCACCGTACGGGTACCAGTTCAGCATCAGCGTGGACGACGAGGCTGAACCGTCTGCGGCAGGGGCATCTTCGGTGCTGCTGCCGCAGCCGGCGAGGGCCAGCATGGCGGCCGTGGCCGTGGCCGCGGCGACGGCGATGTGGGTTCGGTTGACGGACATGGCGAAGCTCCTATTCGGTGGGATCGATGGTCAGGCGGTGGCCGAATTGACCACGCGGCGTGACGAGTGCCAGGGGATGAGCAATTTCTCGGCGATCTCGATGATCGCGAACAGGACGATGCCGAGTGCCGACATGATGATCAACGCCGCGAAAAGCATTGCCGTGTCGATATTTCCGTTCGCCTGCAGAATGACGTAACCCAAACCTTCGTTGGCCCCGACAAACTCGCCGACGACGGCGCCGGTGACCGCAAGGGTGGCGGCCACCTTCAGGCCGGACATCAGCTGGGGCAAGGACGCGGGCAGTCGGATCTTCGCGAAGGTCTTGAACCGGCTGGCGCCCATCGTCGACGTGAGCTCGAGGATCTCCGGATCGACCGAGCGCATGCCGGCCAGCCCGGAGATCACGATCGGGAAGAACGCCATCAGCACGGCGACCAGGATCTTCGGCGATGGTCCGAAACCCAGCCACACGATGAACAGCGGCGCCACGGCGATCTTGGGGATGACCTGCGCGAAGAGGATGAGCGGATAGACCGTCTTCTCCAGGTTGGCCGAGTACACCATCACCACCGCCATGAGCACGCCCAGGACGGTCGCGATCACGAAGCCGACCAGAGTCTCCCAGGTGGTCACCCAGGTGTGTTGCACCAGGTAGGCCGCGTTGTCGGCGGCGGCACTCCAGGTATCGGCGGGCGACGGGAGGATGTAGGGCGCGACCAGGTCCGCCGCGGTGACTGCCCACCAGCCGGCCAAGAGCGCGACGACGAGCGCCAGGGGACGCCAGACAGAGGCCGCGGTGCGGCGCGGGGAGAAGATCTTTCGCGCGGGTGGTCGGGTGCGCGTGGAGGCCGATCCGGCGTCCGGTTTGCGGGCGCGGGCCGAAGTGGTTGCCGCCATGGGGATGTCCTCAAGGTCGCAGTTGCACGGGTCGAACATGCTGCAAGAGCTCGTCTCGTCCCGATTGGGAATGCGCTTTCCGAAGCCGGACCGACGATAACGTGATGTCGCACACACTGTCAACCACATTGCGAGGTGCGCCGCCGGGCGAGGCCAGCGGGACCAGGCTCAGTCCAGTCGCGTGCTGTCGCGCAGGATGACCCGCCCCGGCGCACTTTCGCGCAGGTCGGTCGCGGTATCCAGTGCCAGTTCGACGGCGCGGACGCCGATCTGTTCGAGTTCGAGTGCGACGGTGGTCAGGCTGGGGGTGTGGTCCCGCAGGGTCGGGATGTCGTCGAAGCCGGCGATGCACACGTCCTGGGGGACCCGGAGGTCGAGTTCGCGCCAGGCGGCGATGGCCCCGATGGCCATCACGTCGGTGACGGCGTATACGCAGACCGGCGGGGCCGCGGCGCCCGACTCGAGTTGCAATGCCGCCGCCAGGCGCCGGGCCGCGGAGTACCCGCCGTCGCGGGTGAACTCTCCGGATACCTCGACCGCCGTGTTCAGCCCCAGCTTGCACAGCGCGTCGACGAATCCGTTGCGCCGATCCACCGCGGTGCGGATGTTGCCCGGTCCGCCGATCACGGCGAACTGTCGGTGACCTTCGGCTACCAGGGCATCGGCCAATTCGGCTGAGGCGGCATAGTTTTCGGGCTCGACGGCACCGCCAAAGGCGAGCGGCTGGCCGATCACCACCAGGCGTCCGCCGTTGGCGCGATAGCGGTCGAACTCCACCTCCAGTTCCCGATCGAGGTCGCCACTTTGCCGGGAGCCGGCCAGCACGATCGCGTCGGCGCGGTGGGCGATGAAGGTACTCACCGAGTCCCGTTCGATGTCGAAGTCCCGGCCGGTGCTGGCGAGCAGTACCTGTTTGCCCGCGACGCGAGCCGCGGCCTGGGCGCCGCGCACGATCGAGGAGAAGTAGGGGTCGGCGATGTCATGGACGACCAGGCCGAGCAGGCCGGTGGAGGCGCGGGCCAGCGCCTGCGCCTGCGCGTTCGGAACGTAGCCGAGTTCGCGTGCGGCGGCGCGGACGCGGTCGGCCACGCCCGTGCCGGGAACCCGCGACGAGCCGTTGAGCACGCGCGATGCCGTTGCTTGGGACACGCCTGCGCGCAGCGCCACATCCTGCAGTGTTACCGCCGCCATCGTCGCTCCCGGTCCAGTTCGATCGCTCCGTGGTTGACCGGAGCGTGTTTGCAGTTTACCGTGGAAAGCGCATTCCGAAGTGCTGACACCGCCGCGCACGCCTCGCTCGAGGTGCTTGCGCCGCGCCCCACCAGACCGCACTCGCCTCGGCCACGATCCGCCGGGCACACCAGACAAGGAATCTGCACATGTCTTCATCTCCCGGCGCCGGCCGGCCAACACTGCGCATTGCGATGAACGGCGTGACCGGCCGAATGGGCTACCGGCAGCATCTGCTGCGGTCGATTCTCCCGTTGCGGGACACCGGCCTGCGGCTCGACGACGGCACCCGGGTGACGGTGGAACCCATCCTGGTGGGCCGCAACGCCGACAAGCTCGCCGAGTTGGCCGCCGAACACGGTGTCGAGCACTGGACCACCGACGTCGAAGCGGTGATCGCCGATCCCACGGTGGCGGTGTATTTCGATGCGCAGGTCACCTCGCGTCGGATGGCCGCGTTGAGCGCGGCGATCAAGGCCGGCAAGAACGTCTACACCGAGAAGCCGACCGCGGAAACTCTCACCGAGGCAGTCGAACTCGCGCGGTTGGCCGAGAACGCCGGCGTGGTCGCCGGCGTCGTCCACGACAAGCTGTACCTGCCGGGCCTCGTCAAGCTGCGACGCCTGGTCGACGAGGGCTTCTTCGGGCGGATCCTGTCGATGCGCGGCGAGTTCGGCTACTGGGTCTTCGAGGGCGACGGCCAGCCCGCCCAACGCCCCAGCTGGAACTACCGGGCCGAGGATGGTGGCGGCATCACCGTGGACATGTTCTGCCACTGGAACTACGTCATGGAGGGGCTGCTGGGCCCGGTCGAGGCCGTCACGGCCCGGACCGTCACGCACATTCCCACCCGCTGGGACGAGCAGGGCCGGGAGTACGCAGCCACCGCCGACGACGCGGCCTACGGCATCTTCGAGATCGAGGGTGGCATCGTCGCGCAGATCAACTCCTCCTGGGCCGTTCGCGTCCATCGCGACGAACTCGTCGAGTTCCAGATCGACGGCACGCACGGTTCTGCGGTCGCCGGGCTGCGCGGCTGCGTCGCCCAACAGCGCGCGCACACGCCGAAACCGGTGTGGAATCCCGATCTTCCGGTGACGGAGAGGTTCCGTGACCAATGGCTCGAGGTACCCGCGAACGCCGATCTGGACAACGGATTCAAGCTCCAGTGGGAGGAGTATCTACGCGACGTCGTCACCGGGCGACCGCACCGCTTCGGCCTGTTGTCGGCGGCCCGCGGCGTCCAGCTCGCCGAGTTGGGGCTGCAAAGCTCGGCGGAGGGCAAGCGCATCGCCGTCCCGGAGATCGTGCTGTGACCGCCGCGACCGAGTCCGCCGTCGGTATCTCGCTCACCCTGCCGATCGGCGGTGTGCTGCGCGAGCACCAGCTCGGCCGGCCGGGGCCGTGGCGCCGCCCGGAAGCGCCGATCACCTCTCGAATCGCCTACGCCGCAGCCCATGTCGTGCCTAAGGTACTCGCGGACAACACGCCCGGCGCGCCGGCGGACCTGGATTGGGACGCCACCTTGGCCTATCGGCACCAGCTGTGGTCGTATGGCCTCGGCGTGGCCGACGCGATGGACACCGCGCAGCGGGGAATGGGACTGGACTGGGCAGCCACCCGGGAGCTGATCCGGCGCAGTGCGCGCGAAGCCGACGCCGTCGGTGGCCGGCTGGCCTGCGGCGCGGGTACCGACCACCTGGACGTGGCCGACCTCGCGGGCGGCGCTCGCGGTCTCGCGCAGATCACGGACGCCTACCGGGCCCAGATCGACGTGGTGCGTAGCGCCGGTGCGCAAGTCATTCTCATGGCGTCCCGGGCGCTCGCCCAGGTAGCCGGCTCACCCGCCGATTACCTGACGGTCTACGGCGCGCTGCTCGCCGAGGCGGACCGCCCGATGATCCTGCACTGGCTGGGGGAGATGTTCGACCCCGCGCTCCGCGGGTACTGGGGCGATACCGACATCGACGGCGCCACCTCGACGTTCCACCGGCTCGTCGAGGAGCACGCCGCCACGATCGACGGAGTGAAGGTGTCGCTTCTGGACGCCGAGCACGAGGTGGCGTTGCGACGGGCGCTGCCCGCGGGAGTGCGGCTCTACACCGGCGACGACTTCAACTATCCGGACTTGATCGTCGGCGACAGCACCGGCTACTCCGACGCGCTGCTGGGCATTTTCGCGGCGATCTATCCGGCGGCCTCCACCGCGCTGCAGGAGCTGGACGCCGGTGACGGCCCGCGGGCAAAAGAGATCCTGGAATCCACCCAGGCTCTGGGGCGGCACATTTTCGCCGCGCCGACGCGCTACTACAAGACGGGCATCGCCTTTCTCTCCTGGCTCAATGGCCACCAACCGGGCTTCGCCCTGGTGGGTGGGCAGTCGTCGGGCCGCTCCGTCGGCCACCTCGCAGAGCTGTTCGTGCTCGCCGATCGCGCCGGTCTGCTCACCGATCCGGACCTGGCCGCCGGTCGCATGCGCAGCTTCCTGCTGGTGAACGGTGTCGGTCGATGACCGCGTTTGCCCGCCTGTCGCTCAACACCAAGACCACCAATTCCTGGACGCTGCGCGAGGCTGTGCAGGGTGCCGCCGACGCCGGCCTGCCGGCCATCGGTCTCTGGCGGGACCGGGTCGCCGAAGCCGGCCTGGACGTGGCTGCGAAGCTCGTGCGCGACAACGGACTTCGAGTGTCGAGCCTGTGCCGCGGCGGCTTTCTCACGGACGGCGGGGACGGCTCCGCGGCGTTGGACGACAATCGGCGCGCCCTCGACGAGGCCGCCGCCTTGGGCACCTCGGAACTGGTCCTGGTGGTCGGCGGGGTCCCGGACCGAGACCTGGTGGCCGCGCGCGCCCGAGTGGCCGAGCGGATCGCCGAACTGGTGCCCTACGCCGTCGAACGCGACGTGCGGCTGGCGCTCGAACCGCTGCATCCGATGTTCTGTGCGGACCGTGCGGTCATCTCGACCCTGGGGCAGGCGTTGCAGTTGGCTGCCCCGCATCCCGCGGCGGCTGTCGGGGTGGTGATCGACACCTTCCACGTGTGGTGGGACCCCGACCTGGCTGCCGGCATCGCGACGGCGGGTCGCCAGGGGCGGATCAGCTCCTTCCAGGTGTGCGACTGGCTGGTGCCGATGGCCGCCGACCCGCTGCTCTCGCGCGGCATGATGGGCGACGGCGTCATAGACTTCGGTGCCATCGCCACGCTGGTCGCGGAGGCGGGCTACGACGGCGACGTGGAGGTCGAGATTTTCAACGAGGCCGTGTGGGCCACCGATGGACGGGCCGTCATCGACACGATGAAGCGCCGATACGCCGATCTGGTGTTGCCCGCGTTGTGAAGATCCTGATCGCGCCCGATTCCTTCAAGGGCTCCGCGTCGGCGACCCAGGTGGCGGCCGCGCTCGCCGAGGGCTGGCGCTCGGTGCGCGCCGACGACAATCTCGTGACACTGCCGCAGGCCGACGGCGGGGAGGGCACGCTGGAGGCGATCGCCGGGTCGGCGAACTGGCAGTGGCGGCAGACCCAGGTGTGCGGGCCGCACGGACGGCCCGTGTCGGCGCGCTGGCTGCTGCACGACGACGGCCGCGCCGTCGCGGAACTCGCCGAATCCTCGGGCATCGCCCTGATGCCGCGCCTGGATCCCTGGGGTGCGACCAGCCGCGGGCTGGGCGAGGTGATCGCGGCGGCGTTGGCCGCCGGGGCGACGTCGGTGCAGGTGGGTTTGGGCGGCTCGGCGAGCACCGACGGCGGCGCCGGCCTGCTGATGGCGCTGGGGCTCGAGGCCTTCGACGCCCGCGGCAACCCGATCGGCGACGGCGCCCGCGGGCTGGCCGAGATGAAACACATTGACCCCGTGGGGCTTCCACCCCTACCGCGCGATGGCGTCGAGATTCTCGTCGACACCGAGGCGCCGCTGTACGGACCCCGCGGAGCCGCGGCCGTGTTCGGCCCGCAGAAGGGCGCGACGGCCGAGGACATCTCGTCGCTGGACGAGGGCCTGCGGCGGTGGGCGCGGCTGCTCGCCGAGGCGGGCTTCGCCGCCGACCCGGAGCAACCCGGCGCCGGTGCGGCCGGCGGGGCCGGATTCGGCCTGCTCGCCTGGGGTGCGCAGGCCGTGTCCGGATCCCAACGGATCGGCGCGCTCACCGGACTGCACGAGCAGCTGTCGGCCGCCGACGTCGTCGTCACCGGCGAGGGGCGCTTCGACGACACGTCGCTGGGCGGCAAGCTCGTCGGCCACGTGCTCTCGGCGGCGCGGGGCGCGGACGTCGCCGCAGTGGTCGTCGCCGGTCAGGTCGCCACCACGGCCGACGTCTCGACGGTGTCGCTCACCGAGCTCGCCGGAACCGCCGAGGCCGCGATCGGTGACCCGCTGCGCTGGCTGCGGGCCGCGGGTGCGGTTGCCGCGCAGCGGGTTTGACCCACGCGAGCGTGCGCAGAACACGAGAATCCCTCGGCGTGTCGGCCGGGGACGCCCCTGCAAGCGGGGGACCCCAGCACGCTCGCGCTGGAAATCAGCGGACCTGGCTGCGGCCGCGGTCCATCACCGACGCGCGGCTGGCGGCGACGTCGTCACCGCTGGTCGACCGCATCCAGGCGCGTGCGGCCTCGGCCTCGAGCCACAGCGCGCCACTGGTCTGCGCGGCGTCGATGCGGTGATACGAGTCCAGCAGCGCCCGCACCGCCTTCTGGTTGTTGCCCACGATCGAGGCGGCCACGGCCCGCGCCGCGTCCAGCAGCCCGTCGTGCGGCACCACCTCGGTGACCAGCCCGGCGCGCAGCGCGTCCTCGGCCGACAGGTAGTCGCCGGTCAGGCTCATCCGCCGGGCCAGACCGACGCCGACCTTCTGCGGCAGCCGCACCGACAGCCCCCAGGTGGGCAGCAGCCCCACCCGGGCGTGGGTGTCGGCGAACGCGGCCTTTTCCGAGGCGATCAGCACGTCGCAGTACAGCGCGATCTCCAGGCCACCGGTGACCGCGGCGCCGTTGATCGCCCCGATCACCGGCTTGTCCATGTCCGGCCACTTCGGGGAGATGTCGGGCAGCTCGGTGGTGTCGCCGAGTTCCTTGAGGTCCAGGCCCGCGCAGAACACCGGGTCGGCGGCGGTCAGGATCACCACGTCGACGTCGTCGTCGGACTGGGCGGCCGCCAGCGCGCTGAACAGCTCGGTGCGCAGCGCCTTCGACAGCGCGTTGCGGGACTTGGGCCGGTTCAGCGTCAGGGTGCGGACCCGGTCGGTGGTGTCGATCAACAGGACGTCGGAGTCACTCATGGTCATCACGGTAGCCACCGGCGCGGCACCGGCCTACGTTGGAGTCCATGTGCCGGAACATCACCGAACTTCGCGGGCTGCAGCCGGCGGCCACGCCGGCCGAGGTCGAGGCCGCCGCCCGCCAGTACGTCCGCAAGGTCAGCGGGATCGCCCGCACCTCCGAGGCCAACGCCGCCGCATTCGAAGCCGCCGTCGCCGAGGTCACCGCCACCACGACCAGGCTGCTCGCGGCGCTGCCGCCGCGCCGTCAGCCACCCAAGACGCAGCCGCCGTTGCGCCGGCCGGAGGTGCTGGCGCGCATCGCCGCGGCCAACCCATGACGCCCGCGCTCAAGGAGTGGAGCGCGGGGGTGCACGCGCTGCTCGACGGCCGCCAGCGGGTGCTGTTGCGCAAGGGCGGCATCCACGAGAAGCGTTTCGAGGTCAGCGCGCAGGAATTCCTGCTGTTCCCGACGGTGGCGCACAGCCACGCCGAGCGGGTGCGCCCCGAGCACCGCGACCTGTTGGCCCCCTCGGCCGCCGACAGCACCGACGAGGCGGTGGTGGTGCGCGCGGCCGCCACCGTCGTCGACGCGATCGCGGTGGATCGGCCCGAACGCCTCGCCGAACTCGCGGACCTGCACATCTGGACCGACGAGTCGGTGCGCGCCGACCGCCTCGACTTCCGGCCCAAGCACCGGCTGGCGGTGCTGGTGGTCGACGTACGTCCGCTCGACGAGCCGGTCACGGTGCCGCGCTCCCCGGAGTTCGGCGGCTGCAAGAGCTGGGTCGAGCTGCCGGTGACCGGGCCGCTGGGCGCCCCGGTGCACTCGTCGGCCGAACTCGCCGAGGTGGCCGCGCGGGTCCGCGACACGGTCGGCTGAGCCGTCGGCCTCGTCGATGGCCTCCGGGGATCGGCTCCTCGATCGCAACCCGTCACCTCGGGGTGACAGATATCCACAGCCTGGGGTGTGCACGGACCGTGCGCCGGTGAGCCTGTGGATGACCGTCACTCCAAGGTGACGTCATTTGGTCGAGAGGCCGTCCGGAAATACCCCCGGCTGACCTCGTCCGCCGCTAGGCCGGTCCCGCGGGCAGCAGCAGCCGGGACGCGCCGCGCAGGTACACGGTGTGGGTCGCCGGGGCGGTGCGCGCCCCGTGCGCGGGATCCTCGCCGGTGCCCAGGTTCGGGGCGTAGCGCGGGAACGAGCCGCCGGCCACCAGCACCCGCACGCGCGTGCCGGCCGCGAAGCGGTGCGCGATCTCGTCGAGTTCGATGCGCACCACCGGGTCCAACGCGGTGCGCACCAGCCGGCGGTAGCCGTCGCTGATGTTGCGGGAGCGTCCCTTTCGGTCCACCTCGCTGACCCGGACGAACAGGTCGACGTGCGGGTTGTCCGACTCGTGTTCGAGTTCGATCACTGGCGGCCCGTAGACGTGCAGGTCGGCGCCCAGCGGTGCACTGGTGAAGTTGAGCACGTCGGGCCGCGCGGCCAGCTTGTCGTCGCGGCGCCGGCCCGCGCCGGGGGCCAGCAGCCGGCCGCCGACGGTCGGCGTGGGCCGACGCGGGTCGAACGTGAAAGACCGTGCCCCGGAGGTGGATTCGGGTGCCTCGTCGGTGAGCCCGGCGAAACCCAGGTGCAGCACGCGATCGCGGGTCGGCACCGGCGGCCACTGCGGAGCCTCGCGCCAACCGCCGTCGCCGGTGACGAAGTAGCGCACCGGCGCGCGTTCGGCGCCCGCGGCATCACCCAGATGGCGGCCCAGCCAGTCCAGGCTCTCGCGCAGCACCTGCCCGGCCGCCCGACCTGTCAGGTGCGTGTGCGTCCACGGGCCCAGCGTCAGCGCCACCTCGACCCCGCGGTCGTGCAGCCGGTGGTACTGCTCGATGGTCTGCTCCAGGAACAGGTCCTGCCAGCCGCCCACGAGCAGCACCGGCACGGTCGCGCGGTCGAGTCCGCCGTAGAACTTGTAGCGATCCCAGAACGGATCGTCGACATCCGGGTGCTCGATCCATTTCTCCCACCACGGCGCGCCGTCGGCCAGCAGCGTGCGCCCCGAGGCCGCCAGCGGGGGTTGCCCGATGGCGCGCGCGACCCTGCGGCCCGCCCGCAGGTGGCTCAGCAGCAGCCGGACCCGGTTCGGTTCCTCCTGGTGGCTGATCATGTTGCTCCAGCCCAGGAAGTCGTTGGCGGCGAATGCGCCGGTGCCCCAGGAGGAGGCGGCGAAGTTGTGCACGCCGACCACCACCACCGCGGCGGCCATGTCCGCGGGCGGATCCTCGAGCAGCGCCCACTGCGTCTGCCCCAGGTAGGACAGCCCGATGGTGCCGAAAGAACCCGTGTACCAGGGTTGTTCGCGCAACCAGGCGGCGGTGTCCGCGCCGTCGGCGGCCTCGTTGACGGGCGGCTCGAACTCGCCGCCGGAGCCGAATGTGCCGCGCACGCTCTGCAGGATCACGTGATAGCCGCGGGCGGCGTAGGTGTGGGCGTACAGGTTGGAGAACGGGAACGCCCGACCGTACGGGCCGCGCACCAGCAGGGTGCCCGCCGGCGTGGCGGTGTCGGGGGCGTAGTGGTCGGCCAGCAGTTCCACGCCGTCGCGCATCGGCACCCGCACGCGGCGTTCCACCTGGTAGGTGGTGGTCCGGGCGGGCACGCCCAGCAGTCGGGCGACCAGCCCGCGGGCGTGCCGACGAGCGGTCAGGGCGGGCGAACTCTGTGAGGTCGGGGACACCCGGTCAGGCTACGGTCAGAACGTGTAGTGCGGCGTGAGTTGATGGGCCCGCATCAGGTTCTCCTGCATGCAGTCCGGCCGGCTCGGGGAGTGGATCGGGGAGTAGAACAGCGACTGCTGGATCACCCCGTAGTCGGTGCGGAAGGTGATCATGCAGGTGATCCACCACCGGTTGTTCCAGTCGGTGGGCTTCATGATCCAGAACTGCGCCGCGCGGTGGCCGTTGATGTCCAGCTCCACGGCATCCGGCGGCAGCGACTTCTCGTAGGTCCGCCAGATGATGGCCTCGACGGCCATCTGGTACTGGCCGGCGTCGTACTTGCAGCGCAGACTGTTCTCCTGCTCCGGCGGCGCGAACCCCAGGCCCAGGCCGTTGATGACGTCCAACGGGATGTCGGTGCAGGGGTTGAACGGCTCCGGGTCGGTGAATTCGATCACCGGGCTGCGCGGCGTGGAGGTGATCGGCGCGTCGGTGGACCGCAACGCCACCTCGGTGGGCGCGGGCCCGGCGGGCAGCGTGGTCTGCACGGCGACCAGCGCGGCGGTGAACACCGCCCCCAGCGCTGCGAACAACCGCATCTTGGCGACCATCAGACCCCCTTCCTCGGCGACCGACCCTGCGGGGAGTGTACAAGGAACAAACAAGAACCTGTTCTAGTTCGTCCCTATGGGCCGCGCCGCGCCCGAGACGGATGACTAGGCTGGATTGTCGTGACACCTGAGACTGCGACCAGATCGCGCCCGACGCTGTGGGCGGTCAGTGATCTGCACACCGGTCACACCGGAAACAAGCCGGTCACCGAGTCGCTCTACCCGTCCTCGCCCGACGACTGGCTGATCGTCGCCGGCGACGTCGCCGAGCGCACCGACGAGATCCGCTGGTCGCTGGACCTGCTGCGCAGGCGGTTCGCGAAGGTCATCTGGGTACCTGGCAACCACGAGCTGTGGACCACGGGCAAGGATCCGGTGCAGGTGTTCGGCCGGGCCCGGTACGACTACCTGGTCAACATGTGCGACGAGATGGGGGTGGTCACCCCCGAGCATCCCTATCCGGTGTGGACCGACGAGGGCGGCCCGGCCACCATCGTCCCGATGTTCCTGCTCTACGACTACACGTTCCTGCCGGCCGGCACGGGGACTAAGGCCGAGGGGCTGGCCGTCGCCCGGGAGCGCGGCGTCGTGGCCACCGACGAGTTCCTCCTCTCCAGCGAGCCTTACGCCACCAAGGACGCGTGGTGCCGGGATCGGCTCAAGCACACCCGCGAGCGCCTCGAGGACCTCGACTGGATGACGCCGACGGTGCTGGTGAACCACTTCCCGCTGGTGCGTGACCCCTGCGACGTGATGTTCTACCCGGAGTTCTCGCTGTGGTGTGGCACCACCGAGACCGCCGACTGGCACACGCGCTACAACGCGGTGTGTTCGGTCTACGGGCATCTGCACATCCCGCGCACCACCTGGTACGACGGCGTGCGGTTCGAGGAGGTGTCGGTCGGTTATCCGCGGGAGTGGCGGCGCCGCAAGCCCTATCGATGGCTGCGCCAGGTGCTGCCCGACCCGCAGTACGCGCCCGGCTACCTCAACGAGTTCGGCGGCCACTTCATGATCACCCCGGAGATGCGGGCCGCCTCCGAGAAGTTCCGGGATCGGTTGCGCAGCAGGCGATCATGACCAAGCGCATCGCGGCGATCGTGCCCGACTCCGTATTTGCCGCCGAGGTCTTCGCCGACCCGCCCGGTCTGGTCCCGCTGCCCGAGGAGGAACCGCTGGTCGCGACGTCGGTGGCCAAACGCCGCAACGAGTTCGTCACCGTGCGGCACTGCGCGCGCCTGGCGCTGCGCGACCTCGGGGTGGGCCCGGCGCCGATTCTCAAGGGCCCCAAGGGCGAACCGCGCTGGCCCGACGGCGTGGTCGGCAGCCTCACGCACTGCGAGGGGTACCGCGGCGCGGTGGTGGGCTCGAGCACCACGGTGCGCTCGGTCGGTATCGACGCCGAACCGCACGACGTGCTGCCCGACGGCGTGCTGGGTGCGATCAGCCTGGGCGTCGAACGCACCGAGATCTCGGCTTTGCCCGGCGACCTGCACTGGGATCGGATCCTGTTCTGCGCCAAGGAGGCCACCTACAAGGTGTGGTTCCCGCTGACCGAGCGCTGGCTGGGCTTCGAGGACGCCCACATCAGCTTCGACGTCGACGCCTCGGGGCGCGCCGGGGGATTCACCTCCCGGATCCTGATCGACCCGGCCGCCAAGTTGGGTCCGCCGTTGACGACGCTGCGGGGTCGGTGGTCGGTGACCGACGGGTTGGCGCTGACGGCGATCGTGTTGTGAGCAAGCCAGTTCCGTTGCCCGGCCTGGTCGTCGTCGACAAGCCGGGCGGGATGACCAGCCACGACGTGGTCGGCCGCTGCCGCCGCATCTTCGGCACCCGCAAGGTCGGCCACGCCGGCACGCTCGACCCGATGGCCACCGGCGTCCTGGTGATCGGCATCGAACGGGCCACCAAGATCCTGGGCCTGGTGGCGGGGGCGTCCAAGACCTACACCGCCACGATCCGGCTGGGCCGGTCCACCACCACCGACGACGCCGAAGGTGAACTGCTGCAGGAGATCTCCGCCGCGGACGTCACCGACGAGGCGATCGAGGCCGCCGTTGCCGCGCTGCGCGGCGACATCGAGCAGGTCCCGTCGGCGGTCAGCGCCATCAAGGTCGACGGCAAGCGCGCCTACCAGCGGGCCCGCGAGGGGGAGTCGGTCGAACTGGCCGCCCGACCGGTGCGTATCGACCGGTTCGACGTCACGGCCGTGCGCCGGGCCGGGACCGTCGTCGACGTCGACGCCGTGGTGGATTGTTCGTCGGGGACCTACATTCGCGCGCTGGCCCGCGACATCGGCGTCGCGCTGGCGGTCGGCGGGCATCTGACGGCGCTGCGGCGCACCCGCGTCGGCGGATTCGGCCTCGATCAGGCCCGCACCCTCGAGCAGTTGGATCAGGCGCCCGAGCTCAGCTACTCGCTCGACGACGCCTGCCTACTGGCCTTTCCCCGCCGCGACCTCACCGACGAGGAGACGCTGGACACCAGCCACGGCCGACCGCTGCCCGCGGCCGGCATGGCGGGCACCTACGCCGCGGTCGCCCCGGACGGACGGGTGATGGCGCTGCTGGAGGACCGCCCGAGCGGGCGGACGAAGTCCGTCGTGGTGGTGCGCCCCGCAACGCTGTGACGGCGGCGGCTCAGGTCGCTTAGCCTTGATCCACCGATGAGCTGACGTTCTGGGGTTGGATTTCGTTGTGTGCGTTAGAGCCGGGTGTGGCGTGATGCGGGCGTGTGTGCTCGCCCGATCTCGGCGTCGGGTTGTTCCTGTTGGTCTT
>JAEWRC010000203.1 GCA_023460175.1 Actinomycetes bacterium
AGGCTGCACCTACCTAATGGGTCGACACTCCAGAACGCACATGCCAGTGGCCACTCAAAGAACAAACTTGACGCGCTCACCCCCAGGGTTGAAACCCGGGTCCGCCGCGCTACCTACCTTCGATCGAATTCGCAATTGTGTCAGCGGCGGATTGGTAGCTTGTGAGAGGTGGGCTCCATGACGCACCTCGCCGAGAAGACGAACGGGCAACCCCCGCCGGAGGTGCCGCTGGCCGAGGTGGATTTCAGCCGGTGGAAATTCTGGTCCAAGGATGACGACTTTCGCGACGGCGCGTTCGCCACGCTGCGGCATGAGGCGCCGATCAAGTTCTTCGACGAGGTCGAGTTCGAGGATTACGAACGCGGCCCCGGGCACTGGGCGCTGACCCGCTACGACGACATCCATTTCGCCAGCCGCCACCCCGAGATCTTCAGCTCCAGCCCCAACATCACCATCGGCGACAACATGCCCGAGGTCGCCGAGTACTTCGGCTCGATGATCGTCCTGGACGACCCGCGTCATCAACGCCTGCGCTCCATCGTCAGCCGCGCCTTCACCCCGAAGGTGGTGGCCAACATCGAGGCCTCGGTGCATGACCGGGCCCGCCGGTTGATCACCGAGATGGTTGCGCGCAATCCCGACGGCCGCGGCGACCTGGTGGCCGAACTGGCCGGCCCGCTACCGCTGCAGGTGATCTGCGACATGATGGGCATCCCGGCCGAACAGCACGATCAGGTGTTCCATTGGACCAACATCATCCTCGGCTTCGGCGACCCCGACCTGACCACGGACTTCAACGAATTCGTCGGTGTGGCAATGGAAATCGGCGCGTTCGCGCACGAGCTGGCCGAGGACCGGCGGCGCGCACCGCGCGAGGATCTGACCACCAGCCTGGTGCAGGCCGAGGTCGACGGGCAGCGGTTGAGTTCGGAGGAGGTGGCCTCGTTCTTCATCCTGCTGGTCGTCGCCGGGAACGAGACCACCCGCAACGCCATCAGCCACGGCCTGCTGGCGCTGAGCCGCTACCCCGAGCAGCGGCAACTCTGGTGGGACGACTTCGCGACCGTCACCCCCACCGCCGTCGAGGAGGTCGTCCGGTGGGCCTCCCCCGTGGTCTACATGCGCCGGACCCTGACCCGTGATTTCGAGCTGTCCGGCGTGCCGATGGCCGCCGGGGACAAGGTCACCATGTGGTATTGCTCGGCCAACCGCGACGAGGAGAAGTTCGACAACCCTTGGCGCTTCGATGTGCGCCGCGACCCCAACCCGCACGTCGGTTTCGGCGGCGGCGGCGCGCACTTCTGCCTGGGCGCCAACCTGGCCCGCCGCGAGATCACCGTCGCCTTCGACGAACTGCGCCGCCAGATCCCGGACATCACCGCGACCGAGGAACCGGACCGGCTGCTGTCGGCATTCATCCACGGCATCAAGCGACTGCCGGTCGCCTGGACGCCGCCGCGCGGTTAGAGCGTGACGGTCTTGGGTCCCAGCGTCGTACAGAATGCCAGCGGCGGTTGGGCCTGGTTGGCGCACCCGCGCCCGCGCACCGTGTAGCTCTGGCCGGGAAGATACGGCGAGAGGTAGACCTGCGCCTTGGCGTAGCCGGGCAGCTCCGCACACCGGCCGGCCAGGCTGCCGGTGGACAGGCACACCTGCGACGACGTCGGCTCGGCCGTGCCGTTGCAGCCCGACGGGGTCAGCGACGCGTTGACCATCTTGGTGCCGGAGACCTCGACCACCTGCGGGTCGCTCATGGTGAATTGGCACAGGATGGGATCGGCCGCGGGCTCCGCGGTGCCGACCGCCGCGGTGGCCAGCGCACCGCCGAACAAACCGAGGACCGACATCGCGACCAGACCCGACCGAACCAGACCAGCACCGACAAGCATGGTCGGAAGCCTATGTCGTCGGCATCGGAACCGACAACGAAACGTGGCGGGTAGCTTGAAACGCGTGAGAGAACGCGTGCATTGGCTGGCGATGCACGGGTTCGTGCGGGCGGTGTCGCACGCGGCGGCCAAGCGCGGCGATCCGCAGGCCCGGCTGCTGGCCGACCCCACGGTCCGCGCGGATCCGGTCGCCTTCTGTGAGGAGTTGCAGCAGCGGGGCCCGCTGATCCGGTGCCGGGTGAACTACCTGACGCCCGACCACGCGGTATCCGATGCGGTGTTGCGCTCCGAGGACTTCCGGGTCAACCGGCTGGGCACCAGCCTGCCCGCCCCGCTGCGCTGGCTCGAGGAGCGCACCCGCGCGCGGACCCTGCACCCGCTGCAGCCGCCGTCGCTGCTGGCCGTCGAGCCGCCCGAGCACACCCGGTACCGCAAGACCGTCTCCTCGGTGTTCACCGCGCGGGCGGTGCAGAGTCTGCGCGACCGGGTCGAGCAGACCGCCGCGGCGCTGCTGGACCGGCTGACCGCGGAGTCGGGCGTGGTCGACATCGTCGACCGGTACTGCGCGCAGCTGCCGGTCGCGGTGATCAGCGACATCCTCGGCGTACCGGACCACGAGCGGGCCCGGGTGCTCGAGTTCGGCGAGTTGGCCGCCCCGAGCCTGGACATCGGGCTGACCTGGCCGCAGTACCGCCGGGTGCAGCGCGGGCTCGACGGTTTCGACGCCTGGCTGGCCGGGCACCTGACGACGTTGCGCCGCAGCGGCGGTGACGATCTGATGAGCCAGCTGATCCGCGCGGCCGACGAGGGCGACCAACTCGACGAGCTCGAATTGCGCGCGACCGCGGGTCTGGTGCTGGCGGCGGGCTTCGAGACCACGGTCAACCTGTTGGGCAACGGGATTCGCATGCTGATCGAGGCGCCGGACCAACTCGAGACGCTGCGCCGCGACCCGGACGGCTGGCCGAATGCCGTCGAGGAGATCCTGCGGCTGGACTCGCCGGTGCAGCTCACGGCGCGGTTCACCACCACCGACACCGAGGTGGCCGGGGTGCCGATCGGCGCCGGCGAGATGGTGGTGACCTACCTGGCCGCGGCCAACCGCGACCCCAAGGTCTTCGACGATCCGCACCGGTTCGACGTCACGCGCCCCAATGCCGCTCGGCACCTGGCGTTCTCGGGCGGCCGGCACTTCTGCCTGGGTGCGGCGCTGGCCCGCGCGGAGGGCGAGGTGGGCCTGCGCGCGTTCTTCGACCGGTTCCCCGACGCGAGCATCGCGGGCGCCGGGGTCCGGCGGGACACCCGCGTGCTGCGGGGCTGGTCGCGACTGCCGGTCCGGTTGGGCACCGATCGAGCGCGCGCGGGGTCCCGGTAGCGGGGTCCCGTAGCGGGATCCCGGTAGCGACTCAGCGCGGCGGCGGGTCGTCGGCCCGCGGCCGGTCGCTGGTCTTGACCTTCGGGTCGATGGAGTCGGCGTGCTCGCGGCGCGCGTCGAGGTCCTCGCGGCTCGAGGTGGCGGCGCTGCGATGCTGCTCGGCGCGGTCGGTGAGGCGCTCCGCCTCGGCGGCCTTGGCCTCGGCCTCGGCCTGCGCGGCGCGGGCCCGCGCCTCGGTCTCGGTGGCCAACGCGCTGCGGCGGTCGACCTGGACCGACTCCTGCTGCACTTCTTCCCGAATGCGTTCGGCCTTGCCGTGCATCTTGGTGTTGCGGGTCCGGCGGCCGACGAGCATGAGCACGCCCAGCACGATCAGTACCGCGACCACGGCAATGATGATCCAGAGGGCACCGTCCATGACTGTTCCTTTGATCGGGGGGCCGTAGTGGTCGACGGCCCCGTCAAAAGGCGGTGTTCCCCGATCCTGCGATGCCAAACTCAGATCCGGCCGGCGCCCAGCGCCGAGAGCATGCCGGCCGCCGCGCTCGACCAGGTGAAACACTCCGCGCGCCGCCG
>JAEWRC010000204.1 GCA_023460175.1 Actinomycetes bacterium
GCCCGGTTGGGTCCCCGCGGCCATGGCGCCCAGGCTGCTGCCGGCGGCGGCCGGGGTCCCGCGGCGGCACACCAACACCGCCGCGACCCGCCCCGCGGCCACCGCCACGACGATGGCCGGCCAGGACAGTTCGGTGAAGGTCAGCGCCTGCAGCGCGATCGCGAGCACCACCGCGGCTACCCCGAAGGGCCCCGCGCCGCCGTCGCGCATGACGGCCAGCGCCCGCTCCGGCGGGCCGTAGCAGCCTAGGCCGTCGGCGGTGTCGGCCAGGCCGTCGAGGTGCAGACCCCGGGTCGCGAGCAGCAACACCGCCACGGCCAGCAGTCCGCCGATCGGGTTGCCGGTGCCGAACAGCGCCGCGCCCGCGCACACCACCGCGGCGGCCAGCGCGCCCAACGCCACCCCGACCACCGGTAGCGCGGTCACCGCACCCCGGCCGAACGGCGCCCCGCCGCGCAGCGGCAGCACCGTCGCGAACGCGAAACTGGTTGTCAGCGAGCCGATCACGAATCCGGCTGACCGGAAATCCCGGCGGAGTCGAAGGTTGCCATCGATATCAGGGTCGCCGTCGCGGCCCGCAGCACCGGCAGCGCGAGCGCCGCGCCGGTGCCCTCGCCCAGGTGCAATCCGAGGTCGAGGATGGGCTGCAGTTCCAGCTGTGCCAACGCCAGGGTGTGGGCCGGTTCGGTGGACCGGTGTCCGGCCTGCCACCAGCAGCGCGCGCCGGGGGCCAGCGCCTCGGCGGCCAGCGCGGCGGCGGTCACGACGATCCCGTCGAGCAGCACCGGGGTGCGGCGCACCGCGGCCTGGGCCAGGAAGCCGGTGATCGCGGCCAGGTCGGCCCCGCCGCCCACCCGCAGCAGCCCCACCGGATCCGAGCGCACCGGGTGCGCGCGGTAGAGCGCATCGCGCACGGCGGCGGTCTTGCGCATCCAGCCGTCGTCGTCGATGCCGGTCCCGCGGCCGATCGCCGCCACCGGCTCGGTGTTGGTCAGCGCACACACCAGAACCGTTGCCGCAGTAGTGTTCCCGATCCCCATGTCGCCGGCGATCAGCAGGTCCGCACCGGAGTCGACCTCCTCGTCGGCGATGGTCCTGCCCGCCTCGAGCGCGGCGGTCACCTCGTCCTCGGTCAACGCGTCGGCGGTGGAGATGTCGCCGCTGGAGCGGCGCACCTTGTGCGCGCCGACGGCCGGGTCGTCCGGCTCGCCGTCGACGGCGATGTCGACCACCCGCACGCCCGCCCCGGCCACCTCGGCCAGCACGTTGATCGCCGCGCCGCCGTCGGCGATGTTGCGCACCATCTGGGCGGTCACCTCGGGCGGGTAGGCGGAGACCCCGCCGCGCGCGACGCCGTGGTCGCCGCAGAACACCACCACCCGGGCCCGCTCGAACTGTGCCGGCGGACACTGGCCCTGGCAGCCGGCGACCCAGGCGGACAGCTCCTCGAGGCGGCCCAGCGAGCCGGTCGGCTTGGTCAACCGGCCCTGGCGAGCGCGCGCGGCCGCGGCGGCGTCGGCGTCCGGCGCGGCCACCTCGGGAAACACCGAGGCCGCCATCAGGCTGCTGCCATCGCGGGTCAGGAGATCTTGTCGCCGCGGTTGACCTGCGGCTTCGGGGCGCGCATCCGGCGAATCTGCGAGGCGCGCCCGGCGGCGTAGAAGCCGAGGCGCCAATTGCTCTCGGTGTTGTCCGGGAACTTCGCGTCCACCAACTTGTTGACCCACCGGGACAGCACGATCGCGTCGACCGCCATCATCGCCATCAGGATCAGCATGGCGGGGGAGACGTAGTACTGCACCTGCGGCACCGCGAGCATCGAGAAGATCATCACCAGGGCGGCGGGCATGAACAGGCCCAGCACGTTGCGGCGGGAGTCGACGAGGTCGCGGACGTACTTGCGCACCGGACCCTTGTCGCGGGGCAGCAGATAGCCCTCCTCGCCGGCCATCATCCGCTCGCGGTTCTCGTTCAACTTGGCGCGGCGCTCGAGGCGCGCGGCCTTGCGTTCGGCCTTGGGCAGCTTCGGCCCGGCGAGTTCCTTACGGCGCTTGCGGGCCTCCGCCGTCGTCAGCGGGGCGGGGGCCACTGGCCCGCGGCGGCGACCCTCGTCGCGCTTGGGCGTCGGGCGGCCCTTGGGCGCGGTGGTCCCGGTTGATTCGGCCGTCTCGACGTCCGAGGTTTCCTCGACGGTCGACTCCGAACCGGGTTCGTCAGCCGGATTGGTGTCGCCGTCGCCGTTCTTTCGACCCAGCAGCTTCACGCCTGCCAGGTTACTTCGCAGCATCGGGTGCTCCGGCACATACCCGGCCGCACCCCTCGGACTGTTGGCAGGACCACCTGTCGGCAGGACTACGGGAATAGCAACGCAAGGAGGTACCGTTGGAGAAGTCGGTGGTAAGTGTGGTCACCGCGACCCACCCGCCGGAAAGCAACCCGCATGGGAACCCGAGGGAGAAGGTAATGACTGTTCAGGACGAGTCGACGACCCCCACGACGCACGGTGCGATCCTGACCGCTGCCGCCGCCGCCAAGGCGAAGTCACTGCTCGACCAGGAGGGCCGCGACGACCTGGCGCTTCGGATCGCCGTACAGCCCGGTGGCTGCGCCGGCCTGCGCTACAACCTGTACTTCGACGACCGGACGCTCGACGGCGACCTGACCGTCGAGTTCGACGGCGTCACCCTGACCGTCGACCGCATGAGCGCCCCGTACATCGAGGGTGCCTCGATCGACTTCGTCGACACCATCGAGAAGCAGGGCTTCACCATCGACAACCCCCAGGCCACGGGATCGTGCGCATGCGGGGACTCGTTCAACTGAGCCTGCCCTGAGCGACGGCTAGAACGCCCCGGCCGTCCGCAGCACGTAGGAACACACCAGGATCTGGTTGTCGTAGCTCAGCAGCTGGGCCACGCCCTGACGTTCTGTCGGACCGCCGCGGGTGCCGCGCGCCGGTTCGGTGCGCATGGTGAACAGCACCTGAGCGCTGTTCGGTGACGCGAACACGATGGCGTCCACCGAGGTCACCTCGGCACTGGAGAACTGCTTCTCGAACGCATCGCTGGACATCTTGGCCAGCGCGTCGTCGGCCCGCCGGTCCTTGACCCCCTCGTAGATCCCGCACAGCGTGTTGCGGGCGATCACTTCCAGGTCCTTGTTCGACAGCGCGTCCAGGTAGGTCTGGATGGCGCGCTGCGCGCTCTCGGTGGTGATCTGGCCCCCGGCCGCCGCCGTCGATCTCTCCCCGCCGGCGAACACCAGTGCGGCCACGATGCCCGCCACCGCCGCCAACGCCACCAGCCCCGCGGCCAGCATCGGCCAGCGCGGTCGGCGCGGATAGGCCACCGGGGGCGGCAGCGGCCCGGCGTAGGTGGGCCCGTAGTTGGGCGGCACCGAATACTCCCCGGAGGGGTCGTTACCCTGGTGCGGCGGATACGGGCCGGCCATGGCTTTCCCTCCCAGGTGATGCGTGAGTCGGGCGGACGGGAACGTCGGTCGAGCCAGGTTATCGCAACCCGGCACTGGCCAACGCGACCGTGGCTGCCGTTAGGCTTGGCTGGTTCGACCATCGATGAAGGGCGGAGAACTTCGTGACAATTGCCGTGACCGGGTCCATTGCCACCGACCATTTGATGCGGTTCCCGGGCAAGTTCTCCGAACAGCTCCTGGCCGAACACCTGCAGAAGGTGTCGCTGAGCTTCCTGGTGGACGACCTGGTGGTCCGTCGCGGCGGGGTCGCCGGAAACATGGCCTACGCCATCGGCGTGCTCGGCGGGGATGCCGCCCTGATCGGCGCGGCCGGCGCGGACTTCGCCGAGTACCGGGCCTGGCTGGAATCCGCCGGCGTGAACTGCGGGCACGTGCTGCAGTCGACGACCGCGCACACCGCGCGCTTCGTCTGCACCACCGATCTGGAGATGGCCCAGATCGCCTCGTTCTACCCGGGCGCGATGTCGGAGGCCCGCAACATTTCCCTGGCCGACTACGTATCCGCCAGCGGCGCACCGGAATTGGTGATCATCGGCGCCAACGACCCGGACGCGATGTTCGCCCACACCGAGGAGTGCCGCAAGCTCGGTCTGCCGTTCGCGGCGGATCCGTCGCAGCAGCTGGCGCGGCTGTCCGGCGAGGAGATCCGCCGGCTCATCGGCGGCGCGGAGATCCTGTTCACCAACGACTACGAGTGGGACCTGCTGCTGAGCAAGTCCGGCTGGACCGAGGCCGACGTGATGGGCCAGATCGGGCTGCGGATCACCACCCTGGGCGCCAAGGGCGTCGACGTGGTGCAGCCCGACGGCACCACCCTGCACGTCGACGTCGTGCCGGAGACGGTGCAGACCGATCCGACCGGTGTCGGCGACGCGTTCCGGGCCGGCTTCCTGACCGGCCGCAGTGCGGGCCTGGCCTACGAGCAGTGCGCGCAGCTGGGCTGCCTGGTCGCGGTGCTGGTCCTCGAGACCGACGGCACCCAGGAGTGGACCTGGAACCGCGACAGCGGCCTGGCCCGCCTCCAGGACGCCTACGGCGCCGACGCGGCCGGGGCCATCGCCAAGGCCCTGGCGTAGCGGCTCAGAGGCTGCTCAGAGTTCGACGGGGTAGGTCGGTTCGCTGATCTGCGGGGTGATGGACCGCTCGACGAAGATCGCGTGCCAGAGCATGAAGATCAGCACCGTCCACAACCGTCGGCTGTGATCGCTGACCCCGGTGCGGTGCTCGTCGAGCATCCGGCGCACCGCGGCGCGGTCGATGAACTCGTCGGTCTGCGAGGCGTCGATCAGCTGCTGCGACCACTCCAGTAGCTCACCGGCCCGCAACCAGTGCCGGATGGGCACCGGGAAACCGAGCTTGGCGCGGTTGAGCACGTGCGCGGGCACGACGGGCTCGAGCGCGCGCCGCAGCGCGTACTTGGTGGTGGTCCGGGTGATCTTCTGCTCCAGCGGGAGCCGCGCGGCGACTGCGAACACCTCGGGATCCAGGAACGGCACCCGCAGCTCCAGCGAGTTGGCCATCGTCATCTTGTCGGCCTTGACCAGGATGTCGCCGCGCAGCCAGGTGAACAGGTCGATGTGCTGCATGCGCGCCACCGGATCCCAGCCCTGCGACTCGGCGTAGATGGGCGCGGTGACATCGGTGTGGACCCACTGCTCCCGGAAGCCGGGGAGTACAGCGCGCAACTGCGCGTCGCTGAAGCTGCGCGCGTTGCCGTAGTAGCGCTCCTCGAGCGTCAGCGAACCGCGGTGCAGCAGGCTCTTGCCGCGCATGCCCTCCGGCAACGGCCCCGACAACTTGCCGACGGAGCGGCGCAGCCCCTTCGGCAGATAATCGAACGGCTTGAGTGACAGCGGCTCCCGGTAGATGGTGTAGCCGCCGAACAGCTCGTCGGCGCCCTCGCCGGACAGCACCACCTTCACGTGCTTGCGGGCCTCGCGGGCGATGAAGAACAGCGGGACCAGCGCCGGGTCGGCCACCGGCTCGTCGAGGTACCAGACGATCTGCGGCAGCGCCTCGACGAACTCGGCCGGGCTGACCACCTTGGTGACGTGCCGGGCGCCGATCGCCTCGGCCGAGGCCACGGCCACGTCCACCTCGGAGAAACCCTCGCGCTCGAACCCGGTGGTGAACGTGATCAGGTTCGGGTTGTGCCGGATGGCCAACGCGGCGATCGCGGTGGAGTCGATGCCCCCGGACAGGAACGCGCCCACGGTCACGTCGGCGCGCATGTGCTTGGCGACCGAGTCCTCGAGGACGGCGGTGATCTCGTCGTAGCGGGCCTGCGCGTCCTGTTTGCGGGCCCCGAACGGCACCGCGGCGAAGCGCGGCACGAAGTAGCGCGTCACCTCCGGGGCCGCGCCGGGGCGCACCCGCGCGTAACAGCCCGATTCCAGCCGGCGCACCCCGCGGTGCAGCGTCTCGGGTTCCGGGACGTACTGCAGCACGGTGTAGTGCTGCAGGGCTCGGGCATCGATCGAGGTGTCCAGGCCCAGCGGGTCGGCCAGCTCCAGCAGGCACTTCTTCTCGCTGCCGACGGCGGTGCCGCCCGGGCCGGTCGCCATGAACAGCGGCTTGATCCCGAACGGGTCGCGCGCGCAGAACAGCTCGGCGGTCTCGGTGTCCCAGATCGCGAAGGCGAACATGCCGCGCAGCCGGGTCAGCGCCGCCGGGCCCCAGTGGTGATAGGCCGCGACGATGGCCTCACTGTCGCCCTCGGTGGCGAAGATCACGCCGAACTCGGAGCTCAGCTGTTCGCGCAGTTCGAGGTAGTTGTAGATCTCCCCGTTGAACACCAGCATGTAGCGCTGCGGGGCCTCCGGGGGTCCCCAGCGCAGCGGCTGATGGCTGTGGGCGATGTCGATGATCGAGAGCCGGTTGAACCCGAGCACCGCGCGGTCATCGGACCAGGTTCCGGGCTCGTCGGGACCGCGGTGTCGCATCAGATGTGACGCGCCCGCGACGGCATCCACGATTTCGCTGGTGACGGACCGATCCGGGTCGCACACCAGGGCAAGCAGTCCGCACATTGGTGGCAAGTATGCCGCACTCCGGGCGGTGTCATCGCGGCAGGACCGACGACGCGTGGGCCCAATGGGGTAGGTGTGTCGCGCCCGGTGGAAAGGCGTGGTCTACGCTGCGTAGTATTCGATTCGCGACGCGTGCGTATGCGATTGGATTGACTGGAACTCATACAGGAGGCACCGACGTGAAAACCCGCGGGCAGGCCTTGTCACAAGGTCGTTCTCGTCGGTTCCGGATGGTGGGTCTGGCGGCGACGCTGGGCCTGCTGGCGGTCACCCTGAGCGGCTGCAGCTGGCAGGACGTCATCGGTCTGGGTTGGCCCAAGGGCATCACCCCCGAGGCGCATGCCAACTACAACCTGTGGATCGGCTCGGTAATCACGGCGTTCGTGGTCGGCGGCATCGTCTACGTGCTGCTGTTCTGGACGTCGGTATTCCACCGCAAGAAGGACACCGACACCGACTTCCCCCGCCAGTTCGGCTACAACATGCCGCTGGAACTGGTGCTCACCGTCATCCCGTTCCTCATCATCTCGGTGCTCTTCTACTACACGGTGGTGGTGCAGGAGAAGATCATGAACATCGACCCCAACCCAGAAGTCGTGGTCGACGTCACGGCCTTCCAGTGGAACTGGAAGTTCGGCTACCAGAGCATCAACTTCGCCGACGGCACCTACAGCTACGAGGGCGCCGACGAGGAGCGCAAGGCGGCCATGATCTCCCGGCCCGAGGCCCATCCCGACAGCGACCACGAGGTCCGCGGCGCGATCGCCGGCCTGGATCCCGAGGACCGCTCGTACCTGAACTTCAACGATGTCGAGACGCTGGGCACCAGCGAGGAGATCCCGGTGCTGGTGCTGCCCGTCGGCAAGCGCATCGAGTTCCAGATCGCCTCGTCCGACGTGATCCACGCCTTCTGGGTGCCGGAGTTCCTGTTCAAGCGGGACGTCATGCCCAACCCGGTGCAGAACAACTCCCAGCACATCTTCCAGGTCAGCGAGATCACCAAGACCGGTGCGTTCGTCGGGCGCTGCGCTGAGATGTGCGGCACCTACCACTCGATGATGAACTTCGAGGTCCGGGTCGTGGAACCGAACGACTTCAAGGCCTACATGCAGCAGCGCATCGACGGGAAGAGCAACGCCCAGGCGCTGGCGGCGATCAACCAGGCGCCGCTGGCCGTCACCACCCAGCCGTTCGACACGCGGCGCGGTGAGCTGGCCTCCGGACCGCGGAACTAAGGGACGAGGGGACGCCTCATGCATATCGAATCCAGGTTGTTCGAGATCCTCACCGCGTTCTTCGTGGTGACCACCGTGGTCTACGCCGTGCTCACGGCCATGTACGCCGACGGTGGCGTCGAGTGGGCGGGCACCACCGCGCTGGCGCTGTCCGGCGGGCTGTGCCTGATCATCGGCACGTTCTTCCGGTTCGTGGCCCGACGGTTGGACACCCGGCCCGAGGACTACGAGGACGCCGAGATCAGCGACGGCGCCGGCGAGCTGGGCTTCTTCGCCCCGCACAGCTGGTGGCCGGTGTCGCTGGCGCTGTGCGCCTCGGTCACCGCGGTCGGCGTGGCCCTGTACCTGCCCTGGCTGATCTTCACCGGATTCACCTTCGTGATCCTGGGCGCGAGCGGCTGGGTCTGGGAGTACTACCTGAAGCCCGAGAAGCACTGATCCCGCCCGGATCCGCGGCGAAGGTCACAATCGTGGCGCGACACGGCGTGCCGGCCAACTGTCGGATCGGTTCGGCGCCCTCGGTTGGGTAGTGTGGCCGAGGCGCAAACCGAACGGTTGTGCCCGTCGCGGGTGATCTAGTCGAGAAGGACAAGGCGAAGATGAGCGGGCCGAATTCTCCGGAACCGGGGTCTGCGGACGATCCTGACGACCTCACCGCCGGCGAACTGCCGCCGGAGGAGTTCCCGTCGCAGGCCTACTCCGCACCGGAGTCCGAGCAGTTCGTCTCTGGGCCCTACGTGCCCGCCGATCCGGGGCTCTACGACTACGACAGCTATGACGCGGCCACCGAGGTCGTCGGCGACGAGGCGCCGCCGCGCTGGCCCTGGGTGGTCGGGGTCACCGCCATCATCGCCGCCATCGCCCTGGTGGTCTCGGTGTCCCTGCTGGTGACCAGCACCGACACCGACACCCTGGCCACGCAGACCTCCACGCCGACGACACCGCCGGTCCAGGACGAGATCACCACGCCCGAGCCGCCCCCCCCCCCCCCGCCGCCGCCCCGCGGGGGGGGGGTGGCCCCCACGGCAGGTCCGGCGCCGCCTAGCGCACGTCGGGCCTGCCAACTTCACGTATCAGGCCGTCGGCCGTGCCGTCCAGCGTATGCACGGCCGTGTCCCGTTGTTGCTCCAGCAGCAGCCGGCGGGCGGCCTCATAACATTCTTCGATGTGCTGATTGCCGACTTTGCGCAGCACCACAAAGCTGATGGTGGATGAAATAGCGCTGCCGATCAGCGGCACGTATTTAGCGCCATACTTGCCTGCCAATTTCTTGGCGCCCATGCGAACCAGGATATTCACGACCCGGTCCGTGGTCAGAACCCGGCCCACCAAGCCTACGCCCATGCT
>JAEWRC010000205.1 GCA_023460175.1 Actinomycetes bacterium
GCGGAACCGGATCCGCCGCGGCGGGCGTCACGGTGGCCACGAGCAGCGTTGCGGCGCCGAGGGTTGCGATCAACGCGCGGGCGGCCCGCGTCCGGGAAATGCTCGCCAAACGGCTGGGCATAGACAACCTCCAAGTCATTTTGCTCGCTCCAGTGTCGCACAGCAGGTACCTCAGCTATCCCATCGCGACCTGGGCGCGACGGGTCCGGGCTCCGCGCACACGGAGTCCGGAACTGTCACCCATATCGGCATGACCACGGGTTTTGTTACGCCTGTCGGCGCTGGTCCGGCGCGTCGAACAGGCCGCGGCTGGCGGCCACCCCCGCCGAGGCCCCGACCACCAGCAACGCCGATATGCCAAGCATGACGGCAATGCCAGCGGTGTCGTAGAGGAATCCGCCCGCCAGCGAACCCGCCATGATGCCGGCCTGGAACGCCGCCACATACAGCCCCGAGGCGGCGTCGGAGTCCTCCGGGGCGACCCGCATGGCCGCGGACTGCAGCATCGGCGGCAGCGCGGTGGCCATGGCGCCCCACAGCGTGATCGCGACCGCGCCGAGCACCAGCACCGCCGCGCCCCCGCCCGAGGCCGCCCAGGTCGCCAGCCCGGTCAACACGAGCAGGGCCGCCGACATCCCGGTCAGAGCGGCCAGCATGGTCGGCTTCGGTCGCCGGTCCAGCGGTCGGGCCAGCCCCGCCATGGCGGCCAGCCCGGCCACGCCGTAGGCCACCAGCAGCCACGCCAGCCGCACCCCGGACACCCCGATGACGTCGCGGATGATGACCACGATGAACGTGTAGGCGATGAAGTGCGCGGTGACCCCGACGACGGTCAGCCCGCACAGCGTGTGCAGCCGCCGGTTGGGCCGACGCCGACCGGCCGCGCTCCCCCGGCCCGGTTCGGCCGGCAGCACCGGGATCAGCAGCCGCGCGGCCACCGTCACCGCCGCGGCCGCCAGGGCGATCACCGCGAACGCCGGCCGCCAGCCCCACAGCTGGCTCATGGCCGCCGTGAGCGGGCTGCCCACCACCAGGGCCAGCGCCGAACCCACGTACACCGCCGTCGTCGCGCGCCCGGCGTGGCTGGGCGGCACCAGCCGCACCCCGATCGGCGCGATCACCGACCACATCAGGCCGTGGGTCAACGCGCTCGAGACCCGCCCGGCGCCGAGCACCAGGAAGTCCGGTGCCAGCGCGGACACCGTCTGCGCGACGGTCAGGGTGGTCAGCGTCAGCAGCAGCACGCGGCGGCGCGACCAGTGCGCGGTCAGGCGCACCAGCGGCACCGTCATGACCGCGGCCACCAGCGCGTAACCGGCCACCAGGGTGCCGACCATGGCCACGCTGACCTGCAGGTCCCCGGCGATCGCCGGCAGCGCCCCGACCGGCGCCAGTTCGGCAGTGACGTAGATGAACGCGGCCGCGGCCAGAACGGTCAGCTGCACGGCGACGCGCGGCGTCCAGGGATGTGCGGCGGTGGGCGCAGCGGGCGGGATCATCTTCTGCGCCACGGTAACGCTGGACCGGGGCCTTACGCGGTTGCCGCGCGACGGCGTCCCCGGACGCCGCCGGCCGCGCCATCCCGGTGGGCTGCCCGCCGCGGACCGCAGGCGGTGGGCGTCAGGACCGGACCAGGCGGGCGATCGCCGCGGAGGCCTCGGCGATCTTCTCGTCCGCCTCGTCCCCACCGGCGGCGACGGCGTGGCTCACGCAGTGCCCCAGATGCTCGTCGAGCAGGGCGAGCGCCACCGACTGCAGCGCGCTGTTGACGGCGCTGATCTGGGTGAGGATGTCGATGCAGTACTTGTCGTCATCGATCATCTTGGCGACGCCGCGGACCTGCCCCTCGATGCGGCGCAGGCGCTTGGCGTAGTTCTCCTTGTTCGGCGAATAGCCGTGCGGCCCGGTTTCCTCGGTCATGACCCGTCCAGCATCCCTTGCATCTGGGCGATCTCGGCCTGCTGGGCGTCGATGATGGTCTGCGCCAGCGCCTTGGCGTCCACGTTGGCGCCGCCGGCCAGTTCGTCCTCGGCCATCTCGACGGCACCCTCGTGGTGGGCGATCATCGACTCCAGCCACAGGGTGTCGAATTCGGGCCCGCTGAGGCCTTCCAGCCGGGTCATGGTGGCCTCGTCGACCATGCCTGCCATCTGGGAGTGGTCGACGTGCCCGGAGTCGTCCCCGTGCCCGTCGTGGGAGTCCTCGGGGTTCTCCTTCCACTGCACCAGGAACGCCTTCATGGTGTTGATCTCGGGTTCCTGCGCGCCCGCGATCTGCTCGGCCAGCGCGAGCAGTTCGGGGTTGGTGCTGCGCTCGGGCACCAGGGCCGACAGCTCCAGCGCCTGCTCGTGGTGCGGAATCATGTTGGTGGCGAAGGCAATGTCTTCGGAGTTGAAGCCGGCGGGCTCGCCGGTGACGGTGATCGTCTCCTCGGTCTGCGCGTGGTCGGCGTGGCCGTTGTCGGTCGCGGTGTCGGAGGAATTGCTACACGCGGTCATGAAGATGGCGGTCGCGAGGGCCGCCAGGACGGCGAAAAGACGGGTGCGAGTCATGAACCCCACCGTACCGCATACCCCCAGAGGGTATGGGGAAATGATTTGGGTCGAGATTGCCCGGCGGTCCATACTGGCAGGCATGCCCTCAGATGCCCAGCCTGACATCAAGCCCAGAAGTCGCGACGTCACCGATGGCCTGGAAAAGGCCGCCGCCCGCGGGATGCTGCGCGCGGTAGGCATGGGTGACGACGACTGGGTCAAGCCGCAGATCGGCGTCGCGTCGTCGTGGAACGAGATCACCCCGTGCAACCTGTCGCTGGACCGCCTGGCCAAGGTGGTCAAGGAGGGCGTGCACGAGGCCGGCGGCTTCCCCATGGAGTTCGGCACCATCTCGGTGTCCGACGGCATCTCCATGGGCCACGAGGGGATGCACTTCTCCCTGGTCAGCCGCGAGATCATCGCCGACTCGGTGGAGACGGTCATGCAGGCCGAGCGCCTGGACGGTTCGGTGCTGCTGGCCGGCTGCGACAAGTCGCTGCCCGGGATGCTGATGGCCGCCGCGCGGCTGGACCTGGCGAGTGTGTTCCTCTACGCCGGCTCGATCATGCCGGGCCGCGCCAAGCTGTCCGACGGCAGCGAGAAGGACGTCACGATCATCGACGCGTTCGAGGCCGTCGGCGCGTGCTCGCGCGGGTTGATGAGCCGCGAGGACGTCGATGCCATCGAGCGCGCGATCTGCCCCGGCGAGGGCGCCTGCGGCGGCATGTACACCGCCAACACCATGGCCAGCGCCGCCGAGGCGCTCGGGATGTCGCTGCCCGGGTCGGCCGCGCCGCCGGCTCCCGATCGTCGTCGGGACGGCTTCGCCAAGCAGAGCGGGATCGCCGTCGTCGAGTTGTTGCGCCGCGGCATCACCGCCCGCGACATCCTGACCAAGGAGGCCTTCGAGAACGCGATCGCGGTGGTGATGGCCTTCGGCGGCTCCACCAACGCGGTGCTGCACCTGCTGGCCATCGCGTACGAGGCCGGGGTGAAGCTGACGCTGGAGGACTTCACCCGGGTGGGCAACAAGGTGCCGCACCTGGCCGACGTGAAGCCGTTCGGCGCGTACGTGATGAACGACGTCGACAAGATCGGCGGCGTGCCGGTGGTGATGAAGGCGCTGCTGGATGCGGGCCTGCTGCACGGTGATTGCCTGACCGTCACCGGAAAGACCATGGCCGAGAACCTCGCCCACATCGCGCCGCCGGATCCCGACGGCAAGGTGCTGCGCGCGCTGGCCGAGCCCATCCACCCGACCGGCGGCATCACGATCCTGCACGGGTCGCTGGCGCCGGAGGGCGCCGTCGTCAAGTCGGCAGGCTTCGACTCCGACGTGTTCGAGGGCACCGCAAGGGTTTTCGAGCGCGAACGCGCGGCGTTGGATGCCCTCGAGGACGGCACCATCACCGCCGGCGACGTGGTCGTCATCCGCTACGAGGGCCCCAAGGGCGGGCCGGGCATGCGCGAGATGCTGGCCATCACCGGGGCCATCAAGGGCGCCGGGCTGGGCAAGGACGTGCTGCTGATGACCGACGGCCGGTTCTCCGGCGGGACCACCGGTCTGTGCGTGGGCCACGTGGCGCCCGAGGCCGTCGACGGCGGACCCATCGCGTTCCTGCGCGACGGCGACCGGATCCGGCTCGATGTCGGCCAGGGCACCCTGGACGTGTTGGTCGACGCCGACGAGTTCTCGTCCCGCAAGGGCGATTTCGAGCCGCTGCCGCCGCGCTACACCACCGGCGTGCTGGCCAAGTACACGAAGCTGGTGGGCTCGGCCGCCGTGGGCGCGGTCTGCACCTGACGCGGTTTGCGCCCAGCGGGGTCTGTGCCTGACGGGGTCTGTGCCTGACACGGTGTGCACCCAGCCCTGCGGGCTCCCGGCCGTCCCCGCGTCGCGGTGAGTCCCAGAGCTCCATCCGGAGCCCCAGGGGTCACACCCGTCACTGTCAGGGCGCGGTGGTTCGGCTGGCTGGCGTCAGCACTTGATGACGGCACTCAACCGAAGTGCGCCTCCGCTCCCGCGACCCCTGAGGCCGGTGTTGCGGAAGTAGCGCAGTGGGGCCTATGCGTCGGGTCGTACGATGCGCGCCGGTGCCGATTCCTCCGGTGCCGGGCCCTCCGGTGCCGGGCCCTCCGGTGCCGGCTCCTTGGTCGGCACGACGATCGCCGGGGCGGGCTTCTCTGCCGACGCGGGCTGCGCGGCCGGCGCCGGCTGCACGGCCGGCGCCGATGCCTGGGCAGACACCGCCTGGACCGGGCGCCGCACCCGCCGCCGGGGCGCCAGGACGACAATCACCAAGGCCGCCAGGGCCAGCACCGCCAGCGCAACGTCGAAGGTGCTGGTGATCTGCTGCGCCAGGGTGTTGCCGAAGACCACGCTGGGCTCGCCCGGGCCCAGCGGTTCCACGTGCGGCACCAGCACCACCCCGACCACCAGCCGGCACACGGTCGCCGCGAACAAGCCGACGAAAAACGAGATCATCAACCGCCCCGGCGCGCGACGGCCCGCGCTGTTGATGAACAGCCACAGCGCCAGCACCGCGGCCAGCAGGTCGAAGGCCATCAGCGCGGTGCGGTTGTACGGCGGCGACGGCAGATCCAGCACCCCGGACAGGGTGACGTCGGCGATGCGCAGCACCGCGGTGCCGAAGCACCACACGGCGATCAGCAGCAGCCCCTTGCGGGCCGCGCCGCGCCAGGCCGCCGCGGGCTGCCGCGTCCCGAATACCGCTGCGGCAGCGATGATCGCGGCGGCAGCAGCCCAGGCCAGGAAGCCCTCGAAGCCCACGCCCGAGGTTCCGGTGCTCTGCGCGATCCCCCGGAAGGCGTCCAGGTCGCGGCCCACCGGCAGCACCCACACCAGGACCCCGGCGACCAGCGCCGACGCCCCGAGAAGGACCGTGGCCAGCCGCGCCTCGAGGTGCGTCGAGCGCAGCCAGCGATACCCGATCACCACCGGGATCACGGCCACCAGCGCGTAGAGCACCGCGGTGATGGCCGTCGCCAGATGCACGGTGCCGACGTCCGGGTCGCCAATCCCGGGCAGCACGAATCGGGTGCGCCAGTACAGGTTGAACAGCGAGGCGGCCACGCCCAGCACCAGCGAGACGATCGCCAGCCGTTGGACCACAGCGCCTTTGACCGCCGGTGCGGCGGCGAGCAGGGCGCCCGCGACACCCACCCAGGCACCGGGGCCGACGCCCGGCGGTATCGACGCCGAACCGCCGTACCGGACCGCCTGCACCACGGCGAACAGCACAAAGCCCAGCACCACAACGAAATACGGCGCGGTGAGCGCCAGCCGCAGCCGCGGGATCGTCAACGCCGTGACCGCCAGCGCCGTCGCCACGACGAGGAGCAGCCACACCCAACCCGGGGTCCCGGCGACGCCGAGGCCGGCGTGGATGTTCCACGGCAGCAGCAGACCCAGGATCAGCAGGGCCGCGGCGGTCACTCGCGCGGGTGCAGTAGCTACGGGTGCAGTGGTGTTGTCAGGCACGGATTCTCGCTCGCTATTCGTCCTCGGAGTCCAGCGACCCGCCGCCGAATGATGGCATCTCGACGGTGGTCGGGACGGTCACGGTGGGCACCTCGACCGTGGCGGGCGCGCGTTCCACGGGCGCCTGGGTGACCGCCGGGGCGGTTTCCGGTGCGGGGGCCACGGTCGGAACCGTCACCTCCGGTTGCGGTTCGGGCACGACGGGTTCGGGCACGACGGGCTCGGGTGTCACGGGCTCGGGCGCCACGGTCCGGGTGGGTACCTGAGTTTGCGTCTGAGCCGGCTCCTGGGTCGGCACCTGCGTCGACGTCGGCGTCGGCTCCTGCGTCGCCGTCGGGGTCGGCGTCTGGGTAGGTGCCTCGGTCTCGACGCTCGGCTCGTCGGTCGGAGTCGGTTCCGGCGCAGTCCGTTCCGGGCTCGGCGTCGCACTGGTCGTGGCGCTCGGCTCGGGGCTGGACTCGGGACTCGTCGTGGGAGTCGACTCGGGACTCGTGGAAGGACTGGGCTCCGCACTGGTCGTCGCGTCCGGATCCGCGCTGGGCTCTGTCGTCTCGGTCGTGGATTCCGGGCTCGGGATGGTCCCGTCCGGATCGGTGACCTCCTCGGCGGTGGCCTCCTCGGCGGCGTCGGTGACCGGCTTGTCCGGGGCGGGCTCGGCCTTCTCCAGCGTCGCCGCGTCGGGATCGAGGAGCATCTCGCTGAGCACCTTCGGCGTCTCCGCCGCGTCGGCCGCACCGGGCAGCGTGTCGATCAACCCGGTCCCCGGCGGCAGCTCCTGAGCCCTGACCAGCGTGGTCTTGCCGGTGTCGAACAGCGACGGCGGGATCACATTGGCCTCGGTCCCGGACGTCGTGCTGAACAGTGCGCCCTGATCCTTGGGCACCACCGCGAGCACGCCGATGTCGTCGAGGCTGCGATCCAGCACCGACGGCACCGCCGCGTTGAACGGGATGAACTGCGGCAGGTTCGCCAGGAAGTTCAGCAGCTCGATCATCGAGATGACCGAGAAGTCCGGGATGAGCCGCGTCGCAAAATCGGCGAAACTCGGGAACGTCGGGCCGATTCCGGGGTTCAGCGGCGGCACCGGGATGTTCGGCAGCGCCGGGACGTTGGGCACCGCGGGGGCGACGGCGTTCGCCAAACCGACGGTGCCGTCCTTGTAGAGGTTGACCACCGCGGGTGCGGCCTGCACCGCTTGGCCGGCGCCGTCGCGGGTGGAGCTGAGCATCCGCGTCTCGAACGTCCGGACCTCGTTGGTGATTCCGGGCGGGGGCAGCTGTTCGATCATCGTCCAGTTGGGCCCGTCGGGCTGCGCACCCTGCCCGGGCGCCACGGGAAATGCCTTGCCCGGCACGGCGTCCTCCTGCAAGCGGATGGCCTGCTGGCTCGCGGTGGGCTGAACGGTGACCGCGAGGCTCACGGCCAGCGTCGCGAAACCGATCACCGCCAACGAGCCGACGGAGCTGCCGATCAACATCTGCCGGCGGTGCACCTCGATGTCGGGTTCGGCCTCGGCGGCGTCGTCCCCGTAGGGTTCGTCGTACTCGTCGTAGAGGTCGTCGTAGGCCGCGCCGGGATCGGTGAGATCGACCGCGTCCTCGTCGCCCGCCTGCGAATAGGCCAACTGCTGGCCCACGACGGTGTCATGTTCCAGCGGCGTGGCCGCGGTCTGCGGATCCTGCGGCACCACGGGCGCGGCCATGGTGGCGTCCTGCGGGACCGACAGCGCGGCGCTGGCCCGGGTCTGGTCCTGGGCGACCCCGGCCAGCGCGGCCCCGCGGGCCAGCGCGAACTCCGAGTCGTCCGGGAAGCGCAACGGCACCGGCGAGGTCTCGATGACCTCGGCGGGCAGGCCGTCGTCGTCGAGGGAACCCATCACGATGACGCCGGTGGCCTCGCCGGGCTCGGTGGCCAACCGCTGCAGCAGGGTTCGGTACGCCGCGTCCGCATCCCCGGCGGCGATGGTCTCGACGGCGATCTGCGAGGTCGCCCCGTTCGCGTCGACCATCGACAGCGCGACGGTCTGGCCGTCGTTGACCAGGGTCGCGACGGGGTCGGCGCCGGCCAGCGTGCGCACGGCCGCGGTGGCGGCCTCCTGGATCGGGACGACGGCGACGTTGGTCAGGTTGGCCTGGGCCAGCGCGTTGACCAGCTCGGTCGCCTGGTCGGCGTCGGAGCTGCACAGCGTGGTGCCGACGAGTTCGTGGCCCGCGCCGGTCAGCGCCGCGGCGGTGGCGGTCAGCGTCGAGACCACCGCGGACAGCGGCTCGGTGGCCAGGTCGATCTCGAGCTGGTCGATGGTGGCGTTCGGCGCCGCGGCGTCGAGCAACGCGACCCGCGCCTCGGCGGGGTCGACGAAGACCCCAAGCGTGACGTTCATGTGCAAGGCCCCTCTCAAACCGCGGCGCTCCCCCGTCCTGCCGCGGCGTAACTTCTCCTACTCTAGGACTTCGCTCGAGGGGTACCGATGGTTACCAAAGGGGCGTTCTGCCGTCAGCGAACCGGTCACCGCACCAGCGCTCTACCGCACCAGCGCGATGGCGAACCCGTCCCAGCCCTTACCCCCGACGGTCTGCATCGCCGCGGCGTCCAGTCGCGGATGCCGGCCGATCTCCTCCAGCGTCTCGCGCACCGCGCGGGCCTGCGCGTCGTCGGCGGCGGGGTCCAGGATGCGGCCGTTGCGGATGACGTTGTCGACGACGATCACGGTGCCGGGCCGGCCGAGGTCCAGCGCCCATTGCAGGTAGGCGAGGTTGTTCTCCTTGTCGGCGTCGATGAAGACGAAGTCGAACTTGCCCGACAGCGTCGGCAGCGTGTCCAGGGCCGCACCGACCACGATCTCCACCCGGTCGGCCATCCCGGCGCGCGCCAGGTTGGCCGCGGCCACCTCGGCGTGCCGGGGCTCGTATTCGAGGGTGACGACGCTGCCCTCGGGCCCGACCGCGCGGGCCAGGCAGATGGCGCTGTAACCGCCCAGGGTGCCGATCTCGAGCACGCGGCGCGCACCCGACATGCGCACCAGCAGGCCGAGGAACTTCGCGGCCTGCGGGGTGACCTCGATGGTGGGCAGGCCGGCGGCGGTGCTGTCGGCCAGCGCGGCCGCCAGCGCCGGATCCTCGTCGAGGACCACCCGGTTCAGCAGTTCGTCGACTTCTTGCGGGGTCGGTGTGTTCACGCCGCCGAGGTTAGTCGCGACCGGTTAACGCACCCCTTCCTTGGCGTAGACCACCCGCAACACGTGCCCCACCTCCGGACCCATCACCACCTCGGCCAACGCCACGAACGTCGCGGTGAACTCCGGACCGTGGGCGGGTTCGGCCGTGCTGAGGTGGTGGGAGATCTCGTGCAGCAGCACCAGCTCGCGCAGCGCCCAGCGCGACGTCTGCTCGGGGACGGCGATGGCCGCCACGCCGTCGGCGCTCTCGTAGTGCGCCGCGGTGCTGCCCCGCCGGGCCCGTACCGCCAGCGCGGTGACGTCTCCCCAGCGGTCCCGCACCGCGGGCATGGCCAGCACGTCGTCGACGTAGCGCTGCACCGTCTCCACCGAGCCGAAACGGGCCTCGGGCGGCAGCGTCAGCGGCGTGCCGAAGAAGTCGATGGCCCGTGAATGATGTTGCGCGGCACGGTCGAACATGGTGCGCACGAACTGTTCGGCGGCATAGACCTTGGATCGCTGGGCGTCGCGGGCCATCAGCGCCGCAGTTTGGTCCGCGCGCCCGGTAGTTCGGGGCTGGCGCCCAACCGCGCGTGCTTGCCGGCGCGGTCCCCGGCCCGCCGCGCCGCCGACGAGTACCCGGCCGAGGCCCGGGACGCCTGCCAGGTACCCCGCGCCTTGGATGTCGCGCGGTAGTGGTCCTTGAGTTCGATCTCCTTGTTGCGCAGGGCGATCGCCGTCCCGGTCGCCTGCCGCTCGTCGCGGGCGGCCTCACGCTGGGCCTCTTCGCGGGCCTGCGCGAGCCGCTGGCCGATGCGCGCCCCGAACGCCAGCTGGAAGTTCAGCCGGGCGGTGATGGTCGGGGTCGGCTTGTGCGCGCCGGTGGCCAGATAAGCGTCGCAGGTCCGGACCATCTGCACCACCAGGCTGGCGTAGAGGGCGTGGGTGGCGTCGAGGTCCTCGGCGAACCCGTAGGCATAGACGTAGGCCGAGTTCGAGGCCACGTCGCAGCGCACGTCGTTGGCCGCGGCGATCAGCGCGAACAGCTGCACATAGGTCCGCAGCCCCTTGGTGCCGGCCTCGCCGATGGTGATGGTGCGCTGCGTCGGGGTCTGCGCCGCTTCGCGTTTGGCGGTGTGCGAACGCGCGACGGCCAGGTCGATCGAGGTGGCGGTGGCCAGCCGCTGGGCCGCGGCCATGAACGCCTCGGCCTCGTGGGTGTTGTCGGTGCCCTCGGCCTGGCGCAGCAGCGCGGCAATGCGGGCCAGCATCTTGTCGTCAGTCATGGCTGGAGGTTATGGAACCAGTACGACTTTTCCGCGCGCGTGCCCGGTCTGTAGATAGCGGTGCGCCTCGGCCGCCTCGGCCAGGCCGAAGACCTTGTCGACGGTGACCCGCAGCTGCCCGGAGGCCGCCAGGCGGATCAACTCGGGGCGCGACGCGTCGCGGATGGCCCGCCCGTCGTCGGCGCCGGACAGCGCCGCGATGCCGAGTTCACCGGCCCGCGCGAACCCCGCGATGGTCGCGATCCGGGCACGGTCGGCGACCAGTTCCACCGACGTATCCAGCGCTTCGTCGGTGCCGACCAGGTCCAACGCCGCATCGATCGGGGTCTCCAGCGCCCGCAGCCGCTCGATCAGCCCCGGGCCGTATTCGACGGGTTCGGCCCCGTAGTGCCGCAGTTGGTCGTGCCGCCCGGCGCTGGCCGTGCCGATCACCCGCGCCCCGCGGGCAGTGGCCAACTGCACGGCCATCAGGCCCACCCCGCCGCCGGCGCCGTGGATCAGCACGGTGTCGTTTGTCCCCACCTCGGTTTTCGTCAACAGGTGCCAGGCGGTGCCGCCGGTGAGCAGCAGCCCGGCGGCCTCCTCGAAGGTCAGCGTGGCCGGCTTGTGCCCGACGTCGGCGGCCTTCGCGACCAGCTTGTCCGCGTACGCGCCGCGCACGTTGGTGACGATCACCGCGTCGCCGGCCTTCAGCGGACCCGTGTACCCCTCGGCGCGCGGGGCCGCCTCGACGATGACACCGGCGGCCTCCATGCCCACCGGCATCGGCAGCGCGGCCGGGTCGTCGCCCATCTGCCCGCTGTAGAGCTTGTAGTCGACGGGATTGGTCCCCGCGGCCCGGACGTCGACAACCACCTGACCTGGGCCGACCGTCGGGAGCGGGATGTCGTGGATGGCAAGAACTTCCGGTCCGCCATAACGTTCGGCGACGACGGTCTTGGTCATGGGACCGAGCTTAGTCACGGTCTCGCGGGACTCGGGTCCGCGGCCGGACGGTCTACCCCACGAACCCGTCCAGCGCCGCGGTCAGCTGCGACGACAGCGGCCCACCCTCGGCGTAGTTGGCGACGTTGTCGGTGGGGTCGTCGCGCAGCACGTGGTTGACGCCCTCGAACTGCACGAACGTCAGGTCGGTGTGACCCAACGCCTCGGCCAGCGGCCCCACGGCGTCGCACCGGGACTGCCCGTCGGAATCCGAGCAGGTCAACAGCACCGGCATGTCGTCGGGCAGCGCGGCGGCCTGCGCCAGCGGGTCGATCGCGTCCGCCTCGACGACGGCGGTGACGTTCGACGGGTTCAGGATGGCGCTCAACCCGTCGGGCAGCGGTTCGGCGGCCACTGCCCCCTCGGTGCGGGCCTGCCGCACCGCGGCCTCCCAGGCGGCCAGCACCTCCGCGGCCTGCTCCGGCGACTTGGCGCCCTGCTCGACGGCGGCGGCGACGTCGTTGCCCACCCGGCTGGTGATCAGGTCCAGGTAGCGCCCCGGCAGCGGCTGCAGCAGCGCCACCGACTCCGGGCGGACATCGGGCGTGCCGGCCAGCGCCAGCGCGTGCGTGGCGCCCTCGCCGTGCCCGTACGCCGACAGCCGCCGCGGGTCGGCCTCCGGTTGTTCGGCGAGGAAGTGCAACGCCGCCCGGGCCCCCGCGGTGTAGACGGTGCTGCCGACGGCGGCCGGGTCCGCCGCGTACGGCCCGAGCCCGGTGGCGCCGGTGCCCACCTTGTCGTAGCGCAGGCTGGCCACGCCGCGGGCCGACAACTCCTCGGCGAGTTGGCGCATGTTGCCAACCGGTCCGGCCACGGCGTTGTCGCCGTTGCGGTCGGTGTTGCCGCTCTCGGAGATCAGCAGCGCGGCCGGGCCGGGCTCGGCGCCGGGCTGGTGCCGGTAGGTGCCGTGGATGGTCAACCCGTCGGCCACAAAACTCACGTCGTCGTCCACCCACGTCGGCGTCGGCTCGGCGTCCGACCCGCAACCGGCCAGCACCAACGCGCAAACAGCGAGTACCGCAGCAACTCTCACAGCCGCGCCTCGATCCAGGACACCACGTCGTCGAGCACCCGGTCGCGCTCGGGCTCGTTGAACACCTCGTGGTACAGCTCGGGGTAGATCTTCAGGTGCACATCCTCGGAGGCCACGCAGTCGACCATCCGGGTGCTGCCCTTGGCCGGGATCAGCCGGTCGACCTCGCCGTGCACCACCAGCAGCGGCTTGCTGATGGCGCTGGCCCGCTGCGGCATCGACTCGCCGACCAGTAGCAGCGCCCGCGCCACCCCGGCCGGCACCTTGCCGTGCCACACCAGCGGGTCGGCGTTGTAGTCGGCGACCACCTGTGGGTCCCGGGAGACGAAGTTGGCGTCGAGTTGCTGCACCGGCACCCCGGGCGCCACCGCGCCGACGGCCTTGCCGACGAACCGCAGCGCGGGCTTGACGTCCTCGTGGGTGGCAATCGCCGGGCCGGACAGCACGATCAGCTCGTAGTCGGCCGGGTGCTCGGAGGCGTACGCGAACACGATGCCGCCGCCCATGCTGTGCCCGAGCACCACCTTGGGCAGCTGCGGATGTTCGGCCGCGGCGATCCCGACGAGCGTGCCGAAGTCCCCGGTGTACTCGGCCAGGTCCTTGACGTAGACCCGCTTGCCGCCCGAGCGGCCGTGGCCCCGGTGGTCCAGTGCGTAGGTCACCAGCCCGGCCTGACCGAACCGCCGCGCAACGTGGTCGTAGCGGCGGGCGTGTTCGCCGAAACCGTGCGACAACACCACCACGCCGCGGGGTTCGACCGCCGGAGTCCAGGTGTCGTAGACGATGCGCACACCGCCGACGCCGTCGAAGGTCCGTTCGGTGCGCACCGTCTCTATCTGCATGGTTGCAGCGTATCCACGTTGTCAGGGTTCGCGCGTAAGCTCTGCCGGTGTGAGCGTGCTCGCCGACGATCCGGACACCTTCCTCAGCGATGCGCAGCAGTACCACCGGGAACTCCTGGCGCACTGTTACCGCATGACCGGGTCCCTACATGACGCCGAGGACCTGGTCCAGGAAACCTATCTGCGGGCCTGGAAGTCCTACGCCCGGTTCGAGGGCCGATCCTCGGTGCGCACCTGGCTGCACCGCATCGCCACCAACACCTGCCTGACCGCGCTGGAGGGCAAGCAGCGCCGCCCGCTGCCCACCGGATTGGGCGCCCCGAGCAGCGACCCGGTGGCCGAACTCGTCGCGCGCGCCGAGGTCCCGTGGCTCGAGCCGCTGCCCGACGAGTCGGACCCGTCCCACATCGTCGGCTCCCGCGAATCGGTGCGCCTGGCGTTCATCGCCGCGCTGCAGCACCTGTCCCCGCGCCAGCGTGCGGTGCTGGTGCTGCGCGACGTGTTGCAGTGGAAGGCCGCCGAGGTCGCCGAGGCCATCGGCACCTCGGTCCCCGCGGTCAACAGCCTGCTGCAGCGAGCCCGCGCCCAGCTGGCCGCCGTCGGCCCCAGCGAGGAGTCCACGCTCCCGGCCCCGGACACCCCCGAGGCCCAGGAACTGCTCACCCGCTACATCGCGGCGTTCGAGGAGTACGACATCGACACGCTGGTGACGATGTTCACCGAGGAGGCCGTCTGGGAGATGCCGCCGTTCGTCGGCTGGTATCAGGGCGGCCCGGCGATCGGTGCGCTGATCCACCACAACTGCCCGGCCGAGAAGCCCGGCGACATGCGGCTGCTCCCGCTGACCGCCAACGGCCAGTCGGCGGCGGCAATGTACATGTGGGACAACGACTCCGGGAAGCACCTGCCGTTTCAGCTGCACGTCCTGGACATCGTCGACGGCGCGGTTGCGCACGTGGTGGCGTTCCTGGACACCTCGGACTGGGCGAAGTTCGGCCTGCCCGAATCGCTTTAGCGCACCGACTCCCACACCTGCCGCAGCGTCGCGGCCGAGGCCCGCAGCCCGTCCAGTTCCGCACCGGCCAGCGGGATTTCGAGGACCTGGCCCGCGCCGCGGCCGGTCACCACCGTCGGCAACGACAGGCACACGTCGTCGAGCCCGTAGACGCCCTGCTGCAGCGTGGAGACCGGCAGCACGCGGTGCTGGTCGCCGATGATGGCCTCGATGATCCGCGCCGTGGACAGCCCGATGGCCAGGTTGGTTGCGCCCTTTCCCTCGATGATCTCGTAGGCCGCGTTGATGACGCCCTGGGTGATCTCGCGCTGGGCGGGCTCGTCGAACAGGGGCAGGCCGTCGCGGGTGAAGTGCGTCGCGGGCACCCCGCCGATCGACACGCTGGACCACAGCGGGATCTCGGAGTCGCCGTGCTCGCCGACGATGTAGCCGTGCACGTTGGACACCGACAGGTCGGCGCGCTGGGCGATGAGGTAGCGAAAGCGGCTGGAGTCCAACACCGTTCCGGTGCCGAAGATGTGGCCGGGGCGCGCGTCGACGGCCTTCGCGGCGGCGTAGGTGACAACGTCGACGGGGTTGGTGACGAACACGATGATCGCGTCCGGGGAGTGCTCGAGCAGTTGCGGGGTCAGCTGCCGGGCCATCGCCACGTTGGTGGCCGCCAGTTCCAGCCGGGTCTGGCCCGGGTCCTGTTTGGCGCCCGCGGTGACGACGATGATCTCCGAGCCGGCCGTGACGGCGATGTCGTCGGAGCCGTCGACCGGGCAGTGCGGGACAAACTGCGAGCCGTGGTTGAGGTCGAGCACCTCGGCGCGCACCTTCTTGGCGGCGATGTCGTAGAGCGCCAGCGCGCCGGCCGAACCCCGGATCAGACAGGCGTAGGCGATCGCGGTGCCGACGCTGCCGAGTCCGACGATGGAGACCTTGTTACTGCGTTGCACGATCACCCGACCATCATCGCGGAGTTGCCGCGATGTGGCCGGGTGATGCGCGGGAAAAGCTACTTCGGTGGCATCCGGATGCCGCCGTCGACGCGGACGACTTCGGCGTTCATGTAGGAGTTGGTGAGCAGCTCGATCACCATCGACGCGAGCTCGTCGGGCTTGCCGAGACGGTGCGGGAACAGCACCGACTCGCCGAGCTTGGCCTTGAACGCCTCCGACGCCTCACCCTCGCCGTAGATCGGGGTGTCGATCAGGCCCGGGGCGACGGTGTTGACGCGGATGCCCGACGCCGACAGGTCGCGCGCGACGGGCAGGGTCAGCCCGACGACGCCGCCCTTGGACGACGAGTACGCGGCCTGGCCGATCTGCCCGTCGAAGGCCGCGACGCTGGTCATGTTGACGATCGCGCCGCGCTCACCGGTGTCGGTGGGGTCCAGCCGGCTCATCGCGGTGGCGGCCAGCCGGATGCAGTCGAAGGTGCCGACCAGGTTGATGGCCAGGACTTTCTTGTAGGCGTCGAGGCTGTGCGCCGAGGCGAACTCGCCGTCCTTGCCGATGGTGCGCTGGGCCCAGCCGATGCCGGCCGAGTTGACCAGGGACCGCAGCGGGCCGAGGTCGACGGCGGTGTTGACGGCGTCCTCGATCTGCTCGGTGTTGGTGACGTCGACGGAGACGAACGCCCCGCCGATCTCCTTGGCGAGCTCTTGCCCGCGGTCTGCCTGCAGGTCGGCGACGACGACCCTGGCGCCCTTGGCGGCCAGCTGGCGGGCCGTGGCCGCACCGATGCCGGACGCGCCACCTGTGACGATTGCGCTGGTTCCGTTGATATCCACGGCCACAGACTACGACCGCGCCCCGCGGGGGTGGCCTCGGTACCCTGAACGCCAAGCCCGAGGAGTGATTTTTGATGACCGCACCCGTGATCGACATCCGGCGTGCCGACGACCGTCTCCACACCGCCGTCGACTGGCTGGACTCGCGGCATTCGTTCTCGTTCGGCCAGCACTACGACCCGGCCAACACCCATCACGGCCTGCTGCTGGTCAACAACCACGACGTCGTCACCGCCGGTCAGGGCTTCGACACCCACCCGCACCGGGACATGGAGATCGTCACCTGGGTGCTGCGCGGGTCGCTGGTGCATCAGGACTCGACGGGCAACTCCGGGGTCATCTACCCGGGTCTGGCCCAGCGGATGTCGGCCGGCAGCGGTATCCAGCACTCGGAGAAGAACGACTCGTGGCGGCTGACGGGGGAAACCCATGACGAGCCAGTGCATTTCGTGCAGATGTGGGTGATTCCCGACGAGTCCGGGGTGCAGCCCGGCTATCAGCAGCTCGAGATCGACGACGAGTTGTTGAGCGGCAACCTGGTGACCATCGCCTCCGGGCGCCCCGCGCATCGCGGGCAGACCGCGATCGGCATCCGCAACAAGCACGCCGCCCTGCACGGTGCGCGGCTGCCGGCCGGTCGATCGGTGCAGCTGCCCGAGGCGCCGTACCTGCACCTGTTCGTCGCGCGCGGTTCGGTGACCCTCGAGGACGCCGGGGAGCTGGGCACCGGGGACGCGGTGCGGTTCACCGCGACCGGTGGGCAGCAGGTCACCGCCACCGAACCCGCCGAGATCCTGGTATGGGAGATGCATGCGAGCTTGGGCGCGTAAGAGCTGGGCGGTGCTGGCCGGCGTCGTGCTGTCGGCCGCGCTGGTGGCGGGCTGCGGTCACGCGCCCCCGGCGCAGGAGCCACGCCCCGAGCCGTCGCCGACGGCCGCGCCGCCGCCGCCCGGGCTGGTACCGGTGACCGTCGAGGTCCCCGAGAACATGCGCCAGCAGCCGTTCAACCAGGCGCGCGAGGCGCTGGTGCCCGAGGGCTGGACCATGTCGGTGTATGCCCGGACCTCGGGTCCGCGGCTGTTGGCGTGGGCGCCCGACGGGGTGCTGCTGGTCTCGGTCCCGTCGACGGGCGAGGTGCTGCGCATCGGTGCCGACGGGCAGACCTCGGTGCTGCTGGGCGAGCTCACCGAGCCGCACGGCCTGGCCTTCGACGGCAATCGGCTCTACGTGGCGGAGAGCAATCAGGTGTCGGTGTACAGCTACGCCGACGGGCAGGCGAGCAATCCGCAGGTGATCGCGCCCGGGTTGCCGGACGGTTCGCTCGAGGACCTGCGCGGGATCTACGAGCACGCGTTGAAGAGCGTGGTGCTGGGGGACGACGGGTCGGTGTTCTTCTCCATCGGATCCACCGGCAACATCTCGGCCGAGGACCGCGACGCGGTGCCCCCGCGCGCGACCATCATGCGGATCCCGCCCGGCGGCGGGGCGCCCGAACCGTTCGCGACGGGCGTGCGCAACGGCACGGGCCTGGCGGTCGCCCCCGACGGCGGGGTGTGGACGGCGGTGAACGGCCGCGACAACATTGCTGAGCCGGAGACCGGCGAGGTCCGCACGGGCTACGTCAACGACAACCCGCCCGAGGCGCTGGCGCTGCTGACGCCGGGCCGCGAATTGGGTTGGCCGTTCTGCAATCCCGTGGGCGGACCCACCGATCTGGGATTCGCGCGCGATGCGCAGACCAATCCCGACGGCAGCCGAATGGACTGCGCCGCTTTGCCTCCCATCGAACGCAGCCTGCCCGCGCACTCCGCGCCGCTGGGCATGAACTTCGTCGAGTTGCCCCCGCCATATGGTCCCGGGGCGCTGATCGGCGTGCACGGCTCGTGGAACCGCACCCCGCCGCGCGCCCCGGAGGTGGCGTTCTTCGGTTGGCGCGACGGTGTTCTGGGGGAGCAGCAGACCCTGGTGGGTGGGTTCCAGTACCCCGACGGCACGCGCTGGGGGCGCCCGGTGGCCGCCGTCGTCGGCCCCGACGGCACGGTGTACATCAGCGATGACTACGCCGACGCGGTGTACCGCCTGGCACCGCCGGCCTAGTTCTGCGGGACAGCTCATTGCGCATTAAATCACCCTTTGTTTCATGAACTTCGAGGGACAGATCACCGTGCGTCGGTTGCTCGACCGCATGAGCGAGATTCGGATCGATGAGTCGTTCCACGGCCCGGCCGACCAGCGGAACTACGTCTACGATCCGACCTTCCCGCTTCGTGCCCTTCCGAGCTACACATCGAGTTCGACCGCGCCGCGTAGCTCCAACCCCTCACTCGATATCAACGACAAAGGTTGCAACAGATGATGTTTCAGGCGGTGACACTCGCGGGCCGCGATTCGTTGCCGCAGCGCCCGGGCAGCCACGGCGCGCTGCTAGCCCAACCCGATGCGGATGTTCTTGACCTGCAGGAACTCCTGCAGCCCTTCCAAGCCGCCGGTGCGACCGGCACCGCTGTGCTTGTAGCCGCCGTACGGCCCCTGGGGAGATATCCGACTGCCCTGGTTGATCCACACCGAACCGGACTCCAACTGCCGGGCCACGGTGTGGGCTCTGTTGAGATCGTGGGTGTGCACGAATGCGTTCAGACCATATGAGGTGTCGTTGGCGATGCGCACGGCCTCGGCATCGTCGCTGAAGGGGATCACCGAGACCACCGGCCCGAACGTTTCGGTTTGGGCCAGCACGGAGCGGTTGTCGACGTTGCCCAGCACCGTGGGCGCCAGGTAATACCCTTTCGCGAGTGCGCCTTCGGTGATTCGATGCCCGCCGGTAAGTAGCTCACCGGCTCCCTCGGCGACAGCCTGGTCCACCGCTGCGTGGATACGTTCCAGGGCCGCACCGGAGATCACCGGACCGAAACCGGTTGTCGGATCAAGGGGATCGCCCACGCGCGCCGCACCGACGACGTCCAGGAACCGCTCGAGGAAAGCGTCGTATACATCGTTGTGCACCAGGATGCGACTCGCACACGCGCAGCTCTGACCGGCCTGCATCAGCGGGCCCTGGTGCGCCGACCGCGCCGCGGCCACGTCCAGGTCGGCGTCGGCGAAGATGAGGTTGGCCGACTTCCCGCCGAGCTCGGTCACCACCGGGGTCAGATTCTCGGTGGCTGCCCTGAGCACGGCGCGGGCGGTCTGCCCACCACCGGTGAAATGAATCTTGCCGATTCCGGGGTGCCGCACCAATGCCTCCCCACCGGCGGCGGCGGCAGGCACGACGTTTACCAGCCCCGGCGGCAGGCCCGCTTCCAGACACAATTCGCCAAGGCGCAGTGCCGCCAGCGGCGCCACCTCAGATGGCTTGAACACCACCGCATTCCCAGCGGCCAGCGCCGGTGCCACACACGATGCGGCGACCACCAGAGAGCCGTTCCACGGGGCGATGACCCCCACGACGCCATAGGGTTCGCGCTCGATGAAGTTCAGATCGGGACTGCCGCTGACCGGTGTGCTGGATCCGAGCGGCTTGTCGACATAACCGGCAAAGTGGCGCAGGAACTGTTCGACCATGATGGCATTGCCCGCATACGAGATCGGTACGCCGTAGTCGTGGGTGTTCAGTTCGGCCAGTTCGCCGAGATGGCCGTGTACCACGTCGGCGAGGTCGATCAGCAGATCACGGCGGCGGTCCACCGTCAGCGCCGACCATTCACGTTGCGCATCGCGGGCCGCCGCGACCGCGCGATCCACCTCTTCGGCCCCGGCCAACGCCACCGTGGCGTTGGTTTCGCCCGTGCCGGGATAGATGTGTGAATAGTGGTCGACCGATGTCGAGGTGATCCGGTCCGACCCAATCAGCAAGCCGGCGATCGAATCCGGGAGAGCCGAGGTCATGAGATGACCGTCGCCTCATCGGCCCACTCTTGGGTTACCCGTTGCTTCTGCTCACCGATGACCTGGTTCAGGTGCGAGCCCTTGGGCCAGCCATAGTGCGCGGCGAAATGCAAGGCCAATTCGTCCATTTCGGAAAAGGACAGGTCTTTGCTCTTCAACGCAGCGTAGACATGACTCAGGATCGGGTACGGGGCGTCCTGGAATGCGACACAGGCGACGGTGATCAGGCGTCGCTCCTTCATACCCAGCCCCGGCCGAAGCCACATCTCGCCGAACACGAAGTTCAAGATCCCCGCTCCCTGAAACGGGTTGTCCCGGATGGGCGCGAAGGGCAGGCAGTTGATGTCCTTGAACGACTGCTCCCCTACGGCCAGCCGAGCCTCCGGATCGCTTGGCGTGGCCAAGGGCAACAGAGGCTCCGGTGAGGGCACCGGCAGGCCCCGCTCGCTGTGGATGCGCGCCCATTCTTCGTCGACAACCTGGTTGAAGCGTGACGCCTTGGGCCATCCTCCGTACACCGCGAAATGCAGTACCGTTTCCTGCATCTCGACGATGGTGACGTCACCGCTGTTGAGCGCGGCATATACGTGGTCGCGCAGCGGGCCCTCAGCATCGGCCGCCGCCGCGCACGGCAAGGTGACGAACCGGCGTTCGCGACGAGTCAACCCGGGCCGCTGCCACACCTCTGCGAACACGAAGTCGAGCAGATGCGTGGTCGCCGGAGACTCATCCGACGGTGCCGTCACAGTCATGATCTCTGCGTAGGCGCGGCGGCCGCGCTCGAGTCGTTCGGGAACGAAGGTGGTCACGTCAAGCTCTTTTCATCAGATTGTTGTTCGAAGTCAACGGATGCTGACGCCGGCATCGACCTTGAGTTCGAGGCCGGTGACATGGCGGGCCTCGTCAGACACGAGGTAGAGCACCGCGTTGCTGATGTCGACGGCCTCCGTCATCACGATCGGCAGCGCGTTCTGGAAGATCGGGCCCAAATCGGCACGCTTGTCGTGCAGCAGCGTGTGCAATGTCTCTGGCTGCATACCGGTGGCCACTCCGGTGGGCAGCACCGTATTAACCCGGATATTCACCGCCGCAAGCTCATTGGCCAACGCCCTACTCATCCCGACGACACCGAACTTGGACGCGGTGTACGGGGTGTGCAGCGGAGAGCCCTTGATCGCGGCAGCCGAGCTGATGCTGATCAGGCTGCCGCCGCGCTCGAGCAAGTGCGGTATGGCCGACCGGCAGGTGTTCCAGGTGCCGATCAGGTTGACATCGACCACGGCACGCCACTGCTCCGCCGTGGTGGTGTCCCAGGTTCCCCCGGTCAACACTCCGGCGTTGGCCACGGAGGCATCCAGGCCCCCCAACTCCTCCACCCCCTGGTCCACCGCCGTCCGAAGATCTTCCTCATCACGTACGTCGACAACTTTCGTAACGGCGCGCAGCCCCAACGCTTCGACCAGGCGTGCGGTCTCTGCAAGTTCGTCGGCAGCAGCGAGCGGATACTCGATCACTGGGACGGACTCACAGATGTCGACCAGGATGAGGTCGGCGCCCTCCTCGGCCAGCCGTACTGCGTGACTCCGCCCCATACCGCGCGCTGCCCCGGTGATCAGGACCCGTTTACCCTCGACGCGCCCACTCATAGCTTGTTGCAGAAGCCGGCATCAACGGGGAAGGTCACACCGGTGATGTATTTGCCCTCATCAGAGACCAGGAACGCGACCGCGGCGCTGATGTCCTCGGGTTCTAGCATCGAGACCGGCATCGGGTTCTGCAAATGCGGGCCGCCGTCGGGATAGTGCTCCAGGAACGCCGTCATGGCGGGGTTGGTTGCCATCATGGTGTTGACCGCTGTCGGATGCACGGTATTGACCCGGATGCTGTGGGGTGCCAGAGCGTTGGCCAGAGTACGCATCAGCCCGACGATGCCGTGCTTGGACGCGGCGTATCCCAATCCACCGCCCTGCATACCGCCGAAGCCCACCAGCCCGGAGGTCGAGCTTGTGAACACGATGGACCCGCCGCGCTTACCGTCGATCAGGTGCGGCATCGCGGCTTTCGCGGTATGAAAGGATCCGACCAGATTCACATCGACGACGTCGGTCCACATTTGCAGCTCTTCCTCGATGGTCAGCTCACGGAATCCCATCGCCGCAATACCCGCGTTGGCACAAACGATGTCCAACCGCCCGAAGTGGTCGACCCCCGCATCCAGCTCCGACTTGAGCGCTTGGAAGTCACGGACATCGGCCACCGAACCCAACATCTTGCCGCCCGCCCTCTCCACTAAGGCGATCGTTTCGTCGAGTTCGGCGCGCGAGGCCATCGGATATCCGTTGGACTCGATGTCAGCGCAGATGTCCACGCCAATAATGTCGGCGCCGTCGGAGGCGAGCCGGACGGCATGACTGCGCCCTTGCCCGCGACCGACACCGGTGACAAATGCGACCTTGCCGTCTAGAGAACCCATCATTCCTCGCTTCGTTGCGCATGCCACGACATTCCGAGTAACTGCGTTACCCGGGTTAGAGTAACCACGTTTTCCGCAGAAGGGCAAGGGCAAATGGACGAGAAAGGTACGCAACCGCTCGACGGTGACCGGCTGCTCGATGCCGTCGTCGAGCTGTTGGAGTCCACCGGCTACGACTCGGTCCAGCTCCGAGAGGTCGCTCGCCTCGCGCGTAGCTCGCTCGCGACCATTTACAAGCGCTACCAAACCCGCGACGACCTCATCCTGGCCGCGCTGGAGTATTGGATGCAGCAGCACCGGTACGCAGGGATCACCGTCCCAGCGCGGGAACCGGCGCCCTCCCTGCACCAGGGGCTGATGGAGCTCTTCCGCGCGATCTTCGAGCCGTGGGAGCGTCACCCTCAGATGCTCATGGCCTACTTCCGCGTGCGGTCTTCGCCCAAGGGACAGCAGCTATTTCGATTCGGGCTGGACTTCGTCCTTCCGGCGGGCATGGCGGTGCTCACCGATGTCGAGGACGAATTCGTCGCCAATCTCGACTCCATCATTTCAAGTTTGATCTACGGACTGTTGGGCCGCTTTACCGCCGGCGAGATCGCCGTCACCGACATCCTGCCCACCCTGGATCGGACGGTGTACTGGCTGACCCGGGGTTACGAAGCCCAGGCCGCCGATCCGCTTGACGGGGGAAATACCCAACCCGTAGGCGACGGCGATCTGTCGCCTGCCGCGAGGATGGGACCAGTGTGACCGGATTTTTGCCAGGGTGATGGGGTGTACCGGCTGGCGCCGCCGTCCTAGCCGCGCTCAGCCCTGTAGTTTGAGACCCTTCGCGGTGTCGGCATGCATCTCGGCGTCGACGCACTTACCGTCCTGGAACTTCATGATGTGGGCGAATCTTCCCTCCGCCGAACCTTTGTCGTTGGTGAGCGTTTGGGTTCCTCGCACAATGACGTAGTCGCCGGCCTCGATGAACTCCGTGGGTTCCACGGTCATCGAGGTCCATTGCTTCGGGATCTCGCCGAGCATCTGCATCACGGCCCCGGACCCGTTGTACTCACCGCCGGGCTGGACCTCGTCGGAACTCCACCAGTGGATGTTGTCGGCCCAGACCCGTTGGATCCCCTCCGCATCACCGGCGGCGAACGCCTTGTAGCCCGCGCGCGCGGTCTCGATATTGGACATCTTTGACCCCCGTCACCGACATCTGGTGACAGCGAAAATTGTCCGCCCGCGATGCCGCTCAGCGGAAGGTAGCCGACTACCCCATTTACGACGCTGCGCTAACTTGTCGGCCCGAGTTGGCAAACCCGAACGGGCAGAACGTGATTCGGCGGCCCCCAAATCGCAATCGCCTCGTTACCAAAGTTGACAGCGTTGCAGTTGGGATTATTGTGACTCCTGTCGTAGTTCAGCGGGCACTGCCGAAAGGGGCACGCGTGAAGACCCCTGCCGCCGTGATCCGGCGCCTCGCCGCAGCCTGTGCAGCCGCCCTGACGGGCGCCTCGGTGGCGCTCGCGGCCGGGCCCGTCGCGCATGCCGCCGACGCGCGCGAGTTGTTGGCCAGCGCGATCGCCAATACCCGGGGTTCTTACCTGGTGTACAACTTCGGCGGCGGCGCCCCCGCCCCCATGCTCAACGCCGGCGGCAACTGGTACGAGATGAGCAACGGCGGGCATCTGATGATCATCAAGTCCGCCTCGCAGCGGCTGACCCCGCGGCTGCTGGTCGACACCCATCAGGGCTATCAGGCGCGCTGCGAACGCACCCCGGGCGCGCGCACCGGCGAGGGGCTGTGGCAAGCCTCGGAGATCTACACCCCGATCGCCGCGTGGCAGCAACTCGGCCAGCCGACCATCGCCGTCAACGCCAACTTCTTCGACGTCCGCGGGCAGAAGGGCGGCTCGTGGAAGACGACCGGCTGCAGCTCGCCGCTGGGGGCTTACGTCGACAACACTCGCGGCCTCGGCCGGGTCAACGCCGCGGTCACCGGCACCATCGCGTATGCGGGCAAGCAGGGTCTGTCCGGCGGCAACGAGCACTGGACTGCGTTGTCCACCATGATCCTGCCGGTGGCCGGGGCACCGTTCGTCATCTCCCCGAAGTCGCCGACCGACTACGACGCCGCCGGCCCGGTGATCCAGGGGCTGATGGACAAGGGCACCCGATTCGTCGCGGTCAGCGGCATCGGGCTGCTGGCGCCGGGCGACACCGGGCAGCTCAACGACGGTGGTCCGTCGGCCGCGCGCACCGCGATCGCCTACTCCCGCGAGAAGGACGAAATGTACGTCTTCCAGGGCGGCAGCTACACCCCGGACCAGATCCAGGACCTGTTCCGCGCGTTGGGAAGTGACACCGCGATCCTGCTCGACGGCGGCGGGTCGTCGGCCATCGTGCTGCGCCGCGACACCGGCGGCATGTGGGCTGGCGCCGGCGTGCCCAAGGGGTCGTGCGACACCATGCAGGTGCTCTGCGACTCCAAGGAGCGCGCACTTCCGAGTTGGCTGGCGTTCAACTGATTTCACGCTAACCATCGGGGTCGGCCTCGCTGTCCGGCCCCATCAGGTTCTCCGGGTGGTGATACTCGTTCACCCGCGGGGACCCGTCGTCCAGATGCGGCGGCGGTATCCACTCGCAGCGGCCGTCGGCCCGGATCCGGGTTTGGAACCCGCCGGGTTTGACCTTGCGGTTGTCGGGCCCGCACGCCAACGTCAGTTCGTCGACGTTGGTGTTGCCGCCGTCGATCCAGTCTGTGGCGGCGTGGTGGACCTGGCATTGGTAGGCCGGGGCGGTGCACCCCGGCGCGGTACAGCCGCGATCGCGGCTGTAGAGGACGATGCGCTGGGCCGGCGATGCGGTGCGGCGGCTGCGCCCGAGGTGCAGCGGGATTCCGTTGCCGTCGAAGATCGCCAGGTAGTGATGGGCGTGGGAGGCCATGCGCAGCAGATCGGCCATCGGCAGTAGCGAACCGCCGGCCGTGATGGCCTGCCCGGCCGCGGATTCGAGTTCCTGGAGGGTGGTGCTGACGATCACCGTGACGGGCAGGCCGTTGAGTTGCCCCAGCTCGCCGGTGGACAGTGTGATGCGTCCGGAAGCCAGCAGGGCGTCGTGGTTGCGCTGGGCCGGGGTCCGCAGGTCTCCCTTGACCTGCGCGTCGCTGGGAGTCCCCGCTACGCAGGGGGTTTCGTCGTCAAGGTTGCACATCCCGGGTGCGGCCAGCTTGGCGAAGATCGCTTCGAACACCGCGCGCGCCTCCGGCGTGAGCTGCCCGGAGATCGGGGACATCCCGTCGGCGCCTTGACGACCGAGCGTCACGCCGCGGCGCCGTCGCCGGTCAGCGTCGGTATATGTCCCGTCCCGATCGATGAGCGCAAGCAGCCGGTCGGCGACCTTGCGGAATCCCTCCGGGTCCAGGTTGGCCGCGTGACGGGCCAGCTCCCGCTCGGCGCTGAGCTTCGTCTCGAAATCGACGCTCACCGGCAGCTGGGTGAAGAACTTGCGGATCTTCGCGATGTGCTCGGCCCCGATGGCGCCCTCGGCCTGCCCCCGGGCCACGTTCGGCATCAGAGGCTCCAGCGGCTCGCCGGTCAGCGTGACCCGCGGTCCGAGGTCGGCGGCCTCCTCCACGCGACGCTTGGCATCGGCGGGGCTGATCCGAAGCCGCATCGCCAACGCCCGGGGCAGCTTTGCCCCGAGTTCCTGTGCGGGGGCCTCGGCGGCCAGGCGGTTGATCAGCCGATGCTGCAACACGGGCGCCTTGCGCGTCAGATTCTCCCGCCGTGCCAGCACCGTCAGCATGTCCGCGGTGCTCAGCGCGTCGAGCTGGACCGCCGCGAGCTTGTCCTGGACCGCCTCGTACTCGTCGAGCAGGGCGATGATCCCGTCCCGATCCGAGCACGTCGCGGTGGCCATACTCGAACAGTAGTTCGATCCACCGACAAAATCGGATGCGGCGAGCGCCCGGGCTCATTACCCTCGCCGCCATGGTTATCACTGCCATCGCCGTCGTGCGGATCCGTCGCTCCTAGCGGCGGTCCGACCTTTCACGCTCCGCCGCTCCGGCCTGTCAGCCGGGCGGGTTTCGTCCTGCCCGGAAGATCCCTTCATCGCGGAGCCTCGCCATGCCCACCTATCGTGCCGGCCGTCACGAACACGGCCAGAACTTCCTGAACGACGCCGCCACCGTCCGCACCGTCGTCGACGCGGTCGGTCGGACCCAGGGACCGTTGATCGAGATCGGCCCCGGCCGCGGCGCGCTGACTTTCGAACTACAGAGACTGGGGCGCCCGCTCACGGTGGTCGAGATCGATGACCGCCACGCACGGTGGTTGGAGCCAAAGCTGAAAACCCATGTGCGCGTGGTCAACGACGACTTCCTACGGTGGCCACTGCCGGCGCAGCCACACGTGCTGGTCGGCAACCTGCCGTTTCATCAGACCACCGCGATGCTCCGCAAGGTCCTGCACGCCCCCGCCTGGACGGACGCGGTGTTGCTCGTGCAGTGGGAGGTCGCGCGCCGACGAGCCGGCATCGGCGGCGCCACCATGATGACCGCGCAGTGGTGGCCATGGGTGGAATTCACTGTGCACCAGCGAATCCCGTCATCAGCATTCACGCCGAGGCCGTCGGTGGACGCCGGATTACTGGTGATGTCGCGGCGGGACAGGCCGCTCCTGGAACGCAGATATGTCCGCCAGTACCGCCGATTCGTCCATGCCGTGTTCACCGGGCGCGGACGCGGCCTGCCAGCGATTCTCAGCCACGTGTGCGCCCCCAAGCCCATTCGGGCGTGGCTGTCTCGCGAGCGGCTCGGGACCTCCGCACTGCCGAAGGATCTGTCGGCGGGTCAGTGGGTGGAGCTGTTCTCGATCGCGGAGCTCAGCTGAGGGCCAAAGCCTTCCGCGCCGCGTCATGGGTCTGGTGGGCGTAGCCGCTGCCGAACATCGCCACGTGTGCCAGCAGCGGGTAGAGCTGACGCATCCGGATCCGTTCCCGCCAACCGTCGCGCAGCGGATGCTCGCGCTGGTAGCCGTCGACGATGGCCGCGAGGTGCGAACAGCCGAACAGGTGCAGCATCGCGATGTCGGTCTCGCGGTGCCCGCCGTAGCAGGCCGGGTCGATCAGCACCGCGGACTTCTTGGTCCAGACGACGTTGCCGTTCCACAGGTCACCGTGCAGCCGGGCTGGAATGTCGCCGTCGTCGTAATCGCCTGCGCCACAGCGTTCTATCACCGTTTCGATATCGGCGATGGCCTCGCTGCGCAGCGCTGATCGGGCCAGCTCCAGCATGGGCGTCAGGCGTTCGTCGGCGTAGAAGCGGCCCCAGCTGTCATGCAAGCCGAAGGTCATCGGCAGCGGGTGTTGCAGCGGACCGAAGAAGCCCGGCCCGTCCCAGCCGTCCGGGGCCGCACCCCAGGCCCGCGCACCGGCGTCGTGTGTCTTGGCCAAAGCCTTGCCGAAGGCCCGCGCCGCACTTTCGGTGGCCGGTGCGGACTCGAGGCGCACCAGCGTCAGGCTGGTGTCGTCCTGGGCGACCACCTCGGCGCAGGGGGCGCCGTGCGCCGCGGAAAGCCAGTGCAGGCCGGCGGCTTCGCAGGCGAAGAATTCCGGCGGGGCGGCCAGGTTGCGCTTGGTGAACGTCTGCACCCGTCGAGTATGCCGGGTTGTCGTCGGCGGGTTTCGGCGAGAGCGAAACTGCCCGCCTTCGCAGCAACCGGTCGCTAGCGTCGGCGTGATGGCCGACCTGCAACAGCTGGCACCGTTGCTGCACCGACTCCGGATTCCCGGTGATAGGGCGCACCTGTTCAACTGCTATCTCTGGGTCGACGACGACGGCGTCACGCTGGTCGACACCGGGTGGCCCGATAGCGCCGGGGTGATCGCGGAGGCCTTGGCCGAGTTGGGCCGGCGACCGGACGATGTCGTGCGGGTGGTGCTGACCCATTTCCATGAGGACCATTGCGGTGCGGCCGCGGAGATCGCGGCGTGGTCGCGTGATGTGGAAGTTGTTGCGGGATCAGGTGATGCGACGTTCATCCGGGGTGATCAGCCCGGGCCTATCCCGGCGCTGACGCAACCGGAGCGCACAATCCGCGCCCCGCTCAAGGAGTCGCCGCACGGCCCTGCGTGCCGCGTGGACCGCGAGGTGCGCGACGGCGACGTCCTGGATTTCGCCGGTGGAGCGCGGACGATCGAGGTGCCGGGGCACACGCCGGGCAGCATCGCGGTGCATCTGCCGGCCGCGGATGCCGTGCTGACCGGTGACACCGTGGCCGAGTTCCACGGCCAGGTGATCCTCGGGGTGTTCAACGTGGACCGGGAGGCCGCGGTGCGCTCGCTGAACCGCTTGGCGGCCACCGGGGCGAGGGTCGCCGGATTCGGTCACGGGGAAGTGGTGTGGCCGACGCGGCCGATCGCATTGCCGCGGCAGTCAACCCCTTCGCCGACCCGGCCTGACAAGAGTGCCCCTGCCGAGGCAGGGGCACTTCTTGTGGTGTTGCGGTCAGTCGCCGGACTCGGCCTTCTTCTCCGTCTTCTTCGGGGTCACGGCCTTCTTGACCTTCTCCGCGGTGTCCTTGACCGACTTCTTGATGTCGTCGCCGGCCTTCTTCACCGCCTTCTTCGCGCTGTCGGTCGCCTTCTTGACGTCGGCGCGCACATCGTCGCGGGCCTCCTTCAGATCCGTCCGCACCTTCGCGAGCGACTGCCGAGCTCGCGTCTTGGACACCGGCTTCGATTCCAACGACGCGTCACCGACGGCGACCTTGAGTTCCTCGACAACGCCGGCAACCTCTTCATCGCCAGCGGCTGGCCCGTCTGTGAACCGACCGGCGGCCTGCTCCAGTCCCGCCGATACGTCGTCGATGCCGTCCTTGACCGGCTTGATCGCCTGCCCGACGGGCCGTTGCAAATTGTCCAACTGCTTCTGGCTCAGCGTCACTTCCTCCGGCAGGTGCTGCCTAACTTCACCCAGCAGGTCAGACACCCCAGCGCCCAGTTCACTGCTGACCTTGGTAATCACGCTCCCCGGGACGGGGATTGCTTTCGCGAGAGCAGCGGAGACTTCCTCTGGCACCTCGATGTCCAGTTCAGCGAGTAGCTCTTGCACACGTCCCACGGTCCGCCAGCCGATGTCGGTGAGTTCGGCGCCGATTCCAGCGCCCAGCACCGCGATCAGATCGCCGGCGAGTTGTGCACGCTGCGCCCGAGTGAGCGTTTGTGTGCCGAACAGAAGGTGTTCGTGCATCTCGTTGTATGTGCGGTCGTAGGTAATGACGCCATCAGCGTCGACGTTACGAATCACGTCCGTATAGGCGGTATTGGTAAGTACCTTCAGGAACGGTTCCAGCGCATCGGACAGCGGTGTGTTCACGTCTTCGCCAGTAGCAGTGCTGAGCAATCCAGCGACCAGACGCGACGGCGCCAACAGCGGCAGTTGCTCCTGCGTCAGGGTCCCGTAAATCGTTCCGTCCGGAGCGACGTACATCTCGAGGCCGGGCGCCCCCTCATCGAGATTGAGCAACGACGCTCCAAGGGTGAGCACCAACAGAGACGCCGCGGCAGAGTTCGCCCACGCCACAGGATTTGCCGTGACAGGCGCATCAGAGAGCAGGTCGTACTCCCAAGTCAGGTCCGTCTTGAGTGTCACGACGACGGGATTCCCATCGAGATCCTCGATCGTCGCGAGCAACGTTGCAATGTCGGTGAGGTCCTCGGGTAGACCGCCCTGACCCGTCAACAACGCCGCGAGGTCGAGACCTTCCAAACCTTCGGGAAGCACGTCCTCGCGGTCGGGCGACACCGGATTGACGCCGTTCACTTCCTCGTAGATCGGGGCGAACCGGGAGTACAGGCCGCCGTTGGGCCGTCCGGGGTTGCGCAACAACGTCAGGGTAAGCAAGGTGACGTCGATGACGCCGCCGGGGATGACGTCGACCGCAGGCCCTTCACCGGGCTCGTCGGGATACGGAATCGACCCCTGACTCAAAAGCCATACGCCCGGCGTCGCCTCGATCAACAATCCGGTTGCAGCATTCACATTGGAGAATTCGCGGACGAATTCGTGCGCCGCCGGATCGTTCTCATCGATGATGACGATCTTGCGTGGTCCGGTTTGCGCGGCGCCGACCTCGACGTCGCCACTCCGAACGGCATCGATGAAATTCTTGTACGCCACTCCGGCGGCGATCGACCCATCGCCATAGGCGATGATGTTGGTGTTCGACAGGTAGGTCGTCCAGTTCAGCAGCGGCGCAGCCACTCTCGCCAACGCTGCCTCGAGTCCACCGACCTGGGAAATGTAGTCGTTGAGGGCGAGAACATCATCGACGCTGAGTCCGCCCAGATTGTTCAGGTCGACCCCGGGGTCGCTCGGCGACACCCAGCGTCCGTTGCTCGTTCCGGTAGCCGTTCCGGACGCCTGGAACCACGCCCAATTGACATTTGAATCCGCCTTGGCCGGGTTGAACCACGTCGCCCACCGCGGTGCCAAATCCTCTTCGGAGACGGGGTCCAACCCCCAGGCGATCAGCGGATCGGTGTCCTTGCCCGCGCGAATCGCCGCCTCGATGGCAGCCGCGTCCGACGGAAGCGTCGAACCCTCGCCGATCCCGATCCAGTCCGGGAATCCCACGAAGTACGTGTTGCTCGCGACCGCGTTGGCGATCGGCGGCGTCAACCCCACCGACACCGCAGTCGCCACCGCTGCGCCGACCAGGACGGCCTTCTTCGTCTTGGTCCCGTCGATACGACGACGCCGCGCTCGCGCGCTTTCCATCTTTGCTGGCTTGAACGTGCGCATACATACTCCCCCATTCGTGATTTTGGCCGGCAGTGACCCTACGGCCACTGCGACTCAGGTTTAGCTAAGGTTTCGCCGGCCACTGCCGCTCGAGAAGCCGGCTATGCGCCGACTCTGGAAAGATCTGCCCTGCTTGATATTCAGCAGTCCAAGCGGATCACGAGCGGCCCGACGACCGCACATCCCGCCTGCCCCCTCAACAGCTTCGCATCAACGTCGCCCCCGACCCCTCAGGTAACTCTCAGCAATGTTGCCACGAAGCTACATGGCAACTCTGACATCCGCACCCGCAATCGATAGTTGCTGTGGGCAATGTGTGCGACCGCAAGAAGTTTCACCCCTGGGCAGCCACCACGTCGGCGCCCGATTTGATTGCCCCAGCAACGACATCATCGGAACCGCCCGGATCAAGCTTGATTGCCAGAATCAACGTTGGTGCAGAATTTGCCCGGTAGCACCCCTCAACCAAGCGGTCGAGCGGGTAGCCACCCACCGGGACTGCCCGTCCCGGAGTGCGTCACTCCGGGCAGCATCCCGCACTGAGCCACCGGCACAGCTCGTCGAGGAACCTCGGCGAAATTTGGTCACGTTTCGACACGACGTTGCCATCTCAGCAAGCCGCTTCCGCGGCGCCCCCAGCGGCGCCTCAACGACAAAGAAGTACCCCTGCCGCGTCGGCAGGGGCAACTTCTGTCGGGTGTGTGGTCAGTCGTCGGAGTCGGACGAACCGTCGGACTTCTTCTCAGACTTCTTCTTCGGCGTCACAGCCTTCTTGACCTTGTCAGCGGTGTCTTTGACCGACTTCTTGATGTCGTCGCCGGCCTTCTTCACCGCCTTCTTGGCCTTGTCGGTCGCCTTCTTGACGTCAGCCCGCACATCGTCGCGAGCCTCCTTCAGATCCGCACGCACCTTCGCGATCGACTGCTGCGCCCGCGTCTTGGACACCGCACTCGAATCGGACTGCGAACCGGCGGCCTCGTCGACAAGCACCACTTCGCCGTCGGCGCCGTCGGTCGGATCCTGTTCGCCCTGGCCCTCGGTGTCGGTGGAAGCGACGACCTCGGCGGCCGGCTTGACCGCCTTGGCCTCGTTGCCCGAATCACGCTGACCCGAGACCAGTTGCGTCTGCTGCTGATCAGTTCCCGAGGACGGCGCCTCGATCTCCTTGGGCTCGGTCGGATCCACCGCCTCGGCCACGTCGGTGAGCACGTCGCTCACTCCCGAGCCGAACTTCGAACTCACCTCGGTGATGGCGTTGCCCAGCACCGGCACCGCCTTGACCCACGCCTCCCGCAGCTCGGACGGCAATTCGGCGTCGATCTCACCGAGGAGCTTCTCCACCCGGGCCAGGAACCGGCCGTTGATGTCGGTGATCTCCGCACCCAGACCCGCACCCAGTATCGCGATCACGTCGCCGGCCAACTGCGCCCGCTCGGCCGACGTCATCGTCGGGGTACCGAACAAGGTGTGCTGGTGCATCTGATCCAGCGTGCGCTCATAGGAGACCGTGCCGTCCGGACTCACCACGCGCTCCCAGTCGGTGTAGGCGACGTTGGTCAACGTCTTCAACAGCGGCTCGAAGGCGTCGGCGAACGGGGTGTTGATGTCCTCACCGGTGGCGGTCTCGATGGCGCCGGCCAGCAGGCGGATCGGAGACAGCAGCGGCAGCTGGTCCATCGTGACGGTGCCGTAGATGGTGCCGTCGTCGGCGACGTAGCTCTCGAAATCGATTTCGCCGTCTTCGTAGTTCACCAGCGCGGAGGCCAGGTTTACCGCCAGCAGTGCGGCCGCGGCAGAGTTGGCCCAGGCCAACGGATTCGCGGTCACCGGAGCATCGGAGAGCAGGTCGTACTGCCACGTCAGGTCCGTCTTGATGGTGAGCACCATCGGCTTGCCGTCGGCGCTCTCCAGGATCGCCACCAGGTTGCCCAGGTCGTCGAGTTGGATATCCGGTGCGCCGTCCTCGCCGAGCAGCAGCTTGGCGATATCCAGGCCCTCCAGGCCCTCCGGCAGGACGTTCTGGCTGTCCGGAGACACCGGGTTGGTTCCGGTGAGCTGCTCGTAGAACGGTGCGAAGCGCGAGTACAGGCCACCGTTGGCCCGCCCGGGGTTGCGCAGCAGCGCCAGGGTGAACAGGTGGATGTCGAGCACCCCGCCCTCGACCTCGGTGTAGGCCGGGTAGAGCGGATTGCCGTCCTCGTCGGTCGGCATGTCCGGGAAGACCAGGTCATCCGGCAGCGGGTAGGAGGTGATGATGTCGGTCAAACCACCATCGCCGACACTGTGGTTCACCTCCTGCACCACGCGATTGCCGTCCTCGTCGGTGGTGATGACGATGTAGCGGCCATCGGTCTGAGGTTCGCCGGCCTTGATCTCGCCGGACTGCACCGCATCGATGAACTTCTGGTACGCCAGCCCGGCCGCGATGGCGCCGTCGCCGTAGCCGATCAGGTTGGTGTTGTGGAAATAGGCCGTCCAGTTCAGCAGCGGGGCAAGGAATCCCAGATCGCCCGACAGGTAGTAGGCCAGATCCCGCGTGTCCATTCCGGCCAGGGCACTCAGGCCGGACAGATCCCCGTCGAGCAGAGCCTCGAGGTCCAGATCCTGCAGTCCGATGATGTCGTTGGTCGGAGACACCCACTGCCCGAACGTGTTCGTCGTCCAGCCGCCGGGGAGGTAACCGTAGACGGGCTGCTGCTCAGTGATCTGCTGCGGAATGCTGGGGTCGACGAGGGCTTCGGCCCGCTCGTCCCAGCTCGCGCCCGGCAATCCGAACATCGTGCGATCGAAGTCGTAGTCGACGTCACCGACGTCGATGGTTCCCATTTGATCAGTCAGCCAGTTCCAGGCGCTGTTCCAGAGGGAATCGCGGCCCGGCACCCACCCCGGGATCGGATTGCCTGGCTTCGTGATCCCCAACTGAGCGGGGTCGATCTCCACCGGATACGAGCCCTCGTACACGCCCGTTTCCAAGAAGGCGTCGAGGGCATCGGGGTCACCCTTGAACGGGTTGTCGATCGTGACGGTCGTCGTGATCGGCGCCCCGAGCGACTGGCCGCCGATCTGCTGGCTCGACCAGTTGCCGAGCAGACTCTGAAGGCTGAGTCGGGTGCCAACGATAGGGACCGTGTATCCGTCGTTCCACCAGCCAGGCTGCTGCACCGTGTAGGAGAGGGTGATATTGATCTGGTCCGCCTCGAGGATCGCGTCGCGGTCCTCTTGCATCACCTGGGCCAGCGCAGCGGCGAAAGCCGCCTGATACTCGGGGTTGTCGACCCACACCTCCTCGGTGCCGATCTCTCCCCACTCCCGCGGCGTGTAGTACTGATCGCGGTCGGAGTTGGTCAGTTCATCGAGATCCATCTGACCTATCAGCGCCGCAAGATCGCCGCTGGACAGGTCACCCAGGTCGATGTCACCCAGGTCCAGCCCTCCGAGGTTCGGGTTGTACCACTGCACCCACTGGGGGTTGAGCGCGACACCGCCGGTGCCCCATCCGACCAAGGTGGCGAGCGGGTCGTTCCGGTCGTTGACGATCGCGTTGTAGATTGCCTCGGCGTCGCTGTCGATGTTGTTGACGCCCAACCAATCCGGTGCCCCGACGATGTAGGTCGCGGCCTCCGCGGAGAACGGGACGACGCTGATGGCCATGGCGCTCACCGCGGCCAGACCGCTCAGCGCGACCTTCTTGGTCTTGGCGCCGCCGAGCCGACGACGGCGCGCTCGCGCGCTCTCCTTGTTTGCTGACTTGAACGTGCGCATACGACGCCCCCTTCTCGTTGGTGGTGCTGTGCTGGACTGAGATGGGACTGTTCATCTCAGCTTCAGCTCAGGTTTTCGCGGTCTTGGCCGCGATCCAGTCACACTTGGTGGTGACTTGGAAAGTTCCGCCCGACTTGATATTCGGTGATAGACAGCGGCGCGGGAGCGGCCGTACACCGCTCGGGCCGCGCAACGCTCTAGTCGCTTCTCATCGAATCTGACCCGACCCCTCAGGAAAATCTCAGCTTCTACTCACCCCGAAGCTACACGGTGATCACGACACTCGCACCCGCAATCGACGGTTGCTGGTGGATTTGATTGCATACGCAAGGACCTAGGCTGACGTTGCCGTCAGCGCCACGCCTCAAATTGTCGCCGGGCGCCACCGGCCACTCGAAATATGCTGGAACACTGAATAATTGCTAGATCAACCGGCGTATGAGGTTTTCGCTGGTTATCGCGATCAGTTGGTCGATTAGTGTCCGTTGCCTGTTTTGCACGATCCGGTCGCCGAGTTGCTGCAAGCTCTCGGGACGCGTGCGCGGCCGACAGCTTGGCGCGGGCCAAATATTACGAGAATCTTGCGTCCGCCGAGCCCGGCCGGAAGCCCTCGCAATCCGCTGACACCACCGCACCCAACGCTCACGCACCACTCAGGTAGCCCACTACCCGCGCCAAACCAGACGTTGCCGCCCACGCTGGATCAGACCTGGCTGAAACGCGGCCACAGCACCTGAGGAGCGACCCGTGACCACCATGACCCCCGACGCAGCGCAACGCACCGACCACGGCTTCTGGCACCGCAGCACGACGGGCCACACGCCGTCCGAACGGGCCCTGGTGGCGCGAATCGATCTGGCACGTCACGGCCTCATCGAGTTCGTCGACGCCGGACGGCCCGGCGCTGAAGGCCAGGTGGTCATCGTCGCGGTGGACAGCCCCGCGGCCGAACGCGCGCGCTTCCTGGTCGAGGTGGCCGGCGCGACGCCGCTGGAGGTGTTCACCGCCCTGGCACCGGCCGGCGAAACGGCACCGCCGCGCCTGATCGAGGATCACCTACGCCGAACCCGTGACGATGTCGCCTTGCCCGAGCAGCCCCGCACCCTGACCACCTCGGCGGTCTTCACCACGCACCAGCCGGTGCGCACGACGTTCTACGAGATCTACTCCGACGGTTGTTCGGACGACCCGTTCGGCTGCGCCTATCCCCACACCTTCTGGAACCATTGGGCTTTCGTCGACACGGCCCGCGGCGGGGACACTCTCGCCATCGAGGACGGCATCACCGACTCTGAGGGCTGCGGCCTCATCGAGGGCCGCATCAAACGCTCACTGGGGTTGACGTACTTCTCCCGCCACCGCACCGGCGGTCCGCTGCGGGTGTGGATCGAGAGCGGTCCGGACGGCACGCTCCCGCTGATCTGGTCGGCCACCTTCGACGAGCCCAGCTTCGTGTGGTTCCGGACTTCCAAGCTCGCCGTCGCCAGGGGCGGTACACACCTGCATTGGTCCGGCCTCGGCGGTGCCGGTACCACGTCCGCCTGATCGGCGCGTGGGGGCCGGCCTGAGGCCAAAGAAAACACCGCCCCGGCCCTACTCGGCCGAGGCGGTGTCTTTCTCGCTCAGTTAGGCGGCGTCCTTCTTGGGCTCCGACTTCTTTGCGGGCTTCGTGTCTTTCTCGGCGCCCTTGTCACTGTCCTTATCGCTGCCGCGCAGCTTGCTCAGACCGTTGTCGACATCCTTCTTCAGTCGGTCGACACGGTTCTGGACGTTGGCACCCACCTGCTTGGCCGCGCCCACCACGTCACCCTCGCGCAGTTCCTTGCCGACGAGCGCCGCGCGCTCGTTGGCCTTGCGAAGGCTGTTCTGCGTCTTGGTGACTCGCTTCTCCACACGATCGCCGGCTTCGTCAGCGGCCGCCTGCAGCGCCTTGCGCGGGTTGAGGACGTCCGCGACCTTCTCGGCGCGCTCGGAGAGCGCAGTGTCGGCCAGGAAGTCCGTGCCGGTGCCGACCTCCGGCACGGCCGGGGCTTCTTCTTCGGCGATCTCGATGTCGAGCGCTTCCTCACGGGCGGCCGCGGCCGACACCTTGTTCTGCCCCTCGTCGGCCGAGAGCGCCGAAAGTCCGCTCAGGCCCTCGGCAGCCCCGACGTGGTTTCCGCCAATCAGGTTGTTGAAGGCGCGGTTGCCGTCCATCAGCGGGCCGGAAACGTCGATGCCGAGGTCCCGGATGCTGTCGCCCGCATCGGCCAACAGGTTGTCGGCCTGCTTGGCGGCCTCGTCGAGTTGCTTGGCCAAGGAGACGAGGGCCTCATTGCTGTCGACCGCGTCGAACAGCGGGTTCAGCTGGTCCTTGAGCTCGAGCAGCGCATCGCGCAGGAAGCCGGCGACCGCGACGGTCAACGCGTTGCGGTACACCGCGTCACCGATGGCCGAGCTCCCGAACAGCTTGAGCTGCTGGTCCTCCGGCCTCAGGAGGTTGCCGGTGATACCGGTCTTCTGACCATCGCCGATGAGCGCGTTGAACAGTGCCTGCGGAGCCTGCAGGCTGTCCTCGAAGCTGACCGGACTGGTCCAGAACTTCGCCTGAGTTCCCGCCTCGTCCCAGCCGCGGACAAACGACGGAATGCCATCGGTTTCCTTGAGATCGACATCCTGGTAGCCCATGGCGACCAGCTGGGTGAGGAAGTCGTTGAACGACTCGCTGCCCGGTGTAGAGATGTCGAATCCGGGCAGGTAGCTGATGGTCCGCGGCAGGAACTGGAACGGTTCGAGCAGCGGCAGGTTCCCGGAGTCGTAGGTGATGTAAAGGTTGCCGTCCTGGCCGACGTTGTCGTGGAACAGTTCGGTGATGTCGCCAGCCGCAAGAAGCTGCAGCACAGTGTCCAGGCTGATATCGCCGCTGACGATGTTCTCGACCACGCTGGCGAGCTGCTCGACGTTCTGCGGGATCAGGTACGTCGGCATCACCGCCCCGGTCACGGAGTTGGCCCACGCGACGGGATTGAAGATCGTGGACGGCGCGTCCGACATTATGTCGTACGCGGCGGTGATGTCCCAGAAGGTGACATTGCCGTTGCCGTTCCCCTTAGTCCCGTCGACGTTCGACATGTTGATGCCTACGAGGCTCGACAGCGGGGTCAGCATCGCAAGGATGCCGCCACCCGGCCGCGACGTGTTCCGGATCGGGATGATCAGGACGACGGTCTTCGCGAACTGCTCTTCGTTCAAGAACGACGGCGCGGTGATCGCGGCATTCGTGCCGCCCAGCCCGAAGGTGGGGATGATTGCGATTCGGTCGGCAGACGAGAAGAAGATCTCAGGGTCCGGCAGCACCGGGAGTGGGATGACTGTCGGTTCACCCGGCACGTTGAGTGGAACCATCTGCAAGAAGTCGACCAGCTCTTCCACCTGGTCAGGCAGCATTCCGCCCGGAACCAGGTCAAGCAGATCCGAGTTGGTCATGAGCGTCTTCAGCACCGTGAGCAGAAGCTGAGTGCCTACGTCAGGTTCTAGGCTGGCAACCGCATCGTAGGTTCCCGCAGGACCTAGCGCTGGAACGGCAATTTCCGGGAGGGCGAGCTTGAGGCCAGCCGAGAGGCCCAGCTCCGGGATATTCAGGCCCAACAAGTCCTGGATCCACTGGGGCACATCGATATCCGGCAGCACATTTGGCGGGAGCAGCTGAATCCCCTCCTCCGCCGCCGCCAACGCCGCGGCCAGCGCGTTCAGGGTCGCCCGGAAGGACTCGCCCTGCTCACCCGGGATCAGCGAGGCGAGCGTGCCGAGCGTCCGCAGCGCACCCTCCGGAGTGCCCGCGCCGAACAGACGCGCAATCTGAGCGCCCGGCCCCACCGGGTACACCCCGATCGACGCCGACAGCGAAACGTCCTGGCTCAGCGACATCGAGACCGCCTGGTCGCGGTCGGCGAGCACGGCGCTCGACGCAGCGGTGGTCCCACCGATGGTCAACGCCGCCGTCGTCGCAACAGCCGCGGCGGTGATGGCTGCCGCTTTGGCCTTCGCCAAGCGGGGCGGGGTGGGAACCGAGTTCGTCATGGACACTCCTGCCGGGGCTGTGATCTTCGTTACAGGTTCGAGACACTGTAGCAAACCATCTCAGGCACCTCTCAGCATCGCAGCGTTTTGCTCAGGAAAGTCGAATTTGCAGGTCTGGGCATTGTTAACGGGGGCTAAACAGTTGATCAACCGTTTTGCTTCGCCGCGAAGTGCTTACAACCGCAAAAAGTCAGCAAAACACGACCGGAGGGTGCGAAATCCGTAGCCGGGATCTTCGGCCGTACCAGCCAGTTTGTGGTGATACCGAGACCGGAAAGCCGGCGTCGCACCTCGGAATCCGCACCGGCCCCGAACCGCGATGCGGGTAAACGTTTTGGCACCCCGGCGTCGTCACTCGGAGCGCGACAGAACGCAACAGCCGGCTACGCGCCCGTCGGCCCGAAGAAGAGTTCTCCCATGCACCAGCGGTTCACGCCGCCTGACACACCAGGCCCACACATGAGCGTCGCCCCCGGTCTTGCGACCGGGGGC
>JAEWRC010000206.1 GCA_023460175.1 Actinomycetes bacterium
CCCCGCCCCCGCGGGGGGGGGCGGGCTGGGGGGCGCCCACTTCGCCGCGACCGGTCTGGACGCCGAACCCGGCTCGGCCAGCGTGACTTTCCTGGGTGTCGAGCGCATCGAGGTGCTGCGCTTCGGACCCGACGCCGACGGGGTGCTGCACTACGTCTCGCTGGGTTGTTCGCGCCACCCGATGGGGGACCCGTCGGCGGTGGCCGCCGACCCGGTGCAGGGCCCGCGCGCCGAAGTGATTGTCAGCCTGCGCAATACGACGCCGACCCCGGGCATCGCCCGGACCGTGGCGCTGCTGGCGGCCACCCCGGCCGTGGACGGCCTGGTGTTGGTCGAGGACGCGCTGATCGACCTGGGGTCGGCGCTGTGGGCGCAGCGGCCCGGGCACGCGCCGCTGTCGGCGGTGCTGCTGGGCCAGGGCCCGATCCACGAGCTGTCGCTGGCGGAGCCGATGGAGCCGGTGCGGTTCCTGGCGGCCACCCCGATTTCGGCCAACGAGGCGGCGTGGGTGCGGCTCAAGGGCGTCGAGGAGTTGCGCGGCACCTGGGCCCAGGACGGCACCGACATCCTCGACCCCGCCCGCGTCTGACCCCTTCCCCTTATTGCCCGAGCGGACTAGAACTACCCGCGAGCGGGCGCGTCCCCGGCCGACACTCCGCATTTTCCACGTAGTCTGCGCACCCTCGCGGCCAAGGTGACCTGGAACCACACCCTCCTAGAGCCAGTGGTTGCGCCGAAAGACGGCGTACAGCAGCGAACACACCGTCAGCATCAGCAGCAGCACCGCCGGATACGCCCAGCGTTCATCGAGTTCGGGCATGTGCTCGAAGTTCATCCCGTACACGCCGGCGATCATCGTCGGGACCGCCGCGATGGCCACCCACGCCGAGATCTTGCGCATATCGACGTTCTGCTGCACGCTCACCTTCGCCAACGCCGCGTGCACCAGCGACGACAGCATCTCGTCGTAGCTGGCGATCCGGTCGGCGGCCTGGGTCTGATGGTCCAGGACGTCGCGCATGTAGCGGACCAGCTCCTTGGACAGCAGATCCCGGTGCTCGGAGTTGATCCGTCCAAGTTCGACCGACAGCGGCGCCACGGCCCGGCGCAGTTCCACCACCTCGCGCTTGAGCATGTAGATCTGCCCGATGTCGGTCTTGCTGGCGGGGGAGAACGTCTCCTCCTCGATCGCGTCAATGTCGACTTCCATCAGCGTGGTCACGTCCAGGTAGCTGTCGACGACGTGGTCGGCGATGGCGTGCATGACGGCGTAGGGCCCCAGGGCCAGCTGCCGGGGCCGCTCCTCCAGGGACTTGCGCACGCCGGCCAATCCGGAATGGTCGCCGTGCCGCACGGTCACGACGAAGTCCGCACCCACGAACACCATGATCTCGCCGGTCTCGACGATCTCGCGGGTCAGCAGAACCGATTCGTGCTCAACGTAGTTGACGGTCTTGAGCACCAGGAACAGCGTGTTGTCGTAGCGCTCGAGCTTGGGGCGCTGATGGGCGTGCACGGCGTCCTCGACGGCCAGCGGGTGGATGTCGAAAACCTCCGCCACTGAATGCATCTGGTGTTCGTCGGGTTCGTGCAGGCCGATCCAGACGTAGGCCTTGCGGCCGGACTGCTCCAGTTCGTGTGCCCGGCCGATCGCCGCGGCGTGGGTGAAATGGCCCGGCAGGCGCTCGCCGTCCACGTAGACCGCGCAGTCGACCATCGCTCCGGAGACCGGGCGCGGATAGCGACGAGAATCCGCGCCGCGACCGTGGTTTGCCCCGCGCGCGGAGATCGGCCCTGCTCGAAACGACGGCATGAGCAATCTTCCCTTCGTCGCCGCGCGGACGCATCGGTGATGTTACGCGGCGCACCCCGATCGCCCCACCTCACGAACGGGGAACGGTGTCCGGTGAGGTTGTGCGGTGAAGTAACCTGGCGCAGTGGCCGAATCGGTGAGTGCATCACATCTGGTGATTGCGGACGAAGATATTTTCGAAGCCCATGCGGGCGGCAAACTGTCGGTGGAGCTGAAGTCGCCGCTGGACACCCAGCGGGCCCTGTCCATCGCCTACACCCCCGGGGTGGCGAAGGTCAGCCGCGCCATCGCGGCCGACGCCACGCTGGCCAAGCGGTACACCTGGGCCAATCGGCTGGTGGCCGTCGTCAGCGACGGCACTGCGGTGCTCGGTCTCGGCGACATCGGTCCGTCGGCCTCGCTGCCCGTGATGGAGGGCAAGAGCGCGCTGTTCAAGACGTTCGCCGGCCTGGATTCCATCCCGATCGTCCTGGACACCAAGGACCCCGACGAGATCGTCGAGACCCTGATCCGCCTGCGCCCGACCTTCGGCGCGGTCAACCTCGAGGACATCTCCGCTCCGCGCTGCTTCGAGATCGAACGCCGGGTGGTCGAGGCGCTGGACTGCCCCGTCATGCACGACGACCAGCACGGCACCGCCATCGTGGTGCTCGCGGCGCTGCTGGGCGCGTCCAAGGTGGTCGGGCGCGAGATGAGCTCGCTGCGCGTGGTGGTCTCCGGTGCGGGTGCGGCCGGGGTGGCCTGCGCCAACATCCTCATGGCCAGCGGCGTCTCCGACGTCACGGTCCTGGATTCCAAGGGCATCGTGCACACCGAGCGCGAGGACCTCAACAGCTTCAAGGCCGAACTGGCCCAGCGCACCAACCCGCTCAAGCGCACCGGCGGCCTGGCCGAGGCGCTCGACGGCGCCGACGTGTTCCTCGGTGTCTCCGCGGGCGTGGTGCCCGAGGACATCATCGCGACGATGGCGCCCGACTGCATCGTGTTCGCGCTGTCCAACCCGGACCCGGAGATCCACCCCGACCTCGCGCACAAGTACGCCGCCGTCGTGGCCACCGGGCGCAGCGACTTCCCGAACCAGATCAACAACGTGCTGGCCTTCCCCGGCGTGTTCCGCGGGGCCCTGGACGCCGGCGCGCGGCGCATCACCGAGCGGATGAAGGTGGCCGCGGCCGAGGCCATCCACGGCGTGATCCTCGACGATCTCGAGGCCGAGCACATCGTGCCGAGCCCCCTGGACCCGCGGGTGTGCCCCGCGGTGGCCGAGGCCGTCGGCGCGGCGGTCGAAGAGGAGGATTAGCCCCCTGCCTGGCGTCCTGACCGGCACCCGCCGCGCGCTGCTGTGCGCTCTGCTCGTGGTGCTGGTCGCCGCCGGCTGCGGTCAGCGGCCCGACGACGTCGCCGTCCTGGGCGTCGGTGCCCAGCCGGATCCCGAGTCGGTGCTGCTGGCCAACCTCTACGCGGCCGCGCTGCGCTACTACGGCACCCCGGCCGAGGTGGTCGAGCTGACCGACCCGCTGGCCGGGCTCGACTCCGGCGAGGTGACCGTGGTGCCCGGCTACACCGGGCGGCTGCTGCGCACGTTCGCCCCCGGCATCCGGGCCACCGGCGACGAACAGGTCTACAAGTCGATGGTGGGGGTGCTGCCCGAGGGGGTGAGCGCCGGCGATTACGCCACGGCCGCCGAGGACAAGCCGGCCGTCGCGATCACCGAGGCCACCGCCGCGAAGTGGGACGGCCGCGATCTGCCCGCCCTGGTCGAGCACTGCGCGCAGCTGCGTCCCGGGGCGCTGCGGGGCGTGGTGCCGCCGACCGCCGTCGGCAGGTGCGCGATGCCGACCCCACGTGAATTCGCCGACGACGCAGAGCTTTTCGCGGCGTTACGCGACGACCGGATCAACCTGGCCTGGACCACGACGGCCGATCCCGATGTGCCGGAGGACGTTGTGGTGCTGACCGATCGCAAACCCACGCTGATCCGCGGGCAGAACGTCGTGCCGCTGTATCGGCGCAACGAGCTGACCGCGCGCCAGGTGCTGGCCATCAACGAGGTCGCGGGCGTGCTGGACACCGCGACCCTCAAGCAGATGCGGCAGCGGGTGGCCGACGGGGCCGACCCGCGCAGCGTCGCCGACGAATGGCTGGCGGAGAACCCGCTGGGCCGTTAGCGGCTCAGTGCACGCCGCGCACCATCTTGGCCATCACCGTCGAGAACACCCGCTGGTAGCCCGAACCGGTGACGCGCACGATGACGTCGAGGATCTTGGCATCGGCACCCACCAGCACCCGGGCCCGCTTCTTGCGCACGGCCTCGAGGATGATCGTGGCGGCGCGCTCGGGGGTGGTGCGGGCCAGCTTGCTGTCGAACTCCTTGGCCAGCTGCGCGACGTCGAGGCCCTCGGCGGCGGTGGCGTTGCGCGCGATCGCGGTCTTGATGCCGCCGGGGTGCACCGTGGTGACCGAAACGTAGGGGTGCTTGGTGAGCATCTCCTGGCGCAGCGACTCGGTGAAGCCGCGCACCGCGAACTTCGCCGCGTTGTAGGCGGCCTGGCCGGGAACGGAGAAGATGCCGAACAGGCTCGAGACGTTGACGACGTGCCCGTCGCCCGACTCGATCAGGTGCGGCAGGAAGGCCTTGGTGCCGTTGACGACGCCCCAGAAGTCGACGTCCACCACCCGCTCGATGTCCTTGAACGAGCTCACCTCGACGTCACCGGAGTAGGCGATGCCGGCGTTGTTGTACACCTGGTTGACCTTGCCGAAGTGTTCCTTGACCTCGTCGGCGTAGAGCAGGAACGCCTCGCGCTCGGTGACGTCCAGCCGGTCGGCCTTGACCGGGGCGCCGATCGCCTTGAGCTCGGTCTCGGTCTTGGCCAGGCCCTCGGTGTCGACGTCGCTGATGGCCAGCTTCGCCCCGGAGCGACCCAGCTCGATCGCGAGCGCCTGGCCGATGCCCGACCCCGCCCCCGTGACGACGCAGACCTTTCCGGCGAAACCCTCCATGTGCGCGCTCCTCGCTGTTCGACTCGTGAGGTGTCAGGTTAACCGATACCGGCGGTACCGGTATGGCTGGGGCGCACCATTGGGTAACGCGCCGCGACCCGCCTACGATTTGTCCATCATGAAGTATTCCCGGATGGCGGCCATCGGTTCGATCGCACTCGCAGTGGGCCTGGCCGTGGCCGCGCCCGCCCAGGCGGACACCGAAACCGACGCGTTCCTGAACTCCCTGGCCGACGCCGGCATCTCCGGCCTCGATCCCGCGACCGCCGCCGACGTGGGCCACCAGGTGTGCCCCATGCTCGCCGAACCCGGTCAGCAGATGGCCGACGTGGCCGGCCGCGTCTCCGAGTCCATCGGCCGGCCGCTGGGCCCGGCCACCATGTTCACCGGCCTGGCCATCACGCTGTTCTGCCCCGGCGCCGTCGCGGCGGTCGCCAACGGCGACTCGCCGATCCCGCTGGGCCTGTTCGGCTTCTGATCCTTCGCTCCGACGACGAGCGGCCACTGAGGTACAAAACCCCGTGGTGTGGATGTACCTCAGTGGCCGCTCGCGGCGGTAGAACCTAGCTCAGGCGAACGCTTCGTGCCGGTGGAATTCTCCTCGACGTCCGCCTTCGCAAGCTCAGGCGAACGCTTCGTCGATGATCTCCTGCTGTTCGACGGCGTGCACCTTCGACGACCCCGACGACGGCGCCGACATCGCGCGCCGCGAGATCCGCTTGATCCCGGTCAGCTTCTCCGGCAACAGCTCCGGCAGCGACAGCCCGAACGTCGGCCACGCGCCCTGGTTGGCCGGCTCCTCCTGGACCCAGAAGAACTCCGCGGCGTTCGGGTAGCGCTCCAGCGTCGCGGGTAGCCGGCGGCTCGGCAGCGGGTAGAGCTGCTCGATCCGCACGATCGCGATGTCCTCGCGGTTGTCCTTGTTCTTGCGGGCCACCAGCTCGTAGTACAGCTTGCCGCTGGTGAGCAGGACGCGCTTGACCTTGCTGCGGTCGCCCACGCCGTCCTCGTAGGTCGGCTCCTCGAGCACCGAGCGGAACTTCGCCTCGGTGAAGTCCTTGAGGTCGCTGACGGCGGCCTTGTTGCGCAGCATCGACTTCGGCGTGAAGACCACCAGCGGCCGGTGGATCCCGTCGTAGACGTGCCGGCGCAGCAGGTGGAAGTAGTTGGCCGGCGTCGACGGCATCGCCACGGTCATCGAACCCTCGGCGCACAGCTGCAGGAACCGTTCGATGCGCCCGGAGGTGTGGTCGGGGCCCTGGCCCTCGTGGCCGTGCGGCAGCAGCAGCACCACCTCGGAGAGCTGGCCCCACTTGGCTTCACCGGAGCTGATGAACTCGTCGATCACCGACTGCGCGCCGTTGACGAAGTCGCCGAACTGCGCCTCCCACAGCACCAGCGCCTGCGGGTTGCCCACCGAGTAGCCGTACTCGAAGCCGACGGCGGCGAACTCCGACAGCGCCGAGTCGTACACCAGGAACTTGCCGCCGCTGGGCGTGCCGTCCTCGTTGGTGGCCAGCAGCTGCAGCGGGGTGAACTCCTCGCCGGTCTTGCGGTCGATGATCACCGAATGGCGCTGGGTGAACGTGCCGCGCCGGGAGTCCTGCCCGGACAGTCGGATCAACTTCCCTTCGGCCACCAGCGATCCCAGCGCCAGCAGCTCACCGAAGGCCCAGTCGACCTTGCCCTCGTAGGCCATCTCGCGACGCTTCTCCAGCACCGGCTTGACGCGCGGATGCACCGTGAATTCGTCGGGCACGGCCAGGTGCGCGTCGCCGATGCGGGCCAGCATCGACTTGTCGACAGAGGTGTCCACACCGCGGTTGAGTTCCTGTTCGGACTCCACCGACTCGCTGGGCTCGATCGGGTGCTTCTCCAGTTCGCGCACCTCGTTGAAGACCCGCTCGAGCTGCCCCTGATAGTCGCGCAGCGCGTCCTCGGCCTCCTTCATCGAGATGTCGCCGCGGCCGATCAGCGCCTCGGTGTAGGACTTGCGGACACCGCGCTTGCGGTCGATCACGTCGTACATCGCCGGCTGCGTCATCGACGGGTCGTCGCCCTCGTTGTGGCCCCGTCGCCGGTAGCACAGCATGTCGATGACGACGTCCTTCTTGAACTTCTGCCGGAAGTCGACGGCCAGCTTGGCGACCCAGACACACGCCTCGGGATCGTCGCCGTTGACGTGGAAGATCGGGGCGCCGATCATCTTCGCGACGTCGGTGCAGTACTCCGAGGACCGGGAGAACTCCGGGGAGGTGGTGAAGCCGACCTGATTGTTGACGATCATGTGGATGGTCCCGCCGACCCGATAACCGCGCAGCAGCGCCAGGTTCAGCGTCTCGGCCACCACACCCTGGCCGGCGAACGCGGCGTCGCCGTGCAGCATCAACGGCACCACCGCGAAACCGTCGTCGCCGTCGCCCTTGTCCATCAGGTCCTGCTTGGCGCGCACCAGACCCTCGAGCACGGGGTCGACGGCCTCGAGGTGGCTGGGGTTGGCGGTCAGCGACACCTCGATGTCGTTGTCGCCGAACATCTGGATGTAGGTGCCCGAGGCGCCCAGGTGGTACTTGACGTCACCGGAGCCGTGCGCCTGCGACGGGTTCAGGTTGCCCTCGAACTCGGTGAAGATCTGCGCATACGGCTTGCCGACGATGTTGGCGAGCACGTTGAGGCGGCCGCGGTGCGGCATGCCGATGACCACCTCGTTGAGGCCGTGCTCGGCGCACTGGTCGATGGCCGCGTCCATCATCGGGATGATGGTTTCCGCGCCCTCCAGCGAGAACCGCTTCTGCCCAACGTATTTGGTCTGCAGGAAGGTCTCGAAGGCCTCGGCGGCGTTGAGTCGGCTCAGGATGTACTTCTGCTGGGCGACGGTCGGCTTCTCGTGCTTGATCTCGACGCGTTCCTGCAACCACTGCTGCTGTTCGGGCTCGAGGATGTGGGTGTACTCGACGCCGATGTGCCGACAGTAGGCGTCGCGCAGCACCGACAGGATGTCGCGCAGCTTCTTGTACTCGCTGCCGGTGAACCCGTCGACCTTGAACTCGCGGTCCAGGTCCCACAGCGTCAGGCCGTGGGTCACCACATCGAGGTCGGGGTGGCTGCGGAAGCGCGAATTGTCCAGCCGCAGCGGGTCGATGTCGGCCATCAGGTGGCCGCGGTTGCGGTAGGCCGCGATCAGCTCGATGACGCGCGCGTTCTTGTCGGTCACCGAGTCCGGGTTGTCGGTGCGCCAGCGGACCGGTTCGTAGGGGATGCCGAGTTCGAGGAAGATCTCGTCGTAGAAATCGTCGTCGAGCAGCAGTTGGTGGATGGTCCGCAGGAAGTCGCCGGACTCCGCACCCTGGATGACGCGGTGGTCGTAGGTGGAGGTCAGGGTGATCAGCTTGCCGATGCCCAACTCGGCGATGCGCTCATCGCTGGCGCCCTGGAACTCGGCGGGGTACTCCATGGCGCCGACACCGACGATCGTGCCCTGGCCGGCCATCAGCCGCGGCACCGAGTGCACCGTGCCGATGGTGCCCGGGTTGGTCAGCGAGATGGTGACGCCGGAGAAGTCCTCGGCGGTCAGCTTGCCGTCGCGGGCGCGGCGCACGATGTCCTCGTAGGCCGCGATGAACTGCCCGAAGCCCATGGTTTCGCAGTTCTTGATGGCGGCGACCACCAGCGTGCGCTTGTCGCCTGACTGCAGGTCGATCGCCAGGCCCAGGTTGGTATGGGCCGGGGTGACCACATTCGGCTTCCCGTCGATCTCGGCGAAGTGCCGGTTCATGTTCGGGTAGCTCTTGACCGCCTGCACCAGGGCGTAGCCCAGCAGGTGGGTGAAGCTGATCTTGCCGCCGCGGGTGCGCTTGAGGTGGTTGTTGGCGACGATGCGGTTGTCGATCATCACCTTGGCCGGGATGGCCCGCACGCTGGTCGCCGTGGGCACCTCCAGCGAGGTGTTCATGTTCTTGACGATGGCGGCCGCCGCGCCGCGCAGCACCTGGGTCGCGTCCTCGGCAGCCTCGGCGGCCTTCGCCGCCGGCTTGGCGGGCTTGGCCGCGGGCTTCGACTTGCCCTTGGCCGGCGCGGACTCCTTGGCGGGGGCCTTGTCCGTCTTGTCGGCCTTGGCCGGCGCGGAACTCTTGGTCTGGCTGTTGGACTGCTGCGGCTTGGCCGGCGGCGCGGGCGCGGGCTCGGGCGGCGCGGTCGGAGCAGCCTTGCCGTTGCCGGTCGACGAGGGCTCGGCCGTCTCGGCCTGCACGGGTTCCGGGTTGTAGTCGACGAGGAATTCGTGCCAGCTCGGGTCGACCGAGGACGGATCGTCGCGGAACTTGCGATACATCTCCTCGACCAACCACTCATTCTGGCCGAATGGTGAACTTGTGCTGCTCACAGCGGCTACTCGCCTCAATTCATCTCGTGATCTCTGGTCGGTTCTCCACCGGCGGGCACCGCGCCGCGCCCGCCGGAGTGTTCGGCGTCGCATACCCGGCCCCGACCCGAGTTGTTTCGCCGAAATCAAGGCTAGCCCCTGTGAGGCGAGTCAGGCCACGCAAGCAGGGCAAATCGCGAATTCCTCACACGGTCGTCAGGACGACAGGGCATCGGGGGTCGGATCGGCGTCGACCTCGAGGGGCGGCAGCACCCGCAGCGCACCCGGCCACTGGGTGGGCGCGGGCCCGAACGCGTTGCGCGCGTTCTTGACGATGCGTTTGCCCATCAACCGGTTGCCGACCCCGCCGATGACGGCGCCGACGCCGACCGGAAGCAACTTGCCGAACATCAGGGCGCCGCGCTTGACCGTGTACTTCTTCACGAAGTACTTCATCAGCTTCGTATTGACCTGGGACAGCGCCGGCAGCGGCACGGTCGCCGCGCCCTCGCCCAACCAGGCCCCGTTGGTGCGGCCCGGTCCCAGCAGGCGTCCGACGGCGTTCTTGCCGTCGTCGCCGGCCAGCGCCCCGAGCACCAGCGTGCGGCGCCGCTCCTTGTCGTCCGCGGAGACGCCGTGCACCTCGGCGACCGACAGCACGTACACCGCGGTGGTCTCCAGGAACAGCGCCGTCTCACCGGCGATCAGCGACACCGCCAGCAGGGTGCCCACGCCCGGGACCAACGCGGCCGACCCGACGGCCGCGCCGCTGGCCATGACCGCGGCCAGGTAGTGCTTCTCGAGCTTGACGATGATCTCTTCGGGAGTGGCATCCGGTGACTTGTCGCGCAGCCGGCCCACGTAGGCGCGGATGGCCGGGGCCTGCAGCCGCGAACCGGTCTCGATCACCCGGGACAGCACATGGGCCGCGGCGCCGGGATCCTCGGCCTCGGTGGTGGCGGGCAGGTTCTCCGGGTTGCGCTTCTTACGACCGAACATGGGTTGCCTCCTCGCCGGGACTGCCTCGTTTCAGGCTAACCGCTGAAACGTAATGTCCAACGAATGCCGATGTGGGTGCGGTGCCGCGAAGTGAGAACGGTCACGGTTCTGCTCAATGGGAAGAAAATCTGTCCGTGCGCGCGCTGCTGACGTTCATGGTGTCTGTGCCCCAAAGGCCGAGTCGCGTTCGCATGATCCTCGTCCTCGGCGCGTTGATCGCCCTGGGGCCGCTGACCATAGATATGTATCTGCCGGCGCTGCCGCGCATCGCCGAGGAGCTGGACGTCACCTCGTCGGTGGTCCAGTTGACGCTGACCGGCACGCTGGCGGGGCTGGCGCTGGGCCAGCTGCTCGTGGGCCCGCTGTCGGACTCGCTGGGCCGCCGCCGCCCGCTGATCGCCGGGGTGGTGCTGCACATGGTGGCCTCGCTGCTGTGCATGTTCGCCCCGAACATCACCGCCCTGGGCATCGCCCGCGGATTGCAGGGCATGGGTGCGGCCGCCGCCGCGGTGGTCGCCGTGGCCGTGGTGGGGGACCTGTTCACCGGGTCGACGGCGGCCGCCGTGCTGTCCCGGTTGATGCTGGTGCTCGGGGTCGCCCCGGTGTTGGCGCCGTCGCTGGGGGCCGTCGTGCTGCTCGAAGCGTCGTGGCGCTGGATCTTCGGCGCGCTGGTGCTGATGGCCGCGGGGCTCCTGCTGATCGCCGCGTTCGCGTTGCCCGAGACGCTGCCGGCCGCCCATCGCCGCCCGCTGCAGATCCGCGGCATCGTCACCACCTACGGCCAACTGCTGCGCGACGCGCGGTTCATGGCGTTGGTGCTGGTGGGCGCGTTGGCGATGGCCGGGCTGTTCGCCTACATCGCCGGCGCGGCCTTCGTGCTGCAGGAGCACTACGGCCTCAATCAGCAGGTGTTCGCGGTGGTGTTCGGCGCCGGCGCGGTGGCGCTGATCGCGGCCACCCAGTTCAACGTGGTGCTGCTCGACCGCTTCACCCCGCAGCGCATCGTTGTCTGCGCGTTGGCCGTCGCGACCCTGGCCGGCCTGGCGTTCGTCGCGGTCACCCTCACCCGGTTCGGCGGCGTGGTCGGCTTCCTGGTGCCGGCCTGGACGGTGCTGGCCTCGATGGGCTTCGTCATGCCCAACGCGCCGGCGTTGGCGCTGTCGCGGCATCCCGAGGCGGCCGGGACCGCCGCGGCCCTGCTGGGCTCGGCCCAGTTCGGCCTGGGTGCGGTGATCGCCCCGGTGGTCGGCCTGCTCGGCAACGACGAGCGCGCCCTCGCGCTGGTGATGACGGTCAGTGCGAGCCTGGCCCTGATCCTGATGTTGGTGGTCCGTCCGCAGCCCCAGCCCGTCGCGGCGGACCCCGTGGCCGAGGCGGTACCCGAACGCGCGTGACCCGCCGCGGCGGGTTGTACTGCGGTGGCCGAATCCGTAACGTCGCGCGGATTGTCCGGACCGGTCCGTACGGTGGGGATCCGGACGCCAGTGGCTACCATGCGTAAGGCCGGGACCACCCCGAGATGTTCCCCCGACGGCGTTGGAACCTGCCGACCATACGGTCGGCGCGGTGGCACGGCGACGCACGGACAAGGAACGTGAGGTGACGTCTGTGACGCCTCAGCAGAAGACGGTCGTCGACACGGTGCGCAGCCCGTGGCATGCCCTGTGGGCGATGATGATCGGCTTCTTCATGATTCTCGTCGATTCGACGATCGTGGCGGTCGCCAATCCGAGCATCATGGAGCAGCTGCACACCGACTACGACGGGGTCATCTGGGTCACCAGCGCCTACCTGCTGGCCTACGCCGTACCGCTGTTGGTGGCCGGCCGGCTGGGCGACCAGTTCGGGCCGAAGAACCTGTACCTGCTGGGCCTGGGCATCTTCACCGCCGCCTCGCTGTGGTGCGGCCTGTCGGGGTCGATCGAGATGCTGATCGCGGCGCGCGTGGTGCAGGGCATCGGTGCGGCGCTGCTGACCCCGCAGACACTGACGACGATCACCCGGATCTTCCCGTCGGATCACCGCGGCACCGCGATGGGCGTGTGGGGCGCGACGGCGGGGTTGGCGACGCTGGCGGGGCCCCTGGTCGGCGGGGTGCTGCTGGATCATCTGGGCTGGGAGTGGATCTTCTTCGTCAACGTCCCGATCGGCATCGTCGGTCTGGCGCTGGCGGTCTGGCTGGTGCCGGTGCTGCCGACGCACAAGCACCGCTTCGACTGGCTCGGGGTGGCGCTGTCGGGCGCGGCGATGTTCCTGGTGGTCTTCGGCCTGCAGGAGGGCGAATCCCACAACTGGTCGGGCTGGATCTGGCTGATGATCCTCGCCGGCCTCGGCCTGATGGCGGGCTTCGCCTACTGGCAGGCGGTCAACAAGGCCGAACCGCTGATCCCGCTGCGCATCTTCACCGACCGCGACTTCAGCCTGTCCAGCGTCGGCGTCGCCATCATCGGCTTCGCGGTGACCGCGATGATCGTGCCGGTGATGTTCTACCTGCAGGTGGTGTGCGGGTTGACGCCGACGCGCTCGGCGCTGCTGATGGCGCCGATGGCGCTGGTGTCCGGGCTGTTGGCGCCGGTGGTGGGCCGCATCGTCGACCGGGCCCATCCGACGCCGATCATCGGCTTCGGTTTCTCCGTGCTGGCCATCGCGATGACCTGGCTGTCGGTCGAGATGACACCGACGACGGCGAACTGGCGGCTGGTGCTCCCGTTCATCGTGATGGGGATCGGGATGGCGTGCATCTGGTCGCCGCTGGCGGCCACCGCGACGCGAAACCTGTCCCCGGAGTTGGCCGGTGCGGGCTCCGGGGTCTACAACACGACCCGCCAGGTGGGTTCGGTGCTGGGCAGCGCGGGCATCGCCGCGTTCATGACGTGGCGGATCGGCACGGAGATGCCGGCGGGATCGGCCGAGGCGCCCTCGGGCGAGGGCGCGGTCATGACGCTGCCCGAGTTCCTGCACGCGCCGTTCTCGGCCGCGTTGAGCCAGTCCATGCTGCTGCCGTCGTTCATCGCGCTGTTCGGGGTGGTGGCCGCGATGTTCCTGCTCGGCGCCCTGCGCTCGGCGCGCGAACCCGAACCGCGGCCCGACGGTTCCGAGCGGCGCACCGAGGTGCTGCCGGTCGTGACCGACCTTGCCGCCCCGGCCGGCCACGCGCAGTACGAGGGCCACGCGCAGGACCACGCGCAGTATGACGACCACGAGTACGACGAGTACGACACCGACTATGACGACGGGTACGACGACGATGATTACGTCGAGTTCACCGTCCCCCGCGAGCCCGCAACGGAGCTCGCCGACAGCGACTACGCCGACGACGACTACGCCGACGACGACGCCAACGACTATGCCGACGCCGACTATGACTACGTCGATGACAGCGACACCGAACCGTTGAACACCCGGGTCGGGCACCCGGCGCCGGCCCCGGCGGAGGTGTGGCACAGCGCGCCGGTGCAGTCCTGGCACTCGCTGCTGGTCCCCGAGGTCGAACAGGTCGCCGACCCCGAGGGCACCCCCGACAACCCTGCCGAGGCGCAGCCGATCGGGTTTGCGCACAACGGGTTCCACGTCGACGACGAGGAGCGGTTCCAGCCGCTGCCGCCGCCGTCGACGGTCACGGCCCGCCGCGACGCCGCGGAGTCGCACGGCCACACGTTCCAGCAACTCGCCGAGCACATCGACAGCCTCTCGGACAGCTTCGCGGACCTGTTCGAGGACGGCCAGGCCTCCTGGTCGGCCTTCGAGGTACCCGAGGATCGTCCGCGGCGGCATCGGTATCGCGAGGACAGCGTGTTCGACGCGTTCGGCGACCCGGGCGAGCACGCCAACGGGCACCGGCGGCCCCGGCACTATCGCGAGGACCCCGACGACGGGGAGTCCTACGGCCGGCACTCGCGGCCGTAGCGTCGGCTCAGGCGGCCTTGACGCCGAGGGCCCCCAGCAGCGCCTCGCGGTGGGCCACGAACTGCGGATTGTGGTAATTGCGGGTGCTTTCCGCGGGAAATTCGAGCCGACGGTCCGCGACGAAGCGGCCCCCGTCGAGCACCAGCACGCGGTCGGCCAGGGTCACGGCCTCGTCGACGTCGTGGGTTACCAACAGCACCCCGGGGCGGTACTTGGCGCACAGATCCTCGAGCAGGCCGTGCATCCGGATCCGGGTGAGCGCGTCGAGCGCGCCGAACGGTTCGTCGGCCAACAGCAGCGCGGGGTTGCGCACCAGTGAGCGGGCCAGCGCGACCCGCTGTTGTTCACCGCCGGAAAGCGGATAGGGCCAAGCCTGTTCGCGGCCGGGCAACCCGACGTCGGCGAGCACCGCGGCGCCGCGTTCGGCGACATCGCGACCCGACAGGCCCAGCGTCACGTTGTCGAGGACCCGGGCCCACGGCAGCAGCCGCGAGTCCTGGAACACCACGGACACATTGGCCGAGACGAACAGGTCGCCGTCGCCGGCCACGCCGTGATCGAGGCCGGCCAGCGCGCGCAGCAGGGTGCTCTTGCCGGAACCACTGCGGCCCAACAGCGCAACGAACTCGCCCCGGTGGATGGTCAGGTCGACGGTGTCGAGGATCGTCGTGCCGCCGAAGGACCGGCTCAGCCCGCGCACCACCGCGACGGCGGCGGTATCCTCGGTCTCGGTTAGTTGCCCAGGGCGCGTCGCCACGACAGCGCTCTCCTCTCGATCGCGCGGACGGCGTAGTCCCCGGCGAGCCCGAAGACCGCGTACACCAGCAGGCCGACCACCACGACGTCGAGCTGGCCGTACAGCCGCGCCTGGGTCATCAGGAAGCCGATCCCGCTGGTGGCGTTGACCTGTTCGACGACCACCAGGGCGGTCCACGAAATCGTCACGGCCAGGCGCAGTCCCGTGAAGAACCCGGGCAGCGCGCCCGGGATGGCGACCTTGCGGATGAACTGTGCCCGGGACAGCCCGACGGTCTCGGCCAGCTCGACGTGGCGCAGGTCCACGCCCTTGAGCTGCGCGGTGGTGTTGATGTACACCGGGATCAGCACGCTGGTGGCGATGATGATGATCTTCATGGTGTCGCCGATGCCGAACCAGATGATCGCCAGCGGGATGATGGCCAGCGTCGGAACCGCGCGCTTGACCTGGACCGGCCCGTCGATGACGGCCTCGCCGATTCGGCTCAGCCCTGAGATCAACGCCAGCGCCAGCCCCAGAGCCACCCCGATGACCAGGGAGATCGCGGCCAGCTTCAGCGAGGCCAGGATGTTGGCCGGCAGCCGACCGTCCACCCACATCTGCTGCACGGTGCGGGCGATGTCCAGCGGATGCGGCAGCGTGTCCGGGTCGAGGAGACCCAGCTGCGAGGTGACGAGCCACAGGGCCACCAACAGCACCGGGCCCACCGCCAGCGACGCCGGGATGGCTCGACCCGGTCCCAGTCGTCGGCGACGCTGCGCACCCGATCGGTGTTCGAGGTGCGGGTAGTCGGGCGACGCGGCGGCGGGCTCGGCGGTCAGGTTGTCGTCGGCGGTGAGGGTCGAGGTTGTGCTCATGGTCGTTGCACCGTTCGGTCGGGGGACTATCGGGCGGCGGTCTCGGTCGGGGACTCCGCGGTCAGGTCGGTGAATCGGAAGTCGAACTCGTCGCGGGCGTCGAGGTTCTTGCCACCGAAGGCGCCGGCGCCCTGCAACAGGTCGATGGTCTCCTGCTGGATGGCGATCACCTCGTCGGTGAAGCCGGGCACCGAGGCGGACCCGTCGGCCTCGGCGATCACCTTCGCGTCCTCGGGGGTGACGTTCTGGTCCTTGATCAGGTACTCGCGGATCCAGGTCTCCTGGTTCTCGTTGTGCCACTGTTCGGCGCGGTACCAGCCGATGACGAACTCGCGGATCGCCGCGGCCTGCGCCGGATCCGAGAGCGCCTCGGTGCTGGCGTAGACGTAGTTCAGGCCGGGGTAGGCACCGGGGGCGTTGGGGATCTCGATGCTGCCCTCGCCCTCGGTGGAGGCGAGGTAGCGCGCCCGGTCCGGCTGTTTGAGGACGGCGGCGTTGATCTGCTCGGCGCGCAGTCCGTCGGCGAATTCGGCCAGCGCCAGGTTGATCGGCTCGACGTCGTCGATGTCGAGGCCGACGGATTTGAGGTTGCGCAGGAAGATGGCCTGCTGCGCGGTGCCCTCGTTGATCGCGATCTTTTTTCCTGCAAGGTCTTTGAGGCTCTTGATCCCCGAGCTCGGTGAGGTCGCGATCAGCGAGCCGCTGCCGTCGAAGCGGACCGCGCCGACGATGGGGACGTCGGCCTCGGAGTAGTGCGCGAGGATCGGCGGCACATCGCCGACCCGGCCGAGTTGGGCATTGCCAGACCGGATCGCCTCGAGGCGCAGCGGACCGCTGCTGAAGTTGGCGTAGGTCACCTCGGCGGTCAGCCGGTCCTGTTCACCGGACAGCGCGAACAGGGTCTTGAGCCGGTTGGCGTCGTCGGCCACCACCAGGGTGGTGCCGGCCGGCACGGTCACGGGCAGCGGCGCGTCGGCGGCCAACCGGTCCTCGGGTGCCACCTCGGTGTCGGCCGATCCGCAGGAGGTCAGCGCGCCGACGGCGAGCACCGCGACGGCAGTGAGGCGGGCGATGGGGGCGAAACGGTTGTGCACGTGCTTCTCCCAGCTAGCTTGCGGCCGAGACGGCGGCCTCGGCGCTGTTTCGGTTGACGGGTCGCTCGAGGCCCAGGTGGCCGCGCAGCGTGCTGCTGGTGTACTCGGTGCGGAACAGGCCGCGGCGCTGCAGTTCCGGCACCACGTGGTCGACGAAGGCGGCCAGCGAGGACGGCAGCGCGGGCGGGATCAGGTTGAACCCGTCGGCGCCCCCGCTGGTGAACCACTCCTCGATGGTGTCGGCGACCTGCTCGGGGGTGCCGGCGAAGACGCGGTGGCCGCGCCCGCCGCTCAGCCGCAGCAACAGCTCACGGACGGTGAGGTTTTCGGCCACCGCGAGCCGGCGCACCAGGGCGAAGCGGCTCTTCATGTGGGTGGCGGCGTCGTCCTCGGAGCCGAAGCTCAGCCGGCGGTCCAGGTCGTCCTTGGTCACCGCGTAACCGACGACGCGGCTCAGCTGTTCCAGGCCGTAGTCGACGACGGTGAGGTCCTCGAGCTGCCGCTTGCGTTGCTGCGCTTCGGCTTCCGTGCCGCCCATGATCGTCGACAGGCCGGGCAGGATGAGGACCTGGTCCGGGTTGCGGCCGTACTTGCGCACCCGCGCCTTGACGTCGGTGTAGAAGTCCTGCGCCTCGCCGAGGGTGGGCTGGGCGGTGAAGATGGCCTCGGCGTACTTGGCCGCCAGGTCCTTGCCGGGTTCCGACGAGCCGGCCTGGAACAGCACCGGGTGCCCCTGCGGCGAGCGCGGCACCTCCAGTGGGCCGGCGACGGTGAAGTGCTCCCCGGTGTGGTTGATGGCGTGGATCTTCGCTGGGTCCACGAACCGCGGGGCGTCCTTGTCGCCCACGATGGCGTCGTCCTCCCAGCTGTCCCACAGCCGCAGCGTGACGTCGAGGAACTCGTCGGCGCGGCGGTAGCGGTGCGTGGGATCCGGATGGTCGGGGAAGCCGAAGTTGGCCGCCGCGCTCTGGTTCGCGGTGGTCACCACGTTCCAGCCGGCCCGGCCCTTGCTCACGTGGTCGAGAGTGGCGAAGCGGCGGGCCAGGCTGTACGGGTCGTTGTAGGTGGTCGAGGAGGTTGCGATGAGCCCGATCTGGCTGGTGGCCGCCGACAGCGCGCTCACCAGGGTGACCGGGTCGAGCGCGTCGAATGGGCGGAACTCGGTCTGGCCCTTGAGGACCGGGTGGTCGGCAAAGAAGATCGCGTCGAGTTTGCCGCGTTCGGCGATGCGGGCGAGCTCGACGTAGTGGTCGATGTCGGTGATGGCCGACACCCGGGTCTCGGGCAGCCGCCACGCGGACTCGTGCTGACCGATGTTGCGCAGGAACGCATTCAGATGAAGTTGTCTCGCGGGCGCTGCCATCAGACGGGAGCTCCTCTGATCGATGGGGCGGGATCTTTCGATTGGACGCCCGGGACCGCCCCTTGGAGAACAGTTTCGATCAGCGAAATTTCAGGTCTGCGTAATCAGGTCTGCGGTGTCAGGCCGGGACGGACCCCGGGGGACAGCGCCAGGAACGCGCCGAGGTCGATCAGACCCTGCGGCGTGCCGGGCAGGTAGTCGGTCAGCGACGGTGAGCGCACCACGACGGCCAGGTACTGCGCCCGGCTGATGGCGACGTTGAGGCGATTCCGGTTGAGCAGGAACGACATTCCGCGGGGGACATCGGCGAGGGCCGACGCCGTCATGGAGGCGAACACCACCGGCGCCTGCCGACCCTGCAGTTTGTCCACGGTGCCCACCAGGACCTCGCCCAGGCCGGCGTCGGCCAGGTGCGCGCGCAGGGTCAGCACCTGGGCGTTGTACGGCGCGACCACCAGGACGTCGGAGCCCGTCAGCGGGCGGCTGCCGTGTTCGCCTGACCACGTCGCCCCGAGAAGGCCCCCGATGGCGGCGGTGATCGCGGCGGCCTCCTCGACGCTGGCGGTGGCGTTGTCGTGGTGCTCGACCAGCAGCGTGTGCACGCCCGGCGGGTGGCCGTCGAGGCGGCGTTCGGCGGTCTTGGGATGCGGCAGCAGGCGATTTTCGTAGGACAGCGCCGACACCACGGAGCACACCCGCGGGTGCATCCGGTGCGTGCACTCCAGGAAGTAGCCGAGCTCGGCCGGCAGCACGTCGTGCCCGTCGGTCAACCAGCCCAGCGCCGAGTGGTCGACGGGTTCGGGGTGGTTGCCGGTCGAGACCTGCCCGAGTTGCTGCGGGTCGCCGAGCAGCAGCATGTTGCGCGTGGCGCGGGCCACCGCGATGGTGTTGCCCAGGGAGAACTGCCCGGCCTCGTCGATGGCCAACAGGTCCAGCACCTCGGCCCCGATCCGGCTGTCGTTGGCGAAATCCCATGCCGTGCCGCCGATCACGCGGCCATCGTCGGTGTCGAGGAAGGTCGCGTACTCGTTGTCGCCGATGGTGCTGAAGCGCCCCCCGATGCCGTCCCGGCTCGGTTTCTTGGCCACCGCGGCGGCGTCGACGCCCGCGCCGACGATCTCGTCGAGCAGGTGGGCGACCACCGAGTGCGACTGCGCCACCACGCCGACCTTCCAGCGGTGCTCGTTGACCAGCCGGGCGATGACCCGGGCCGCGGTGTAAGTCTTCCCGGTGCCCGGCGGCCCGTGCACGGCCAAATAGGACCGGTCCAGGTCCAGCGCGGCGGCGGTGATGGAGGCGATGTCGTCGTCCAGTCGCGGCAGCGCGGCGCCGCTGTGGGTGGTCGGTGGGCGCCGGCACAGGATGTCGACGACGGCGGTGCGGGGCAGTCGCGGCGGATCCTCGCGCAGCGCGGCCGCGGCCTGGTCGGCGGCCTCGTTGATCGACGCCTCGATCCGGTCGGTGCGGATCGGCTTGGCCGGGGTCAGCGCCATCGGCAGGTGCGTGAACGGACCCGCCGCCGGTGCCAGTTCCTCCACCACCACCTCGATCGGGACGCCGTCGACCGCCACCTGGTCGACAATCTTCGCGCCGCAGGCCGCGCGGCGGTCGGGGTGCTCGTCGTCGAGTCCGGGCGGGGCCGGCTGGTCGTAGATGGTCTGCGGCCGGTCGTCGAGCCCGCCGCCCTGCAGCACCCCGGTGAGGCGCACATGGCGGCGCAGTTTGCGCGCCCGCGGCGGCATGTGCCAGTCCTCGACCACCTCGGCCGCGTCGACTAGGAACACCCCGGAGGTGTCGCCCCACTCGTCGACGGGATGGCTGAGCCGCTGAAAGTGCGCCCACCAGTACGGCTTTCGTTCGCGTGGATAGTAGCCACGGGCGCACTCGAGCAGGGCCGCCGCCGTCTGCTCGGGGGTGCGCGCGGCGCTGTAGCCGTCGCCGGCATAGTCGCGCAGGACCTGTGCGGTCTGGTCCAGCGGCGGCACCGTCTCGCCGGCGCCGGCGGTGCGGGTCAGGTGGGTGACCCCGGCCTCGAAGGCGCGCAGCAGCAACCAGTCCCGCAGGCGGCGGGTGGAGCGGCAGTCGTAGAGGTTGTAGTCGGTGATCTCCTTGAGGACGGCGTCGGCCTCCTCGTGCCGGCCGGCGTCCTGCAGGGCGCGGTACTGCGCGTACTGGGTGATCGACGCCGCGGCGTTGGTGACCTCCCCGGTGCGCAACTCCGCCCCCATGTACAGCGGTTCGAGTGCCTTGAGGGAATACGAGGCGGCGCCGATGCACAGCCCGTTGCGCACGATCGGGTAGAGGTCCACCAGGACCTCGGCGCGCAGCAGGTCGTCGACCTCGTCCTCGCCCACCCCGTAGCGGGCGGCCAAGTGCAGCAACGTCGTTCGCTCATACGGCGCGTAGTGGTAGATGCGCATGTTCGGGTAGCGCTTGCGACGTTTGCGGACCATGGTCAGGAAATCCAGGAAAGCCTTGCGTTCGCTGGGGCGGTCCCGGGCCCACAGCGGGGTGAACCGGTCCCGCTCGTCGAGGACACCCCACATGTACTCGAGCCCCCAGGTCTGGCCGTCCTCGGTCCACAGCGGGTCGCCCTCGAAGTCGAAGAACAGATCGCCGGGGTCGGGGGCGGGCAGCGCGCCCAGCGCGGCGGGGTCGGCCACCTCGTACGGCGGGGCGTCGCTGTCCCGGCCCTGCACCTGCAGTCGGGCCTGGCGGCGCAGAGCGGTCATGGTCGAGGCTGCGATGCCCTCGACCGGTCCCGTCGACCCAGCCAGGGCGGCCACGCTGTCGATGCCGGCCTCGAGCAGGGTGGCCCGCTGGGTCAGGCGCATTCCGGCGACCAGCAGCACATCGTCGTCCTCGACCAGGTGCGGTGCGCACACCTCGCAGCGCATGCAGGCCGCGACCCTCTGGTCGTCCCACCGCGCCGGGGCGCCGGAGTGCAGGTGGGTGTCCAGCAGTTCCTGCAGGCGCGTGCGCTGCCGGCGATAGACCGGGATCAGGTCGCCCAGCGGGTACTCGACCGTCTGCCCGTCGCCCAGTACCAGCTGCGCCGTCGGGGCCACGTCGACGCCGGCGGCGTTCAGCGCGTCGGCGTAGCCGGCGATCTGCAGCAGCGCGGTGACCTTGGCGTGCCGGGCCAGCTTGGTGTCGACCACCCGGTAGGGCGCCTCGGGGTGCTCGTCGGTGCGGATCAGGAAGTCGGCGAAGCCGGCGAAGCGGTCGTCGAGCACGGCGGCCTGGTAGATCACCGCGGGCCGGGCGGTCAGTGCGGCGGCGGTGGCCTCGGCCGCGCGGCGCAGCGCCGGCACCGAGTAGCCCGCGGTCGGGATCTTGACCACCCCGGTGGGGCCGGTTCCGTATCGCGCGACGAGCTGTTCGAGCGTGCGTTGTTCGTGTTCGGTGCCGAGTTCGGCGGTGCGGCGCAGCATTTCGTCGTCGCCGCCGTCACCGGGCTCGGCGCGGCCCAGCTTGGCGTCGAAGCCGCGCAGCAGCGCGTATTCGCACCCGGCCGCGGCGGCCAGATCCGAGGCGCTGTAGATGACCACCGGTCCGCCGGGGTCGTCGGCGACGAACACAGCGCCCACTGTAGGGGAGTGCGCCGACACGGCCGGGACGGCCGACGACGCTCGGCGGGCTATCCGGGCGGGGCGTTGCCGATCAGTTCGACGCTGCTGCCGTTCCACCGGAACTTGACGGTGCTGGAGAGCCCGTCGATGCCGGCGTCGTACTCGAGGGCCACGGTGTCGCCGGTGCTCTGGGAGGTGTCGAGGCCGTTGAAGCCGAAGGTGTCCGGCACCCCGGTGGGGATGTAGCGGCCCAGGTGGAACAGCACCGCGCGGGTGCTGGGGTTCTCGGCGTTGGTGTTGGCCTCGACGATCACCGCCGACAGCGGTGCGCACTCGTTGTAGTTGCCCGCGATCGGCTCGGCGCTCCACGGCTGCTTGCTGCGCGGGTCGCGGGGCAGCTCCGAGACGGCCTGCGCGATGGCCGGGGCCGCCAGGTTCACCGCGCACGGATCGGCCGGGCCGGTGGGTGTCGTGGTGGGCAGGACGGCGGTGCTCGGGGCGGCGCTGGTGGGCGCCGGCACCTCGGGCGGCGCGGGGGTCTTGGCCACGGTGGAGTCGCCCGAACCGCACGCGGTCAGTGCCGTCAGCGCCACGGCGACGGCCGCCGAGGCCAGAGTTGCTCGACGCGCAGCGGACACACCGGCAGGTTACCGGCTCGATGATCGGCGACCTGGCGGGCGTCGCGCCCGCAGCAGATTAGACTCACCTGCAATGACCACCGAAGACCCGGACCAGTCCGGTCCCGCCGCGCTGACGTTCGCCGACCTGCAGATTCATCCCGCCGTGCTGCAGGCGGTGTCCGACGTCGGCTACGAATCGCCGTCGGCGATCCAGGCGGCGACCATCCCGGCGCTGCTGGAAGGCTCCGATGTGGTGGGCCTGGCGCAGACCGGCACCGGTAAGACCGCCGCGTTCGCCATCCCGATCCTGTCCAAGATCGACGTCACCAAGAAGGCCACGCAGGCTCTGGTGCTCGCCCCGACCCGCGAGCTCGCGCTGCAGGTCGCCGAGGCGTTCAGCCGGTACGGAGCCGGGTTGCCGCAGGTCAACGTGCTGGCCGTGTACGGCGGGTCGGCCTACGCCCCGCAGCTGGCCGGGCTGCGCCGCGGCGCGCAGGTGGTGGTCGGCACCCCGGGACGGGTCATCGACCACCTGGAGCGCGGCACCCTGGATCTGTCGCATCTGGATTACCTGGTGCTCGACGAGGCCGACGAGATGCTGCAGATGGGCTTCGCCGAGGACGTCGAGCGCATCCTGTCCGACACCCCGGAGTACAAGCAGGTCGCGTTGTTCTCGGCGACCATGCCGTCGGCCATCCGCAAGATCACCACCAAGTACCTGCACGACCCCGTCGAGGTCTCGGTCAAGGCCAAGACCGCGACGGCGGAGAACATCACGCAGCGCTACCTGCAGGTGGCCGGGTACCGCAAGATGGACGCCTTGACCCGGATCCTCGAGGTCGAGTCCTTCGAGGCGATGATCGTGTTCGTGCGCACCAAGCAGGCCACCGAGGAGGTGGCCGAGAAGCTGCGGGCGCGCGGGTTTTCCGCCGCCGCCATCAACGGCGACATCGCGCAGAACCAGCGGGAGCGCACCATCTCCGCCCTCAAGGACGGCAGCGTGGACATCCTGGTCGCGACCGACGTCGCCGCCCGCGGGCTCGACGTCGAGCGGATCTCGCACGTGCTCAACTACGACATCCCGCACGACACCGAGTCCTATGTGCACCGCATCGGCCGCACCGGCCGTGCCGGAAGGTCCGGAACCGCAATTCTTTTCGTCTCGCCGCGCGAGCGCCACATGCTCAAGTCCATCGAGAAGGCCACCCGGTCGCAGCTCGAGGAAATCCAGCTACCCACCGTCGACGACGTCAACGCGCAGCGGGTGGCGAAGTTCCGGGACTCGATCAGCGAGGCGCTCGGGGCGCCCGGCTTCGAGTTGTTCCGCCGGCTCATCGAGGACTACGAACGCGAAAGCGATGTCCCGATGGCCGACATCGCGGCGGCGCTGGCCCTGCAGACCCGCAAGGGCGAAGAGTTCCTGATGTCCGAGCCGCCGCCGGAGAAGCGGCGGGAACGTCCGGACCGGCCGGCGCGGCCGGACCGGCCGATGCGTCGTCCCTCCGGCGACTTCGCCACCTACCGCATCGATGTGGGCAAGCGGCACAAGGTGATGCCCGGCGCGATCGTCGGCGCCATCGCCAACGAGGGCGGCCTGCACCGCAGTGATTTTGGGCACATCTCGATCATGCAGGACTTCTCACTGGTGGAGTTGCCGCCGGAGTTGCCGCCGGAGGCGCTCAAGGCGCTGGCGAAGACCCGCATCCAGGGCCAGTTGATCAACCTGCAGCTCGACCGCGGGTCCGGCGCTCGCGACGGCGGCGGCAAGAAGCCGTTCCGGGGCGGGGACAAGAAGCCCTACAAGGGCCAGGGCAAGAAACCGCACAAGCACCGTAAGTTCGAATGACGTTGTCGCAGGACCGCGACGTCCAGGGCGGGCTGGAGCAGGTTTCCACCGTCGACCGGGTCGCTTCGCTGACCGGTGTGCGTGCCGTCGCGGCGCTGCTGGTGGTGTTGACGCACGCGGCGTACACCACCGGCAAGTACCCGCAGGGCTACGTCGGGCTGGTGTATTCGCGGATGGAGATCGGCGTGCCGATCTTCTTCGCGCTGTCGGGTTTCCTGCTGTTCCGGCCGTGGGTGCGCGCGGTGGCCGCCGGCCGTCCCGCCCCCTCGGTGCGCCGCTACGCCTGGCACCGAGTGCGCCGGATCATGCCGGCCTATGTCGTCACGGTGCTGCTGGCCTACCTCGTGTACCACTTCCGCACCGCCGGACCCAACCCGGGACACACCTGGGAAGGGCTGTTCCGCAACCTCACGCTGACCCAGCTCTACACCGACAACTACGTGTATTCGTATCTGCACCAGGGTCTTACGCAGATGTGGAGCCTGGCGGTCGAGGTGTCGTTCTATGCGGTGCTGCCCGGCCTGGCCTACCTGCTGCTGGTGGTGCTGTGCCGCCGGCAGTGGCGCCCGTGGCTGCTGCTGGCGAGCATGGCGGCGCTGGGCCTGATCACGCCGCTGTGGCTGATGCTGGTGCACGACTCGCACTGGTTGCCCGACGGCGCCACGCTGTGGCTGCCGACCTACCTGCTGTGGTTCCTGGGCGGCATGGCGCTGGCGGTGCTGCAGTCGATGGGAGTGCGGTGCTACGGATTTGTCGCGGTGCCGTTGGCGCTGATCTGTTACTTCATCGCCGCCACCCCGATCGCCGGCGAGCCCACGACCTCGCCCAAGGCGCTGAGCGAGGCGATCGTGAAGGCGGTGTTCTACGCCGTGATCGCGGCGCTGGTGCTGGCGCCGCCGGCGCTGGGGGACCAGCGCGGTTGGTACAACCGCTTTCTGGCAAGCCGGCCCATGGTGTGGCTGGGGGAGATCTCCTACGAGATCTTCCTGGTGCATCTGGTGCTCATGGAGATCGCGATGGTCGAGATCCTGCACAAGCCGGTCTACACCGGATCGATGGCCGGACTGTTCGTCGCGACGATGGTGCTGACCATCCCGGTGTCGTGGCTGCTGCACCGGTTCACCCGGGTGCGGTGAGAGCCCCTTACCGTCGGCAATAAGTTAGGGTGACCTAACTTCGACGAAGGGAGCGGGCCGTGGCCGAGCAGAAGCCGTCTCGGGGCCTCACCGGAGCGCTGGTCAAGCTGTGGCGGGGCGGGGATTACCAGCTGTCCGTCACCGGACGCACTGAGATCAGCCCGCATTATCTGCGGTTGCACTTCGACTCCGGTGCGCTGCTCGACGACTGTCCCGTCCACCCGACGATGTGGGTCCGGGGCTGGTTCCCTGACGGCGGCAAGGCTCATCAACGCGGCTACACCCTGGTCAATCCGGACCCGGACGCCCGCACTGTCGACATCGACTTCGCCATGCACGACGGCCTGGCCACCGGCTGGGCCGCCGGCGCCCGCCCCGGTGACGTCCTCGAGGTGACGGTGCTGGGCAGCAACTTCCAGTTGCCGAACCCGGCGCCGGCCGGGTACGTCATCGTCGGCGACACCGCGTCGCTGCCCGCGATCAACTCCCTGCTCGACGCCATCGACGGGGCGCCCGCGCGGGTGTTTCTCGAGGCCGGTCACGACGAGGACCGCGACCTTCCGGTCGTCGGCGACGCGGAGGTCACCTGGGTGGATCGCCGCGACGGCGGGCAGGGACTGATCGAGGCGGTCAGCGCCTCGGCGTTCGAGGCGGGCGACCACTTCGGCTGGGTCGCCTGCGACAACCGGACCACCCGCGCGGTCGCGAGGGTGCTGCGCGAGGACTTCGCGATTCCGCGCACGGCGATCAAGGCGCAGGGCTACTGGGTCGCCTGATCCCGCGCTGACGGCGTCACGACCGGCACCAGGAACTCCTCGACCATCCGGCGCTCGTCGTCCTCGTCGCGGCCCGGGAACAGCAGCAGCGAGGTGAGCACCCGCACCAGCCAGCGCGCCTTGCGCTCGACGGACTCGGCGTCGGCGTCCGGTTCCCCGTAGCCCAGTGACACCACGAACGCCGCGCTCATCGCCTTGATCACCTCGGAGGACTCGGCGATCTCGGCACCGATCGGGGCGTCGTCCGCGGCGAACCAGGACTGCAGGGCCGGATTGTCGCGCACCAGCCGCAACGAGACGAGGAACGCCTGGACCAGCCGCTGGTGCGGATCGTCGACACCCGCAAGATTCGCCACCATCTCCCGGTGCACCGCGTACGCCTCGCGATGGACGTAGGCGGTGTGCAGCGCCTCGCGGTTCTCGAAGTACCGGTACAGGGTGGCCCGGGAACAGCCTGCGGCCTGGGCGATTTCGTGCATGCCCACCGCGGCGGCAGGGCGACGGGTGAACAGCTCGCCCGCGGCGTCGAGGATGCGGTCGGCTGCGGCCTCGCTGCGCCGCGACCCCAACCAGTTGTTGCCGGCCATCAGCGCACCGTCACCGGGACCGACAGCGGACGGCGCACGTAACTGCCACCGGCCCAGACTATTCCGGACTCGTCCACCTCGAAGTCGGGGCAGCGGGTCAGCAGCTCGCTCAGCGCCACCCGGGACTGCATCCGCGCGGCCGCCGCGCCTAGACAGTGGTGTGCGCCGTGGCTGAACGCCACGATGTTGCGCGGGCGGCGCGTGACATCCAACTCGGCCGCATCGGGCCCGAACTGCCGTTCGTCGCGGTTGCCGGAACCGTAGAGCAGCAACACCTTCCGCCCCGCGGGAATGGTGGTGTCGGCGAGGGTGACGTCGCGGGTCACGGTGCGCGCCAATCCCTGCACGGGTGAGGTCAGCCGCAGGAACTCCTCGACGGAATCCGGGATCAACTCCGGGTTCTCGGTCAACAGGCGGCGCTGGTCGGGCCGGCGGTGCAGCAGCTGCACCGAGCCGCCGAGCATGCCGGTGGTGGTGTCGTTGCCGCCGGTGACCATGGTGAAGGTGAACGCCAGGATCGACAGCAGCCCGGCGAGGTCTCCGTCGGCCCCGACCCCGGCCGCGACCAGGTGCGACACGGTGTCGTCGGCGGGAGCCACCCGGCGGTGCTCGACCAGGGCGGTGAAGTAGGCCATCATCTCGCCGAGCGCGTCGCCGAGGGTGTCCAGCGCGGAACCCAGCCCGCCCTCGGCGGTGTTGGCCGCGACGATGGCGTCGGTCCAGCCGTCGAACCGGCCGCGGTCGGCCGCGGGCACCCCGAGGTAGTGCGCGACCACCATGGACGGCAGGGGTTTGAATAGTTCGGCGACAATGTCGCCGCCGCCGTCGGCGCGCAGCCGCTCGATGCGTTCGACGACGAACTCGCGGACCTGGGGCTCGACGGCCTCCACCTGACGCGGGGTGAACCCGCGCGACACCAGCTTGCGGAACTGCGTGTGTACCGGCGGATCCTGCATCACCATCGGCGGATTGTCCTGCAGGCCGATCATTTCCAGCTCGCCGTAGTTCACCGTGAGTCCCTGCGCGGAGGAGAACGTCTCGTGGTCGCGGGCCGCGGCGAAGATGTCGGCGTGCCGGGACAGCACGTAGTAGTCGTGCTCGGGATGCTGCTCGGGAACCACGTGGTGCACCGGGTCGTGATCGCGCAGCGCGCGGTACATCGGCCAGGGCTCGGCCCAGGAGGCGGCGTCGGCCAGCCGGAACGCAGCCCGGCTCGAATCGATGTGAGACAGATCAGCTGTCATGTCTCATTGGTACGACACATCGGCTCTTGTGTCAACCGCCTGGATCAGAAGATTGTGCCCGGGTTGAGGATGCCGTCCGGGTCCAGGGCGGTTTTGATGCGGCGGTTCAGTTCCATCGCCTCCGGGCCGAGGTAGTCGGCCAGCCACGGCTTCTTGAGCCGGCCCACGCCGTGCTCGCCGGTGATCGTGCCGCCCAAACCGACGGCGAGTTCCATGATCTCGCCGAAGGCCCGTTCGGCCCGCGCCGTCATGTCGGGGTCGGCCGGGTCGAACACGATCAGCGGGTGGGTGTTCCCGTCGCCGGCGTGCGCGATGACCGAGATCATCAGGTCGCGCTCGGCCGCCAGCGCCTCGACCCCGGCCACCAGATCGGCCAGCGCCGACAGCGGCACCCCCACATCCTCGAGCAGCAGCGACCCCTTGGCCTCGACCGCGGGAATCGCGAACCGGCGCGCGGCGACGAAGGCCTCGCCCTCGTCGGGGTCGGACGTCGAGAACACCTCGCGGGCACCGTGTTCGGTGAACACCGCGGCCATGAACTCGGCGTCCTCGGCGCCGGAACCGCCGCGTTCGTCGGAGGCCGCCACCAGCATGGCCGCGGCGGTGCGGTCCAGGCCCATCTTCAGCTTGTCCTCGACGGCGTTGATGGCCGCGGAATCCATGAACTCCAGCATGGCCGGGCGGATCTTGCCGGTGACCGTCGCGACGGCCTCGCAGGCCGCGCGCACCGACCCGAACGTGGCGACCACCGTGCACGCCGCGGGCTGGGCGGGCAGCAGGCGCAACGTCACCTCGGTGATCACCCCGAGGGTGCCCTCGCTGCCCACGAACAGCTTCGTGAGGCTCAGCCCCGCAACGTCTTTGAGGCGGGGCCCGCCGAGGCGCACCGCCGTGCCGTCGGCCAGCACCACCTGCAGGCCCAGCACGTAGTCGGTGGTGACGCCGTACTTCACGCAGCACAACCCGCCGGCGTTGGTGGCGATGTTGCCGCCGATGCTGCAGATCTCGAACGACGACGGGTCCGGGGGATACCAGAGGCCATGTGCCGCAACGGCCTTCTTCACCTCCGCGTTGAGCAGCCCGGGCTGCACGACCGCGGTCCGGGTCACGGGATCCACGGTGATGTCGCGCATCTTCTCCGTCGACAACACGATCCCGCCGTCCAGGGCGGTCGCCCCGCCGGACAGGCCCGTGCCCATCCCGCGCGGCACCACCGCGATCCGGTGCTCGCCGGCCCAGCGCAGTACGGTCTGCACTTCCTCGGTGCGGGCCGGGCGCACCACCGCCAGCGGCGTCCCGGCGTCCGGATCGAAGGCGCGGTCCTGCCGGTAGGAGACCAGGATGTCGGGGTCGGTGACGACCGTTCCCGTCGGGAGTTGCGAGGTCAGCGTGGGAAGAGCGGGGTGGGGCACAGCGCCGATCCTACGGATCGCGCATGCTCAGCCGGGTGTTCGATCCAGCTCTCGCAGCGACGGCAGGAACACCGCCACCACGCCGATGAGGATCATCGGGATCGACAGCGCCAGGAACGTCACCTGCAGACCGGCGCCGTCGGCCAGCGGGCCGGCCACGATGAGCCCGACCGGCCCGGCCGCATACGCCAGCGAGCCCATCACCCCGACCACCCGGCCGCGCAGATGCTGCGGGGCCCGGGTCTGCATGACGTAGTTGTAGATCGGCTGGATGGGCCCGTAGGCGAACCCGCCGATGGCGGCCATCACCAGGATCACCGGCAGTGGCGGCAGCACCGCGATCACCGTCATGGTGATGCCCAGGATCAGCACCGCGGCGATCATCGTTACCCGTCGGCTCATGAACCGCGAGGTCACCGCGTACCCCAGCGCGCCCACCAGCCCGCCGATCGACAGCGCCATCAGCACCCAGCCCAGCTGCGCGGGCTCGTCGCGGTCGGTGAAGTACTTCGGGAACAGCACGCTCTCCATCGGCATGTACAGCCCCACGACCGCGAGGTCGATCAGCGCCAGCGTGCGCAGCACTCGCAGGTTCCACACGAACCGCAGGCCCTCGACGATCCCGGTCCACACCTGGTCGGGCAGCTGGGTGCGGTCGGGGACCCCGGCGCCCTCGAGGCGCAGCGCCCCGATGACCGCCATCGCCGCCGCGAAGGCGCCCGCGGTCACCCACATGGTGTTGATGCCGCCGATCGTCGCGATCAGCACGCCGCCGATGCCCGGTCCCACGATGTAGGCCAGGTTGAAGACGGCCTCGTAGCCGCTGTTGGCCTTGTCCAGGGTCCAGCCGGCCTGCGCGGCGGCCTCGGGCAGCATCGTCTCTCGCGCGGTCATCCCGGCCGGGTCGAAGAACGCGCCGAACGCGGCCAGCGTCGCCAGCACGGCCACGTTGACGGCTTCGGCCCCGAAGCTCAGCGCGATGACCGGCACCGCGGCCACCGACAGCGCCGAGAGCAGATCCGAGAGCATCGACAACCGCCGCCGACCGAGGTAGTCCACCGCGGTCCCGGCGAACAGCGTCGCCACCAGCAGCGGCAGGGTGGCCGCCATCGCCACCACGGAGGCCTCCATCGCCGAGCCGTTGCGCTGCAGCACCAACCACGGGAACGCGATGATGGAGATGCCGTTGCCGGCGCCGGCGACCAGGGCCGCGAACAGGATCAGCCCGAGCGGTACGCGGGAGCGGCTGGCCATGGCGAATCGACGCTAGCAGTGCGAACCCGCCGCGACCACGCAATTTCGACTGGCACGATGAAGAGGTGTTGCCTCATCCGCGGACCGGGCGTCTGTTCGCCTCGCCGGTGCCGCCCGGCACCGGCTGGCCGGGCGACCCGGCCACCGCCGCGACCCCCGTCGCCGCCGACGAGACCGAGGTCGCGGAGTTGGCCGCCGCCGCGCCCACCG
>JAEWRC010000207.1 GCA_023460175.1 Actinomycetes bacterium
CGCGCGGTGTGCCGGGCCGAGCACGAGATGGTCGAGCGCAGCGATCTGCAGCACGCGATGTCCCGCGACGCGTCGGTGGTCCGCGACGGGGCGGGCCTGACGCGGCTGACGGAGACCCTGGCCGATGCGCGCCGTCGGCCGGTGCGCACCCGGACGCGCTTCGAGGACGCGGCGCTGACCGTCACCGCCCGCGCGGTGGCACTCGCGGCCGCCGAGCGCACGGAGACCCGGGGGAGCCACCACCGAAGTGACCATCCGCTGACCGACGAGTCGCGCGCCCGCAGCACAATGCTCCGCATGGTGGACGAGAAGCTTGTCGTGGATGCCCCGGTGGTGGCGTGATGACCCAGATCGGTCTGACCGACGCCGAACTCGACGAGGCCCGCGAGGTCATCGCGCGCGGCCTGGACGAGGACCTGCGCTACGGCCCCGACATCACCTCGGTGGCCACGGTCGCCGAGGACGCGCGCACGACCGCGGCGATGGTGACCCGGGCCGAGGGCGTGGTCGCCGGCATCGACGTGGCGCTGCTGGTGCTCGACGAGGTGTTGGGCCCCGACGAGTACCGGGTGCTCGGCCGCGCCGACGACGGCGACCGGATACGCCCCGGCGATCCGCTGCTGACGCTCGAGGCGACCACGCGCGGGCTGCTGACCGCCGAACGCACCATGCTCAACCTCATCTGCCACCTGTCCGGGATCGCCTCGACCACCGCGCAGTGGGTCGCCGAGGCCGAGGGCACCCGCGCGAAGATCCGCGACACCCGCAAGACCCTGCCCGGCCTGCGGGTGCTGCAGAAGTACGCCGTGCGCGTCGGCGGCGGGGTCAACCACCGGATGGGCCTCGGTGATGCCGCGCTGATCAAGGACAACCATGTGGCCGCGGCCGGTTCGGTGGTGGCCGCGCTGCGAGCGGTCCGTGCGGCCGCGCCCGACCTGCCCTGCGAGGTCGAGGTGGACTCGCTCGACCAGCTCGACGAGGTGCTGCGCGAGGACGTGCAACTGGTGCTGCTGGACAACTTCGCGGTGTGGGAGACCCAGATCGCGGTGCAGCGCCGGGATGCGAACGCGCCCGACGTGCAACTGGAGTCCTCCGGCGGGCTCTCGCTCGACGATGCCGCGGCCTACGCCGGGACCGGGGTCGACTACCTGGCGGTGGGGGCGCTGACGCACTCCGTGCGGGTACTCGACATCGGCCTGGATTTCTGAGCGCCGCGGGACCCGCAAAGCGGTCCAGCTCAGGCGTGATTTTATTCAGCTGGACCAATCAGGGACAATCGACGGTGATGGCCAATTTCCAGATGTCCCGCATCGACCTGCGCGACCGACCCCTGTCGGTTGGGCAGCTGCGCGCCGCCCTGCCGCGCGGCGGTGTCGACGTCGACGCGGTCCTGCCCAAGGTCCGTCCGATCGTCGACGACGTGGCCGAGCGGGGTGCGCCCGCGGCCCTCGAGTACGGCGCATCGTTCGACGGTGTGCGACCTGAGACCGTACGGGTGCCCGCCGCCGTGCTGGCCCAGGCGCTGGAGGCACTGGATCCGGCGGTCCGGGCCGCCCTCGAGGTCGCGATCGAGCGGGCCCGCGCCGTGCACGCCGATCAGCGGCGCACCGACACCACCACCGAACTGGCGCCCGGCGCCACGGTCACCGAGCGGTGGGTTCCCGTCGAGCGCGTCGGGCTGTACGTACCCGGCGGCAACGCCGTCTACCCGTCGAGCGTCGTGATGAACGTCGTGCCCGCGCAGATCGCCGGCGTGGACTCGCTGGTGATCGCGAGCCCGCCGCAGGCCTCCGGGACCGGCGTCTTCCAGGCCCTGCCGCACCCCACCATCCTGGCCGCCGCGGCGCTGCTGGGCGTCGAGGAGGTCTGGGCGGTGGGCGGCGCCCAGGCGGTCGCCCTGCTGGCCTATGGCGGCACCGACACCGACGGCACCGAACTGCCGTCGGTGGACATGATCACCGGCCCCGGCAACATCTACGTCACGGCCGCCAAGCGGATCTGCCGCTCCCAGGTGGGCATCGACGCCGAGGCGGGCCCGACCGAGATCGCGATCCTCGCCGACCACACCGCCGACCCGGTGCACGTGGCCGCCGACCTGATCAGCCAGGCCGAGCACGACGAGATGGCCGCCAGCGTCCTGGTCACCTGCAGCCCCGAATTGGCCGATGCCACCGACCGCGAACTCACCGCCCAGCTGGCGACGACGGTGCACCGCGACCGGGTGTCGACCGCGCTGAGCGGGCGACAGTCGGCGACCGTGCTGGTCGACGACATCGACCAGGGCGTGCGCGTGGTCAACGCCTACGCCGCCGAGCACCTCGAGATCCAGACCCGCGAGGCCGCCGCGGTGGCGAACCGGATCCGTTCGGCGGGCGCGATTTTCGTCGGCCCGTGGTCGCCGGTGAGCCTCGGCGACTACTGCGCCGGGTCCAACCACGTGCTGCCCACCGCGGGGTGCGCCCGGCACTCGAGCGGGCTGTCGGTGCAGACCTTCCTCAAGGGCATCCACGTCGTGGACTACACCGAGGCGGCGCTCAAGGACGTCTCCGGCCATGTGATCACGCTGTCGAAGGCCGAGGATCTGCCCGCGCACGGCGAAGCGGTCCGGCGGAGGTTCGAGCGATGATCGGTGATTCGGTGACCCTGGCCGACCTGCCGCTGCGCGAGAACCTGCGCGGCAAATCCCCCTACGGCGTACCGCAATTGGAAGTTCCGGTGCGGCTGAACACCAACGAGAACCCGCACCCGCCCACGCCGGCGTTGATCGACGACGTGGCCGAGTCGGTCCGGGTCGCCGCGGCGCAGTTGCACCGCTACCCGGACCGCGACGCGGTGGCGCTGCGCACGGATCTGGCGGCCTATCTCACCGCGGCCACCGGAGTCGAACTCGGCGCGCAGAACGTGTGGGCGGCCAACGGCTCCAACGAGATCCTGCAGCAGTTGCTGCAGGCGTTCGGTGGGCCGGGCCGCAGCGCGATCGGGTTCGTCCCGTCGTACTCGATGCACCCGATCATCGCCGACGGCACCCAGACCCACTGGGTCACGGCGGCGCGCTCGGCCGACTTCGCCCTGGACACCGACGTCGCGGTCGCCGCGATCGAGCAGCACCGACCCGATGTGGTGTTCGTGACGAGCCCGAACAACCCGTCGGGCCAGAGCGTTCCGCTCGACGACCTGCGTCGGCTGCTGGACGCCATGCAGACCGGCGTGCTGATCCTCGATGAGGCCTACGGCGAATTCTCCTCACAGCCCAGCGGTGTCGCGTTGATCGACGAGTACCCCACCAAGCTGGTGGTCAGCCGCACCATGAGCAAGGCCTTCGCGTTCGCCGGCGGCCGGCTGGGCTACCTGATCTCGTCGCCCGCGGTGATCGACGCCATGCTGCTGGTCCGACTGCCGTACCACCTCTCGGTGCTCACCCAGGAGGCCGCGCGGGCCGCGCTGCGGCACGCCGACGACACCCTGGGGAGCGTGGCGACCCTGATCGCCGAACGGGAACGCGTCGCACAAGCGCTGCGGGACATGGGATTCCGGGTGATCGACAGCGATGCGAACTTCATCCTGTTCGGCGATTTCGGCGACGCCGCCGCCACCTGGCAGCGCTACCTCGACGCGGGCGTGCTGATCCGGGACGTCGGGATCCCGGGCCACCTGAGGACCACCATCGGACTGGCCGCCGAAAACGATGCCTTTCTGGCGGCGAGCGCGCGGCTGGCCGCCACCGAACCAGTGCAGGAAAGCCGAGTAGGAGCACCGTGAACCGCCACGCGAAGGTCGAACGCAAGACCCGGGAATCCGACATCGTCGTCGAGATCGACCTCGACGGCACCGGAAAGGTGCACGCCGACACCGGGGTCCCGTTCTTCGACCACATGCTGACCGCGCTCGGCAGCCACGCCAGCTTCGATCTGACGGTGCGCGCCGAGGGCGACGTCGACATCGAGGCGCACCACACCGTCGAGGACACCGCCATCGTGCTGGGCACCGCGCTCGGTCAGGCGCTGGGGGACAAGAAGGGCATCCGTCGGTTCGGCGATGCGTTCATCCCGATGGACGAGACCCTGGCGCACGCCGCCGTCGACGTCTCGGGCCGCCCCTATTTCGTGCACACCGGCGAACCCGAGTACATGGTGGACTTCACCATCGCGGGCTCCTCCACGCCGTACCACACGGTGATCAATCGGCACGTCTTCGAGACGCTGGCCTTCAACGCCCGGATCGCGCTGCATGTGCGCACCCTGTACGGCCGCGACCCGCACCACATCACCGAGGCCCAGTACAAGGCCGTCGCGCGGGCGCTGCGCCAAGCCGTCGAACTTGACCCCCGGGTGACGGGTGTGCCGTCCACCAAAGGCACCCTGTGACTGGAACTTCGGCGAAGTCGGTCGTTGTCCTCGATTACGGGTCCGGCAACCTGCGCTCGGCGCAGCGCTCGCTGGAACGGGTCGGCGCCCGGGTCGAGGTGACCGCCGACGCGACCGCGGCCGCCAACGCCGACGGTCTGGTGGTGCCCGGGGTGGGCGCCTTCGAATCGTGCATGACCGGCCTGCGCTCGATCGGCGGGGAGCAGATCATCGCGGCGCGGGTGGCCGCCGGCCGCCCGGTGCTCGGGGTCTGCGTGGGTATGCAGATCCTGTTCGCCCGCGGCGTCGAATTCGGCGTGGAGTCCACCGGTTGTGGTCAATGGCCCGGGGCGGTCACCCGGCTCGACGCGCCGGTGATCCCGCACATGGGCTGGAACGTCGTGCAGGCCGCGCCGGGCAGCACGCTGTTTCGTGGACTCGACGCCGACACCCGGTTCTACTTCGTGCATTCTTATGCCGCACAACGCTGGGAAGGCAACCCCGAGGCGCTGCTGACCTGGGCAACGCACAAGGTGCCTTTTTTGGCCGCTGTCGAGGACGGCCCGTTGGCCGCCACACAATTTCATCCGGAGAAGAGCGGTGACGCCGGCGCGGAGCTGCTCGCGAATTGGGTTGAGGGACTGTGACTTCTAAACCACCATTGATTCTGTTGCCCGCCGTCGACGTGGTCGAGGGTAAAGCCGTGCGCCTGGTTCAGGGCAAGGCCGGCAGCGAAACCGACTACGGCTCGGCGCTCGAGGCCGCCGAGACCTGGCAGCGCGACGGCGCCGAATGGATCCACCTGGTGGACCTCGACGCGGCGTTCGGTCGCGGGTCCAACCGTGAGCTGCTGGCCGAGGTCGTCGGCAAGCTCGACGTGGCCGTCGAACTGTCCGGCGGCATCCGCGACGACGAGTCCCTGACCGCGGCGCTGGCAACCGGGTGCGCGCGGGTCAACCTCGGCACCGCGGCCCTGGAGAACCCGGCCTGGTGCGCGTCGGCCATCGCCGAACACGGCGACCGGGTGGCCGTGGGTCTGGACGTGCTGTTCGAACAGGGGCCATCGGGCGGGACCTACCGCTTGCGCGGTCGCGGCTGGGAAACCGACGGCGGCGATCTATGGGAGGTCCTGGATCGCCTTGACGCCGAGGGCTGCTCGCGTTTCGTCGTCACCGACGTGACCAAGGACGGCATGCTGACCGGCCCCAATCTGGAGTTGCTCGCCCAGGTCGCCGGGCGCACCGACGCCCCGGTCATCGCCTCCGGCGGGGTGTCCAGCCTGGATGATCTGCGGGCCATCGCGACGCTGACCGACCGCGGGGTCGAGGGCGCGATCGTGGGTAAGGCGCTGTATGCGGAGCGGTTCACGCTGCCGCAGGCGTTGGCCGCGGTCAGCGGCTGAGCCGCTGATGACGCCACCGCCCGAGGTCGACCCCGCCAAGTTGGCGGATTGGCTAGCTGTGGCCGCCGGGATCCTCGACGGCGCCACCGAACAGTTCATCGCCGGACATCGCGCCGAGAGCGCGGTGATGAAGAAGGGCAACGACTTCGCCACCGAGGTGGACCTGGCCATCGAGCGGCGCGTGGTCGCCGAACTGGAGCGGTTGACGGGGATCGGGGTGCACGGCGAGGAGTTCGGCGGCGAGTCGTTGGACGCCGAGCTGGTCTGGGTGCTCGATCCCATCGACGGCACGTTCAACTACGCGGCCGGTTCCCCCATGGCGGCGATCCTGCTGGGACTGCTGTACAACGGTCAACCGGTGCTGGGATTGACCTGGCTCCCGTTCGTCGGGCAGCGCTTCACCAGCCTGGTCGGCGCCCCGGTGCGCGCCGGCGGCGAACAACTCGAACCCCTGCGGCCGACCACCCTGGCGGACTCGATCGTCGGGATCGGTACGTACAACATCGATTCCCGCGGCCATTTCCCGGGCCGATACCGCTCGGCGGTCCTGGACAACCTCAGCCGAGTCTGCTCGCGGGTGCGCATGCACGGCGCCACGGGAATCGATCTGGCCTATGTGGCCGCTGGAATTCTCGGTGGGGCAATCAGTTTCGGGCACCACGTGTGGGACCACGCGGCCGGGGTCGCACTGATCCGGGCCGCCGGCGGGATCGTCACCGACCTCGACGGCCGGCCCTGGGTGCCCGGGTCACCGTCGGCGCTGGCCGGCGCCCCGGGGGTGCACGAGCAGATGTTGGAGATGGTGCGCGTGGTCGGGGATCCGGAGGACTATCGGTGATGAGCAGCGATACACGGGCGGACGTGGCTACCCGGGTGATCCCGTGTCTGGATGTGGATGCGGGCCGGGTGGTCAAGGGCGTCAACTTCGAGAACCTGCGTGACGCAGGCGATCCCGTGGAGTTGGCGGCGCGCTATGACGCCGAGGGTGCCGACGAACTGACGTTCCTCGACGTGACCGCGTCCTCGTCGGGGCGGGCCACCATGCTCGACGTGGTGCGCCGCACCGCCGAGCAGGTGTTCATTCCGCTGACCGTCGGCGGCGGCGTGCGTTCGGTAGAGGATGTCGACATGCTGCTGCGCGCCGGGGCCGACAAGGCATCGGTGAACACCGCGGCCATCGCGCGACCCGAACTGCTGGCGGAACTTGCGCGGCAGTTCGGCTCCCAGTGCATCGTCTTGTCGGTCGATGCCCGCACGGTGCCCGAAGATGCCGCGCCGACCCCGTCCGGGTGGGAGGTCACCACCCACGGCGGGCGCAAGGGCACCGGCATCGACGCGGTCGAATGGGCCACCCGCGGCGCCGAACTCGGGGTGGGGGAGATCCTGCTCAACTCCATGGACGCCGACGGCACCAAGGCCGGCTTCGATCTGCCGATGCTGCGTGCGGTGCGCGCAGCGGTGGGGGTGCCGGTGATCGCCAGCGGGGGTGCCGGCGCCGTGGAGCACTTCGCACCCGCGGTGGCCGCCGGTGCCGACGCGGTGTTGGCGGCCAGCGTCTTCCACTTCGGCGAGCTGACCATCCGCCAGGTCAAGGACGCCATGGCGGCAGAGGGGATCTGCGTGCGATGACGCTGGATCCGGCAATCGCGGCGCGCCTCAAGCGCAACGACGACGGCCTGTTCACCGCGGTGGTGCAGGAACGCGGCAGCGGCGACGTGCTGATGGTGGCCTGGATGGACGATGACGCCCTGGCCCGCACCCTGGAGACCCGCGAGGCCACCTACTATTCGCGCTCGCGCCAACAGCAGTGGATCAAGGGCGCGACGTCGGGGCACACCCAGCGCGTGCACTCCGTGCGGTTGGACTGCGATGGCGACGCCGTGCTGCTGGTGGTCGACCAGGTCGGCGGGGCGTGTCACACCGGCGATCACAGCTGCTTCGACGCCGATCTGCTGCTCGGCCCCTGAGCCGTTGTCTCACAGGACGATTCGGTTCGCCTTGGTGCGTGCCGACCAGCGACCGTCCGCATAGCCGACCTCGATCGGATGATCGAACGCCGCGGTGACATTGTCGGTGCTCACCGTCTGGCGGGCCGGGCCGCCGGCCACGGTGCGACCGTCGGCGATGAGCAACGCGTGGGTGGTGGAGGTCGGCAGCTCCTCGAGGTGGTGGGTGACCAACACCGAGGCCATGTCGGGGTGCGTCTGATCGAGGGCATCCACGGTCTCGAGCAGCTGTTCGCGCGCCGCCACGTCGAGACCGGTGGTCGGCTCGTCGAGCAGCAGCAGCCGCGGGGAGGCGATCAGGGCGCGGGCGATCAGGGCCCGGCCACGTTCCCCCTGCGACAGCGTGGGCCAGCTGCCGTCGGCCTTGTGGGACATGCCGACCGTCTCGATCATCGCGTCGGCGCGCTGTACGTCCTCGGCGGTGGGGGACCAGTGCATCGGCAGGTCGATGGTCGCGGTGATCCCGGTGAGCACGACCTCACGCAGGGTCAGCGGGCTCTGGAGCCGGTGGCGCGGGTTGACGTGCCCGATCCAGTGCCGCAGCTTGGCCAACTCGACCCGGCCGAGCTGTTCGCCGAGCACGTGCACGGTACCGGTGGTGGGGAAGCTCATGGCGGCGCAGAAGCCCAGCAGCGTGCTCTTACCCGCGCCGTTGGGTCCGAGCAGCGCCCAGTGTTCACCGGGCCGGACGGTCAGCGAGATGCCGTCGATGATCTGCTTGCCGTTGCGTCGGAAGGTGACGTCGGCAAGCTCCAACACCGGGGTCATCAGCGCGCGGCCGGGCGCGCCCGCAGCGTCTCGAGCGCCTTGTCCGCGTGGGTGTCCATGCTCAGTTCGCTGGCGATCACCTCGAGCACCCGCCGGTCGGTATCTATGACGAAGGTGGTCCGCTTGACCGGCATGAATTTGCCGAGCAAACCACGCTTGACGCCGAAGGCCGCGGCCACCGCACCGTCGGAATCCGACAGCAGCGGATAGTCGAACTTCTCCTTGCCGGCGAACTGCGCCTGCTTGTCGACGCTGTCGGTGCTGATGCCCACCCGCTGGGCACCCACCGCGGCGAACTCGGTCGCCAGGTCGCGGAAGTGACAGGCCTCCTTGGTGCATCCCGGGGTCATCGCAGCGGGGTAGAAGAACAGCACGACGGGGCCGTCGGCCAGCAGCTCACTGAGCCTGCGCACGGCACCGGTCTGATCGGGTAGTGCGAAGTCCTCGACGACATCACCGCGTTTCATGATCGTCACGCTACGCCGGAGGTCTCGGAAACGTCTGGGAGGATGATGCCCGTGCACGCCGACGTCAACATCGCAGCCACCACCACGCGGGAGGATTTCCGGGTGCTGGCGGCCGAACACCGGGTGGTACCGGTCACCCGCAAGGTGCTCGCCGACAGCGAGACGCCGCTGTCGGCGTACCGCAAGCTCGCCGCCAACCGGCCCGGCACCTTCCTGCTGGAGTCCGCGGAAAACGGCCGATCCTGGTCGCGCTGGTCGTTCATCGGCGCCGGTGCGCCCTCGGCGCTGACCGTGCGCGACGGCGAGGCCGTGTGGCTGGGGACCACCCCGCAGGACGCCCCCAGCGGCGGGGATCCGCTGCGGGCGCTGCAGGCCACCCTGGACGTGCTGCGCACCGCGGCCATGCCGGACCTGCCGCCGCTGTCGGGCGGGATGGTCGGGTTCTTCGCCTACGACCTGGTGCGCCGACTGGAGCGGTTGCCCGAGACCACTGTCGACGATCTGGGCCTGCCCGATCTGGTGATGATGCTGGCCACCGACATCGCCGCGGTGGACCACCACGAGGGCACCATCACGCTGATCGCCAACGCGGTGAACTGGAACGGCACCGACGAGCGGGTGGACGAGGCCTACGACGACGCGCTGGCCCGTTTGGACGTGATGACCGCGGCGCTGGGCCAACCGCTGCCCTCGACGGTGGCCGGCTTCAGCCGGCCGACACCGTCGCACCGGGCGCAGCGGACGGTGCAGGAGTACAGCGCCGTCGTCGACAAGCTCGTCGGCGACATCGAGGCCGGCGAGGCCTTCCAGGTGGTGCCGTCGCAGCGCTTCGAGATGGACACCGACGTCGACCCCATCGACGTGTACCGGATGCTGCGGGTGTCCAACCCGAGCCCGTACATGTACCTCGTGCACATTCCGAACGAGACTGGCGGAACAGCCTTTTCGATCGTCGGCTCCAGCCCGGAGGCGCTGGTGACGGTGCAGGACGGGTGGGCCAAGACCCACCCCATCGCCGGGACCCGGTGGCGCGGCGCCACCGAGGAGGAAGACCAGCTGCTGGAGAAGGATCTGCTGGCCGACGAGAAGGAACGCGCCGAGCACCTGATGCTCGTCGACCTGGGCCGCAACGATCTGGGCCGGGTCTGCGTGCCCGGCACGGTGCGCGTCGAGGATTACAGCCACATCGAGCGCTACAGCCACGTCATGCACCTGGTGTCCACGGTCACCGGTCTGCTGGCCGACGACCACACCGCCCTGGACGCGGTGACGGCGTGCTTCCCGGCCGGCACGCTGTCGGGGGCGCCGAAGGTGCGTGCCATGGAACTCATCGAGGAGGTCGAGCTGACCCGGCGCGGTCTCTACGGTGGCGTCGTGGGGTACCTGGACTTCGCGGGCAACGCCGACTTCGCCATCGCCATCCGCACGGCCCTGATGCGTGAGGGCACCGCCTACGTCCAGTCCGGTGGCGGGGTGGTGGCCGACTCCAACGGCCCCTATGAGTTCAACGAGGCGACCAACAAGGCCAAGGCGGTGCTGGCCGCGATCGCCGCGGCCGAGACCCTGGCGACACCGGGTGACCATGACTGACACGCCTCGGACTGACACGCCGCGCCGCGGGCTGCCCCCGATCCGCATCGCCCAGTTGCTGTTGCTGGTGGCGGCCGTCGTCCTGTACGCGGCCAGCCGACTGACCTGGGTTGAGGTGGAGTCCTTCGACGAGTTGGGCCCGCCGAAGACCATCGCGCTGACCGGTTCGACGTGGTCGACGGCGCTGGTACCGGTCGCGTTGCTGCTGGCCGCCGCGGTGGTGGCGACGCTGGCCGTGCGGGGTTGGCCGCTGCGGGTACTGGCGTTGCTGTTGGCGGCGGTCAGCGCGGCCCTCGGCTACCTGGCCGTCAGCCAGTGGGTGGTGCCCGATGTCGCGCTGCGGGCCACCGAGCTCGCCGAGGTGCAGCTCATCACGCTGGTGGGCAGCGAGCGTTACTACGCCGGCGCGGTGCTCACGTTGTGCGCCGCTGTCGCGACGCTGGCGGCCGCGGCCCTGCTGATGCGGGCGGCCTCCCAGGAGGGGTCGACACGGCGGCGCTACGTCACTCCCGGGGCCCGTCGCGCCGCGCTGCGCGAGCAGACGCAGACCTCCGCCGATGCGGCCTCACCAGTGCAGACTTCCGAACCGATGTCCGAGCGGACCATGTGGGACGCCCTCGATGAGGGACAGGACCCTACCGAGGGGGACACCGGGCCGGAACCGGGTCCGTCGTCGGAGGGTCGGTGAAACTCGCCGGCCGGTGAACGGCTACCCTTTCGGCAATGCGGTGGGACGGTGCGAACCGTTCCGAACGCGGGGTTTGGGCAAGTGCAGGAAGGAACGACTGGCATGAGTGCGCCGAACGTCCTCGACTCCATCATCGACGGGGTTCGGGCTGATGTCGCCGCTCGAGAGGCCGTCGTCAGCCTGGAGCAGATCAAGGCCGCGGCCAACGCGGCCCCGCCGCCGCTGGACGTGCTGGCGGCGCTGCGCGCGCCCGGCATCGGGGTCATCGCCGAGGTCAAGCGCGCCAGCCCGTCGCGTGGCGAGTTGGCCAACATTCCGGACCCGGCCGACCTGGCGCGCGCCTACGAGAGTGGCGGGGCGCGGATCGTCAGCGTGCTCACCGAGGAGCGCCGGTTCCACGGGTCGCTGGCCGACCTGGACGCCGTGCGCGCCGCGGTGTCCATCCCGGTGCTGCGCAAGGACTTCATCGTGCGGCCGTACCAGATTCACGAGGCGCGCGCCCACGGCGCGGACATGCTGCTGCTGATCGTCGCGGCCCTCGAGCAGCCGGCCCTGGTGTCGATGCTCGAGCGCACCGAGTCGCTGGGCATGACCGCCCTGGTCGAGGTGCACACCGAGGAGGAGGCCGACCGGGCGCTGCAGGCCGGGGCCACCGTCATCGGCGTCAACGCCCGCGACCTCAAGACCTTGAAGGTGGACCGCGACTGCTTCGCGCGGATCGCACCCGGCCTGCCCAGCAACGTCATCCGGGTGGCCGAGTCCGGGGTGCGCGACACCGCCGACCTGTTGGCCTACGCCGGTGCCGGTGCGGATGCCGTGCTGGTGGGCGAGGGCGTGGTGACCAGCGGTGACCCGCGGACCGCGGTGGCCGATCTGGTGACCGCCGGCGCGCACCCGTCCTGCCCCAAGCCGGCCCGCTAGCTCGTAATGTCCCCCATGTGCGAAGGGTCTTGAGCCATGGCCGATTTCACACTTCCCGACCTGCCCCGCATGAGCGCTGCGGTCTCCGAGCACACCGCGCACGGCCCCGATGAGCGTGGCCACTTCGGTGTCTACGGTGGCCGTTACGTCGCCGAGGCGCTGATGGCGGTGATCGAGGAGGTCACCGCCGCCTACGACAAGGTGCGCATCGACCGGGAGTTCCTCGACGAACTCGACCGGCTGCAGACCCACTACACCGGCCGGCCCTCGCCGCTCTACGAGGCGACCCGACTCTCCGAGCACGCCGGCGGCGCGCGGCTGTTCCTCAAGCGTGAGGACCTCAACCACACCGGCTCGCACAAGATCAACAACGTGCTCGGTCAGGCGCTGTTGGCCCGGCACATGGGCAAGAAGCGGGTCATCGCCGAGACCGGCGCCGGCCAGCACGGGGTAGCCACGGCCACCGCGTGCGCGCTGCTCGACCTCGAGTGCGTGATCTACATGGGTGCGGTCGACACCGCCCGGCAGGCCCTCAACGTCGCCCGGATGCGACTGCTGGGTGCCGAGGTGATCTCCGTGGAGTCGGGGTCCAAGACCCTCAAGGACGCCATCAATGACGCGTTCCGGGACTGGGTCACCAACGCCGACTCCACCTACTACTGCTTCGGCACCGCCGCGGGCCCGCACCCGTTCCCCGCGATGGTGCGCGACTTCCAGCGCATCATCGGACTCGAGGCGCGCCAACAGATCCAGGCCCAGGCCGGCCGGCTGCCCGACGCGGCCGTGGCCTGCGTGGGCGGCGGCTCGAACGCGATCGGACTCTTCCACGCGTTCCTCGACGATCCGGGCGTGCGCCTGGTGGGCTACGAGGCCGCCGGTGACGGCGTGGAGACCGGCCGCCACGCGGCGACGTTCACCGGAGGATCGCCCGGTGCGTTCCAGGGTTCGTACTCCTACCTGCTCCAGGACGAGGACGGCCAGACCATCGAATCGCATTCCATCTCAGCGGGTTTGGACTACCCGGGGGTGGGCCCCGAACATGCGCACCTGCGGGAGATCGGACGGGCCGAATACCGCCCGATCACCGATTCCGAGGCCATGGACGCCTTCCGGTTGCTGTGCCGCACCGAGGGGATCATCCCGGCGATCGAGTCCGCGCACGCCGTCGCCGGCGCGCTGAAACTGGGCGCCGAACTCGGCCCCGGTTCGATCGTGGTGGTGAATCTGTCCGGCCGCGGCGACAAGGACGTCGCCACCGCAGCAAAGTGGTTCGATTTGCTGGACGAGTCGGCGGTGCAGTCATGAGCGCCGCAGGCCGGCTGGGGCCGGTGTTCGAGACCGCGCGCAACGAGCAGCGCGCAGCGCTGATCGGCTACCTGCCCGTCGGCTATCCCGACGTGCCCACCTCCATCGACGCGATGACCACCCTGATCGACGCGGGCTGCGACATCGTCGAGGTCGGCATTCCCTACTCCGACCCCGGGATGGACGGGCCCACGATCGCCGCGGCCACCGAGGTCGCGCTGCGCAAGGGTGTGCGGGTGCGCGACAGCCTGCGCGCCGTCGAGGCCATCAGCAACGCCGGCGGCCACGCCGTGGTGATGGTGTACTGGAACCTGGTGTTGCGCTACGGAGTCGACGCGTTCGCCCGCGACCTGGCGGCCGCCGGCGGCCTCGGTCTGGTCACTCCGGATCTGATCCCGGACGAGGCCGACGACTGGTTCGCCGCCTCCGAAACCCACGACTTGGACCGCATCTTCCTGGTTGCGCCGTCGTCCACCCCGGAACGGTTGGCGACCACCGTCGATGCGTGCCGCGGTTTCGTCTACGTCGCCTCGACGATGGGCGTCACCGGCGCGCGCGACGCGGTGTCCAACGCCGCACCGGAGCTGGTGGCCAGGGTCCGGGGTGTCTCCGACATTCCGACCGGCGTCGGCCTGGGGGTGCGCTCCCGCGAGCAGGCCGCCGAGATCGGCGCCTACGCCGACGGGGTCATCGTCGGCTCGGCGCTGGTGTCGGCCTTGGGCGAGGACCTGAGCACAATGCGAACGCTCACCGAGGAATTGGTGGCAGGTGTACGACAGAAGGTGACTGGGGTTTCTGGGTGATCACCACAACGCTGGCCTATTTTCCGAGTCCCCCGCAGGGGGTGTGGTTCTTAGGTCCGTTCCCGATCCGGGCCTACGCGGTGTGCATCATCATCGGCATCATCGCCGCGCTGGTCATCGGGGACCGGCGCTGGGTGGCACGCGGCGGCGAACAGGGCGTCATCTACGACATCGCGTTGTGGGCGGTGCCCTTCGGCCTCATCGGTGGCCGGATCTATCACGTATTGACCGACTGGCAGACGTATTTCGCCAGCGGCGGCGCGGGTGCGCTGGCCGCACTGCGGATCTGGGACGGCGGCCTGGGCATCTGGGGAGCCGTGGCGTTCGGCGGTCTGGGTGCGTGGATCGCCTGTCGTCGACGCGGGATCCCCTTGCCTGCCTTCGGCGATGCCATCGCCCCGGGAATCGTGCTGGCCCAGGCGATCGGGCGGCTGGGTAACTACTTCAACCAGGAACTCTACGGCCGCGAGACCACCGTGCCCTGGGGCATGGAGGTGTTCTACCGCCGCGACCCGTCGGGGATCATCGACGTGCACTCCCTCAACGGCGTGTCCACGGGCCAGGTCGCCGCCGTCGTGCATCCGACGTTCCTCTACGAACTGCTGTGGAACCTGCTGGTTTTCGCGGCGCTGATCTATCTCGACCGTCGGTTCAAGATCGGCCACGGCCGGTTGTTCGCGCTGTATGTTGCGGGCTACTGCATCGGCCGGTTCTGCGTCGAACTGCTCCGCGACGACTACGCCACCGAGATCGCCGGCATCCGGATCAACTCGTTCACCGCGACGTTCGTTTTCATCGGCGCCATCGTCTACGTCATCCTGGCCACCAAGGGCCGTGAGGATCCGGCGACCCTGCGCGGCAAGGACCGGGAGAGCCTGGCCGAGGAGGTCGTCGAGGACCTGTCCGCCGTGGCGGCGACATCCGGGGTGGTCGCGGCTGCCACCGTGGCCGGCCGCGAAGAGGACGAGGACACCGAGGCGGCCAGACTCGACGACGACGAACTCGCCGCCGCCATCGCCGAACTCGATGCCGAGGGCGCGGAACCGGAAGCCGAGGCCGAGCCGGACGCTGAAACTGGCGACCAAGTCGATGATGAGGCCGTCGAGGACAGCGACGAAGAAGCTGCGGCGGTCGGTGAACTCGACACTGAGGCCGCCGAAGAAGCTTCCGACGGCGATGGCGAAGACGAGCAGCCCGAACCTACCGAGGCCGGCGACGACGAAGCCAGCGACGACGAGTCCCAGGCGCTAGTCGCACAAGACGCTGCTGCTGCCGTCGAACCTGCGGAGGCCGACGACCAAGCGGACGAGGCTGCCGAGGACAGCGAGGAAGAAGCTGCGGCGGTCGGTGAACTCGACGCCGAGGCGGCAGAAGAAGCCACCGACGGTGACACCGAGGACGAGCAACCCGAGCCTGCCGAAGACTCTGAGGGCGATACAGAACCGGACGAAGAACCCGGCGAGCCCAGTGACGACAAGCCGGAGTCACCCGAGTCCGAAGACGAACCCGCCACCGAGTCCAGCGACCAAGCCGACGAGGCCACTGAAGACAGCGACCAAACCGCCGCTGTGGTCGGTGAACTCGACGCCGAGGCGGCCGAAGAAGCCACCGACAGCGACACCGAAGACGAGCAGCCCGAGCCTGCCGAGGACAGCGACGACGAGCCGCAGGCACGAGACACAGAAGACACCGACGCTGCTTCTGCCGCGGAAGGCGAAGCCGACGCCGAGGCTGTCGACCAAGCGGACGAGGCCGCCGAGGACAGCGAGGAAGAAGCTGCGGCGGTCGGTGAACTCGACGCCGAGGCGGCAGAAGAAGCCACCGACGGCGACGCCGAGGACGAGCAGCCCGAGCCTGCCGAAGACTCTGAGGGCGATACAGAACCGGACGAAGAACCCGGCGAGGGCAGTGCCGACGAGCCGGAGTCACCCGAGTCCGAAGACGAACCCGCCACCGAGTCCAGCGACCAAGCGGACGAAGCCACCGAGGACAGCGAGGAAGAAGCTGCGGCGGCCGACGAGGCCACCGACGGCGAGTCCGAAGACGAGGGCGAGCAGACCGACACCGCCGCGGAGGCTGCCGCCACAGCAGATGAAGCATCCGGGGAGGCCGCTGAGTCGCCCGCGAAGGCCAGCGAGGACCAAACCGGGGCGGACGAGGCCGATGAGCCGGAGAGGCCCGAGGAGCAGCCGGAGACGGCCACGGAGACCGAGGAACCCGGCACCGACGAGGGCGCCTCGGAGCCGACGCGCAAGCGTCGCTGGTGGCGCCGCCGCTGACCGTAGCCGGGTTCGGTCTGGCATTCTGAAGGCATGACTTCCACGCCCGGTCCTTCGGAAGGCGACGGCACCCCGCCGCAGCAACAGTCCTCCTACGAGTACCCGCCGCTGCACGGATACGAGGACGCCTCCTCGCAGTCGCAGCAGTCGAGCTATCCACCGCCGATGCCGCCGCAATACGGCGCGCCGCCGCAATACCCACCGCCCGGGGGTTACTACGACCCGTCGGCCCCCTGGGGCCGCCACCCGATGACCGGCGAACCGTTTTCCGACAAGTCGAAAGTCGTTGCGGGCCTTCTGCAACTCGTCGGCCTGGTCGGCATCTGCGGCATCGGCCGGTTCTATATCGGCGACACCGGCCTGGGCATCACCCAGCTGATCGTCGGCCTCGTCACCTGCGGCATCGGGGCGGTCATCTGGGGCATCATCGACGCCGTCCTGATCCTCACCGACCGCGTGCGCGACCCGCACGGTCGGCCGCTGCGCGATGGCACCTGACCGGACGCGATCTACGCGCGTCGGCCTGTATGCCGCGCTGGGCACCGGCGCCGCGGTGGCCGGGGGACTGGCCTACGTCGGGTTCGTCGATCCGCATCGCCCCGGATCGGTGTTCCCGCCGTGTCCGTTCAAGATGATCACCGGCTGGGACTGTCCGGCCTGCGGCGGTCTGCGCATGACCCACGACCTGCTGCACGGCGACCTCGCGGGAGCCGTGGCCGACAACGTCTTCTTGCTGATCGGCCTGCCGCTGCTGTTGGTGTGGGGGCTGTGGCGGTGGAAGTCCGACAGGCCGTTGTTCACCTGGTGGGCCGGCGCGACCGTTCTGGTCGCTCTCACCGCGTGGACGGTGGTGCGCAACCTGCCCGGTTTTCCGCTGGTGCCGACCGTCCTCGACACCTGATCCGGGGTTGCCGGCAGGTGGCTCGACAGCGAAATATGGCCGCGGAAAACCGGCCGTCATCTGTATCGGTCGAGATGCCGTCTGACTGCGACTATGCTGGCTTCACGTGACCAGACGCGCCAAGATCGTATGCACCTTGGGACCAGCCACCGCGACCGACGACAAGACCCGAGCGCTTGTCGAGGCCGGTATGGATGTGGCCCGGCTGAACTTCAGCCACGGTGACTATCTCGACCACAAGGAAAACTACGAACGGGTGCGGCAGGCGTCGGACGCCACCGGCCGCGCCGTGGGCATCCTGGCGGACCTGCAGGGCCCGAAGATCCGGTTGGGCCGCTTCGCCGATGGACCGGTCTACTGGGCTACCGGTGAGACCGTGCGCATCACCACCCAGGAGTGCACGGGCACCCACGAGCGCGTCTCCACCACCTACAAGCAGCTCGCCGCCGATGCGCAGCCGGGGGACCGGCTGCTCGTCGACGACGGCAAGGTGGGCCTGGTCGTCGAACACATCGACGGCTCCGACGTCGTGTGCACCGTCACCGAAGGCGGACCGGTCAGCAACAACAAGGGGTTGTCGCTGCCGGGCATGAACGTCTCGGTGCCCGCGCTGACCGAAAAGGACATCGAGGACCTCGAGTTCGCCCTCCATCTGGGGGTCGACCTGATCGCGCTGTCCTTCGTCCGGTCGCCGGCCGACGTCGAGATCGTGCACGAGATCATGGACCGGGTCGGCCGCCGCGTCCCGGTGATCGCGAAACTCGAAAAGCCCGAAGCCATCGACAATCTCGAGGCCATCGTGTTGGCCTTCGACGCGGTCATGGTGGCGCGCGGCGACCTGGGTGTGGAGCTCCCGCTCGAAGAGGTGCCGCTGGTGCAGAAGCGCGCCATCCAGATGGCCCGCGAGAACGCCAAGCCGGTGATCGTCGCCACCCAGATGCTCGAGTCGATGATCGAGAACTCACGCCCGACCCGCGCGGAGGCCTCCGACGTCGCCAACGCCGTCCTCGACGGTGCCGACGCGGTGATGCTCTCCGGCGAGACCTCGGTGGGCAAGTACCCGCTGGAGGCGGTGCGGACCATGGCCCGCATCATCAGTGCGGTCGAGGAGAATTCCATTGCGGCACCGCCGTTGACGCACCTGCCGCGCACCAAGCGCGGGGTGATCTCGTATGCCGCCCGCGACATCGGCGAGCGCCTGGACGCCAAGGCGCTGGTGGCGTTCACCCAGTCCGGCGACACCGTCAAGCGGCTGGCCCGGCTGCACACCCACCTGCCGCTGCTGGCCTTCACCGCCTGGCCCGAGGTGCGCAGCCAGCTCGCATTGACCTGGGGCACCGAGACTTTCCTGGTCGACAAGATGGTCGCCACCGACGACATGATTCGCGAGGTGGACAGGTCCCTGCTCGAACTCGGCCGGTACAAGCGGGGTGACCTGGTGGTCATCGTCGCGGGTGCTCCGCCGGGCACAGTAGGCTCGACCAATCTGATCCACGTCCACCGCATCGGGGAGGACGACCACTAAGGCGTGAACGCCCGGCAGCCACCAGGAGGCTCGACTTCAGATGAGGACATCGGCCCACACTGATTTCGAGGAGTTGCTGGCGATACTCGACCTGCGCAAGGTCGACGGCGACGACGGGACGGAGACGTTCTTCGGCGCGCACCCCAGCAAGAACCCGATCCGCACGTTCGGCGGCCAGATGATGGCCCAGGCGTTCGTGGCCGGCAGCCGGACCGTCCCGGCGAATCTGCCGCCCAGCGCGCTCAATGTGCATTTCATCGCGGGCGGGGATCCGGCGCAGGACCTGGAGTTCACCGTCGTGCGACTGCGCGACGAGCGCCGCTTCGCCAACCGACGCGTCGACGTCACCCAGAACGGTGTGCTGCTGGGCACCGCGCTCATCTCCTACCTGGCCGGGGGCCGCGGATTGGAGCACAACATCAGCGCCCCGGAGGTGCCCGAACCCGAGGGCCTGCCGAAGATCGACGAGCTGCTCATCGGCTACGAGGAGACCGTGCCGCTGTTCGTGCAGGCGTCGCGGCCCATCGAGTGGCGCTACACCAACGACCCGGCGTGGATCATGCGCGACAAGGGCGCCCAGCTCGACCACAACCGGGTGTGGATGACGACCGAGGGCGCCATGCCCGATGACCCGGTGCTGCACTGTGCCGCGATGGTGTACTCGTCGGACACCACCATCCTGGACTCGATCATCACCACGCACGGGTTGTCGTGGGGCCACGACCGCATCTTCGCCGTCACCATCGACCATTCGGTGTGGTTCCACCGTCCGGTCCGGTTCGACGAGTGGGTGCTCTACTCGACGACGTCGCCGGTGGCCTCGGACTCAACCGGCCTGGGCACCGGGCACTTCTTCAACCGCGACGGTCAGATCGTGGCCACGGTGGTGCAGGAAGGGATCGTCAAGCACTTCCCGAGCCGCAAGTAGGAAGGCCCAAGTAGGACTGCTCAGCGGCCCGGCGACGGCGTGACCGTCATACCGAACTTCTCCTCGAGCCTGCCGCGGAACTCGTCCTCGCACTGCGCCTGGGCCACCCGGTCGTTGCCGGCGTCCTGCATGCAGTCGAAGTAGTCGCGGCCGCCCCAGTCCATGAACCAGCGGCCGAACACGACCGCGACCACGATCAGCACCAGGCTGAGCAACACACCGAGGGCGCCCAGGACGATGCCCGCGACGGCCACCCCGCCGTTGTTCGCCTCGCCGCGCGCGACCCGGCCGCGCCCCATGAAGCCCAGCACGATCGCGGTGATACCGAGAATGAGCCCGCCGATGATGGTCAGGGCCGCGGGCAGCGACAGCAGCGCGACCACCAGCGCGGCGATCCCGAGGCCGTTGCGCATCATCGGCGGCGGGGTGTTGTAGCCCGAGTACGGCTGCGGCGGGGGCGGCGGGTATCCGCCATAGCCGCCGTAGCCGCCCGGCGGCGGGGGATACGACGGGGGTGTCGCGCTGGAACCGCTGGTGTTGTTCGGCTCGTCGGAGCTCCCGGTGGAACCCGGGGGCGGTGGCAGGGTCATTGAACGCGCTCCAGGTCAATTGGCATGTGGACGACCGCCAGCCAGGGTACCCGCCGAGGCCGACACGACGGGGTGATGCAGCCGCAGGACCGGGACCCCTCCGGCGAGGTCCGCCGGCAGGTGATGGGTGGCCAGCACCACCGTGCGATCCGGGCCGAACAGGCCGCCGGCGGGCGCCAGCAGATCGCGCAGCAGCGCATCGGAGGCCTCGGCGTCGAGGTGTTCGGTGGGTTCGTCGAGCAGCACGACCGGGGAACGCGACAACAGCACGCGGGCCAACAACAGGCGACGTCGCTGCCCGGCCGACACCGCGGTCGCGCCGCCGACCAGGACGGTGTCGAGTCCGTCGGGCAGTCCGTCACGCCAGGGCCGCAGACCCACCCGCGTCAGCACGGCCTCGAGTTCGTCGTCGGCGCAGTCGCCGCGTACCACCAGCAGATTGTCGCGCACAGTGGTGGCGAAGATGTGCGCGTCCTCGGCGAAATAGGTGATCTTGCTGCGTAATTCGTCCTCGGCGAGCTGGGTGAGCTCATATCCGCCGAGGGTGACCGCGCCCTCCAGCGCCGGGATCAGCCCGGCCAGCGTCATCAGCACGGTGCTCTTGCCGCATCCGCTGGGCCCGGTGATGGCCAGGCGCGCGCCCAGCGGCAGCTCGAGGTCAACCGGGACGGTGCGCGCCGCGGTGGGGTGGCCGGCCACGACGCGGGCCCGCACCACCAGGTCGGTCGGCGCCGCCGAACCCGCGCGGGCCGGCCCGGGTTCCTGATCCACCAGGTCGAACAGCCGTCGGGCCGCGATCCGCGAGCGGGTCAGCTGCACCGCGGCGGCCGGCAACGCGGTGGTGGCCTCGAACGAGGACAGCGGCAGCAGCATCAGGATGGCCAGCGTGGTCGGGGCCACCGAGGAGGCGATGCCGATCCCGACGACGACGGCGCCCAGTACGCTCGCGCCGATCGCCGCGGTGGGCATGGCCGCGCCGAACGCCGCCGGCCGGGCGGCCTCGTCGAGTGCGCCGCCCCAGTTACGTTGGTGGCGTTCGGATTCGGCGATCACCGCGGGCAGTCGACCGCTGACCTTCAACTCCGGGCCATGATCCAGCGCCGTCATCGCGGCCACGTCCCGCTCGGCGTGGTGGCGGCGGGCAAGTTGCTCCTGGGCGGCCGCACCGCGCGCGGACAGCCACGGCGCCGCCACCCCGGCGAGTACCAGGCAGGCCGCGAGGATGACCGCGGCGGGCCAGGAGATGACCGCGATGACGCCGACGGCGGCGACCGACAGGATGACCGCCACGGCGATCGGCAGGACGGCGCGCACCAGCGCATCGGAGAGTTCGTCGACGTCGTGGCCCACCCGGCTGATCAGGTCGCCCTCGTGCAGGCGCGCGGTCAGCTCCGGGCGGCCGTGCGCCAGTTGCCGATAGATTTGTTCGCGCGCGGACCCGGCCGCCCGCAGGGCCGTATCGTGAGACGCCAACCGTTCGCAGTACTGCAGCACGCCGCGGGAGATGCCGAAGGCGCGCACCGCGACCACCGCCACCGACAGGTCGAGGATGGGCGGCATCTGCCAGGCGCGGGTGATCAGCCAGGCCGCCACCCCCGCCAGGGCCAGGGCGCTGCCCAGCGAGAGCACCCCGCAGACCACCGCCAGCACGAGACGCGGCAGCCGCGGCCGCAGCAGCACCAGGGCGCGGAACAACGGGTCACGCCGAAACATGGCTACCCACCTCGATGACGTGGTCCGCGACGGCCAGCACGGGTTGGCGGTGCCCGACGAGCACCACCGTGGCGCCGCGATCCGCGCGGGCGCGCAGCGCCGCCAGCACGCGGTCCTCGGTTGCCGGGTCGAGGTGCGCCGTGGGCTCGTCGAGCAGCAGCAGCGAGGCGTCCGAACCCAGCGCCCGGGCCAGGCCGAGCCGCTGACGCTGGCCCAGCGACAGCCCCAGGCCGCCGCGGCCCACGACCGTGGCGGCGCCGTCGGGAAGCTCGTCGAGCACGGCATCGAAACCGGCTGCCGCGCAAGCCGCATCGGCATCGGTGAGCGCTCCGAACAGGTCCAGGTTGGCGGCCACCGTGCCCGGCACCAGCACCGGACGTTGCGGCAGCCAGGACAGCTGCGGCCACCAGTGGGCGCGGTCGAGGTCGGCGATGTCGACGCCGTGGACGGTGACGCGGCCGGCCGTCGGCACGGTCACCCCGGCGAGCACCTGCAGCGTGGTCGATTTGCCGGCGCCATTGGGCCCGGTGAGGACGGTGACCCGGCCGGGTTCGATGCACCCGGAGAGCCCCGCCGGCCGGGGCCCGTCACGCCCGGCGACGGTGAGCGATTCGAAGCGGATCGGTGCCCCCGCGGCGCGCACGGTGCGGGTTCCGGTGGCCGCCGGCGCTGCGGTGTCGATCAGCGCGAACGCCTTGCCGGCAGCGGTCTTTCCGTCCTCGGCGGCGTGGTAGGCCACCCCGACCCGGCGCAGCGGCCAGAACACGTCCGGGGCCAGCAGCAGCACGGTCAGCCCCGCGGCGAGCCCGACGTTGCCGTAGACCAGCCGCAGACCGACGCTGACCGCGACCAGCGCCACCCCCAGCGTCGCCAGCAGTTCCAACACCAGGCTGGACATGAACGCGATGCGCAGCGTGGACATGGCCGAACGGCGGTGTGCGGCGTTGAGTTCGGCGATGCGGTCACCCGGGCCCTCGGCGCGGCCCAGGGCGCGCAGCGTGGGGATCCCGGCGATCAGGTCCAGCAGCCTGGACTGCAGCGTGGTCATGGCGGTCAGCGCCGCGGCCGAACGGTCCGCGGTGACCAGACCGATGAGCACCATGAACAGCGGGATCAGCGGCAGGGCGATCAAGACGATCGCCGCGGCCTGCAGGTCGTAGAGCGCCATGGCTGCCAACGCCGCCGGCGTCAGGAGGGCGGCGAGCAGCAGGGCCGGCAGGTAGCCGGTGAAGTAGGGACGCAGGTCGTCGAGTCCGCGCAGCACGACCACGGCGGCGTCGTCGCGGCGGGCGGCCAGCTCCCGCGGGGAACCGGCGGTGACCGCGCGCAGCACCTGACCGCTGAGGTCGGCGATCGCCGCGCTGGCCTCGCGCTGGCTGATCCGGGCCTGCCACCACTGCGCCAGGGTGCGCACCGTCCAGATCAGGGCCAGCCAGGCCAGCGGCGTCAGCTGCCGCTCGAGGGTGCGGCTGCCCGGGTCGGTGATCAGTTCGGCGACCAGGTGCGCGAGCACGATCGCCGCGGCGATGGCGCACGCGGCGGTGACGACGCCGCAGCCCACGGTGCCGAGCAGGAATCGCCGCACCGAGGCGGAGGCCCGCACCAGGCGGGCCAACTCGGCCCGGCCGCGTCCGCCGGATTCTTCGGTACTCAGGACGTGCGCCCCGGAAGTCCGATGGAGGCGGGGATGCGGTCCGCCGAGATCCGTTTGCGGAACACCCAATACGTCCACGCCTGGTAGCCGATCACCAGCGGCGCGAAGACGGCCGCCGCCCAGGTCATGACCTTGAGCGTGTACGGGTTGGACGACGCGTTGTAGATGGTCAGGTTCCAGTCCGGATTCAGGGTGGACGGCAACAGGTTCGGATACAGGTCGATGAACAGCATCGAGACCACGCCGATGACCACGACGGTGGTCAGGGTGAACGCCCAGCCGTCGCGGGTGCCGGCCCACAGCAACCCGACCGCGCCCAGCAACGCCAGGACCGCGATGCCGAACGCCACCCAGGAACCCGGCTTGCCGTAGAGGGATTGCGTCCACAGCCCGAAGAGTCCGGCGATGACCACCACCGGGGCCAGCAGCCAGCGGCCGATGCGCAGCGCGTTGTCGCGGACCTCGCCCATGGTCTTCAAGGCCAGGAAGGCGACGCCGTGCAGCAGGAAGATCCCGCAGGTGGCCAGCCCGCCCAGCAGCGTGTAGGGGTTGACGATGTCGCTGAACGTCTGGCCGACCACCTGTTGGTCCTCGGCCACGGGCAGCCCGCGCAGCAGGATCGCGAACGCCGTGCCCCACAGGATCGCCGGGATCCACGAGCCCACCGCGATGCCGATGTCGGCCCAGTGCCGCCATTTCGGGTCGTCGATCTTGCCGCGCCATTCGATCGCGACGACGCGCAGGATCATCGCGAACAGGATCACCAGCAGCGGCAGGAACAGCCCGGAGAACACGCTGGCGTACCAGCCGGGGAACGCGGCGAACATGGCGCCGCCCGCGGTGATGAGCCAGACCTCGTTGCCGTCCCAGACCGGTCCGATGGTGTTGAGCACCGCGCGACGGTGATTGTCGTCGGCCTCCGGGCCGCCGGACCGGCCGGCCATCTTGCCCAGCGGCGCCATCAGCATGCCGACGCCGAAGTCGAAGCCCTCCAGGATGAAGAATCCGAGGAAGAGCACCGCGACGAGAATGAACCAGAGTTCCTGTAAGCCCATCGTCGATCAGCTCCTTAATAGGCGAAGGACAGTGGAGCGACGTCGTCGTCGGCCGGCGGTTCGGGGGGTGCCGGTTCCGAGTCATGCTCCTGCGGGCCCACGGCCACGTAGCGACGCAGCAGGTAGAACCAGATGACCGCGAGCACCGCGTAGGTCAGCGTCAGGG
>JAEWRC010000208.1 GCA_023460175.1 Actinomycetes bacterium
GCCTTCTGCTTGGCCAACCGCGCCATGGACTCCTTGTTCACCTGCTCGGTGCGGGCGCGCTCGAGGTTGGTCATCACCTGTTCGGAACTGACCGACAGGGTCTTGCCCGCCGAGGCGGTGGCGATGATCTCGTCCGGCGTGCCGGCCGAGAGGTAGGAACCGGACGGTCCGGCGATGTAGGTCGCCGCGGCGAACTTGTCGAACCGCTGCTGCGCGTCGGCGATCGCGGCGTTGGCGGCCTCGACCGCCCCGGCGCTGGCATCGACCTCCCGCTGGGCGAGTTCGGCGTCGTCGCGCGCGGTCTGGACTTCGACTAGGGCCTTGTTGACGCTCTCCTGCTGAAGTTGGATCTGCGCCCCGATGTCGTCGAGGCGCTGGTTGGCCTCGGCGACGTCGGCGATCAGCGCGGCGACGCTGCTGGGGTTCGGCTCCGGGTCCGCGGCCGCGACGCCCGCGTTGACAAGGCCCGGCGTGGCCGCGAGCAACGCCAGCGCCGCAATCTGAGAAATGGCCCGGAAGGGCACCATGCGTCTCATTCGACTCGGTCTCCTCATGGCTTCGCTCAACCCGATGGCCCCCGCCCACTGCAGTCACAGGAGGCACACCTACATCAATAGGCTTAGTTTGCACCGTACGTCACGCGTGTCGCTAAAGAAACTTTAGTCACAAATTACAGGAATGTAATTAAATGAATGTAACCAAATGGTGACCTTGCACCATTTGTCGAATTAGGCCCTAGCTACTCATTGCGGAGCGGCAGAAGCCGTGTCTGCCTGGGGCTTTGGCGTCTCGGCCGACTTAGCCCGGACTTGCAGCATTCGGGTGACGACTGCGGCCAGTAATACGCCGACGGTAAGCACGATCGTCAGTCCGGTCCACGGGAAATCCGGGGTGTTCAACTGGTCGACGAAATTCTGCGCCGACTGCACGGGATTACCGGTCTTGGCAAGGTCTTCGCCCGCCTCGAGGGTGACCCGGTCGAAGGCCTGGCTGTGCGTCCCGGCGAACGACGGGCTCAACACCAGGACGGTGGCGTCGGGATGGGACTGCGCCACCACGGTCGCGATGTCGCGCAACGGGGTGTCGATCGGCGGATTGCTGTCGATCACCACGACCTTGAGGTCGATCCCCTGCTCCCGGGCGCCGGCGACCACCTGCTGCAGGCCGGCCTCGTCGGCGGGGTCCGCGCTGACGCCGTCGGCGGCAACCTCGATGAGCACCGCATCCATGTCGACGTCGGCCGGAATGTAGGCCGGGAACACCGGGGTCTGGGGACCAAACATTCCACGCACGGTACGCGACGAATGCGGTACCGGGTTGGCACCGCGCCCCGGCAAGGGGAAGACTTGCGGTCGGGGCCGGTGCGCATTACGCACCCGCACCCCCACTCTTGCAGTACGGGCGTACTGTTAAAGTAGTGTACATCGCCGGCACAGCCCGTCGGCGAGACAACTAAACGCCGGGAGTTGATGTGACCAGCAAGAATACGTTTGGAGCGCGCGCCACGCTCGACGTCGGAGACAACAGCTACGAGATCTACCGCCTCGATGCGGTCCCGGGCACCGAAAAGCTTCCCTACAGCCTCAAAGTGCTCGCCGAAAACCTGTTGCGCACCGAGGACGGCGCCAATATCACCAAGGACCACGTCGAGGCGCTCGCCAACTGGGATCCCAGTGCCGAGCCCAGCGTCGAGATCCAGTTCACCCCCGCCCGCGTGGTCATGCAGGACTTCACCGGTGTGCCGTGCATCGTGGACCTGGCGACCATGCGTGAGGCGATCGGTGCGCTCGGCGGCGACCCCGAGAAGGTCAACCCGCTGGCGCCGGCCGACCTGGTGATCGACCACTCGGTGATCGCCGACCTGTTCGGCCGCGCCGACGCGTTCGAGCGCAACGTAGAAATCGAGTACGAGCGCAACGGCGAGCGCTACCAGTTCCTGCGCTGGGGCCAGGGCGCCTTCGACGACTTCAAGGTCGTCCCCCCGGGCACCGGCATCGTCCACCAGGTCAACATCGAGTACCTGGCACCGGTGGTCATGCAGCGCGACGGGGTCGCCTACCCGGACACCTGCGTGGGCACCGACAGCCACACCACCATGGTCAACGGCCTGGGCGTGCTGGGCTGGGGCGTCGGCGGTATCGAGGCCGAGGCCGCGATGCTCGGCCAGCCCGTGTCGATGCTCATCCCCCGCGTCGTCGGGTTCAAGCTCACCGGCGAGCGCCAGACCGGCGTGACCGCCACCGACATCGTGCTCACCGCCACCGAGATGCTGCGCCAGCACGGCGTGGTCGGCAAGTTCGTCGAATTCTACGGCGAGGGTGTCGCCGAGATCCCGCTGGCCAACCGCGCCACGCTGGGTAACATGAGTCCCGAATTCGGTTCCACCGCAGCGATTTTCCCGATCGACGACGAGACGCTGAGCTACCTGCGGTTCACCGGCCGCAGCGAGGAGCAGCTGGCGCTGGTCGAGGCCTACGCCAAGGCCCAGGGCCTGTGGCACGACCCGTCGCGCGAGCCCAAGTTCTCCGAGTACATCGAGCTGGACCTGTCCACCGTGGTGCCCTCGATCGCCGGCCCGAAGCGGCCCCAGGACCGCATCGCGCTCGACGAGGCGAAGAGCGTTTGGCGCCGCGACATCGCCGACTATGTCGAGGACGGCGAGTTCAACGGCGAGTACACCAAGCTCGACGAGGCCATCGACGAGACGTTCCCGGCCAGCGACCCGGTGCGCAACACCTCGTTCCTGAACAACAAGAAGCCGCCGGCCCACGAGCAGCACCACGCCGCGGCCACCGCCGGTCGCCCGTCCAAGCGCGTGCCCGTCAAGTCCAGCGAGCTGGGCGAGTTCGAGATCGACCACGGCGCCGTGGTGATCGCGGCCATCACCTCCTGCACCAACACCTCCAACCCGGAGGTCATGCTCGGGGCGGCGCTGCTGGCCCGCAACGCGGTCGAGAAGGGTCTGGCCACCAAACCGTGGGTGAAGACCACCATGGCCCCGGGCTCGCAGGTCGTCAGCGACTACTACGACAAGGCCGGCCTGTGGCCCTACCTGGAGAAGCTGGGCTTCTTCCTGGTGGGTTACGGCTGCACCACCTGCATCGGCAACAGCGGTCCGCTGCCGGAGGAGATCTCCAAGGCGATCAACGACAACGACCTCGCCGCGGCCGCCGTGCTGTCGGGCAACCGCAACTTCGAGGGCCGGATCAACCCGGACGTCAAGATGAACTACCTGGCCTCGCCCCCGCTGGTGATCGCCTACGCGCTGGCCGGGTCGATGGACTTCGACTTCGAGACCGAACCGCTGGGTCAGGACAAAGACGGCAACGATGTCTTCCTGAAGGACATCTGGCCCTCGCAGCAGGACATCTCCGACACCATCGCCTCGTCGATCAACCGGGAGATGTTCCTGAAGAACTACGCCGACGTCTTCAAGGGCGACGAGCGGTGGCAGAACCTGCCCACCCCGGACGGCAAGACCTTCGAGTGGAATCCGCAGTCGACCTACGTGCGCAAGCCTCCGTACTTCGACGGCATGCCGGCCGAGCCGACCCCGGTGTCGGATATTTCCGGCGCCAGAGTCCTTGCGCTGCTGGGTGATTCGGTGACCACCGACCACATCAGCCCGGCGGGCAACATCAAGGAGGGCACGCCGGCGGCCGAGTACCTCGTGGACAACGGCGTGGAGCGCAAGAACTTCAACTCGTTCGGGTCGCGGCGCGGCAACCACGAGGTGATGATCCGCGGCACCTTCGCCAACATCCGGCTGCGCAACCAGCTGCTCGACGACGTCTCCGGCGGCTACACCCGCGACTTCACCCAGGACGGCGCGCCGCAGGCGTTCATCTACGACGCGTCGCAGAACTACCAGAAGGCCGGCATCCCGCTGGTGGTCCTGGGCGGCAAGGAGTACGGCTCCGGCTCGTCGCGGGACTGGGCGGCCAAGGGCACCAGCCTGCTGGGTGTGCGCGCGGTCATCACCGAGTCCTTCGAGCGCATCCACCGCTCGAATCTCATTGGCATGGGCGTCATCCCGCTGCAGTTCCCCGCGGGTGAGTCGGCCGGGTCGCTGGGGCTCGACGGCACCGAGACCTACGACATCACCGGTATCGAGGAGCTCAACAACGGCCGGACCCCCGAGACCGTGCACGTGACGGCGACCAAGCAGGACGGTGCGAAGGTGGAGTTCGACGCGGTGGTCCGGATCGACACCCCGGGCGAGGCGGACTACTTCCGCAACGGCGGCATCCTGCAGTACGTCCTGCGGAACATGCTGAAGGCCTGAGCGGGGCCGAGGGTAGTCGGGGGCATCGTCCATGCCCAAGGTCAGTGAGGACCATCTGGCCGCTCGCCGCCGCCAGATCCTCGACGGCGCCCGTCGCTGCTTTGCCGAACACGGCTACGACAGAGCGACGGTGCGCCGCCTCGAGCAGTCCATCGGTCTGTCGCGGGGTGCGATCTTCCACCACTTCCGCGACAAGGACTCGCTGTTCTTCGAACTCGCGCGCGAGGACGCCGAGCGGATGGCCGACGTCGCCTCCCGCGAGGGTCTGATCCAGGTGATGCGGGACATGCTGGCCGCGCCGGAGCAGTTCGACTGGCTGGCCACCCGCCTGGAGATCGCCCGAAAGCTCCGCAACGACCCGGTATTTCACCAGGGTTGGGCGGAGCGGTCGGCCGAACTGTCGGCGGCCACCACCGAGCGGTTGCGTCGCCAGAAGCAGGCCGGTCGGCTGCGCGACGACGTGCCCGGCGAGGTGCTCCAGACCTATCTGGACCTCGTGCTCGACGGGTTGGTGGCGAGGTTGGCTTCCGGCGACGACCCGGCCAAGCTCAGCGCGGTGCTCGATCTGGTCGAGGATTCGGTGCGCCAACCGAATTGACGCCTGCGCGAAATCAGCCGACGCGGCGGGTCCGATGGTTGGGTCCGCCGCGGCTGCGCATCGTGGTGCCCGATTCGCGCAGCATCGAGTGGATGGACCCGTAGGAGCGACCCGTGCGCGCGACCAGCGTCCGGATGCTCGCGCCGCCCTCGTAGGCCCGGCGCAGTTCATCGATCAGCTGATCGCGTGCCTTGTTCGGCTTCTTCATTGAGGCCTCCCGCAGTTGACCGGTCCCCGGCACCATCCAGGGTAGAACCGCGGCGCGCGAATGCGGCCGGAATCGGTGAAACCTGCTGCGCGGGAACTGCGTCCCCGTCAGGCGAGCTCGATCAGATCCCGGTACTCGTCGGACCAGAAGTCCTCGGTGCCGTCGGGCAGCAGAACCACCCGCTGTGGGTCGAGCGCCTCGGCCGCGCCCGGGTCGTGGGTCACCAGCACCACCGCACCCTGATAGCTGCGCAGCGCGTCGAGCACCTGCTCGCGGGAGGCGGGGTCCAGGTTGTTGGTGGGCTCGTCGAGCAACAGCACGTTGGCCGTCGAGGCCACCAGACCGGCCAGCGCCAGGCGGGTCTTCTCGCCGCCGGACAGCGTGCCGGCCGGCTGGTCGAGCTGCGCGCCGGTGAACATGAACGCTCCGAGCAGCCCGCGCAGGTCCTGCTCGCCGGTGTCGGGCGCGGCGTGGCGGATGTTCTCCCAGACGCTCGCGTGGTCGTCGAGGGTGTCGTGCTCCTGGGCGAAGTAGCCGATCTTGAGGCCGTGGCCGGGCTCGATCGCGCCGGCGTCGAGGGTCTCCACCCCGGCCAGCTGTCGCAGCAAGGTGGTCTTGCCGGCGCCGTTGAGCCCGAGCACCACGACGCGGGAGCCCCGGTCGATGGCCAGATCCACGCCGGTGAAGACCTCCAGCGAGCCGTAGTTCTTGGTCAAGCCCTTGGCGACCAGCGGGGTGCGCCCGCACGGGGCCGGCGTCGGGAACTTGATCCGGGCCACCTTGTCGGCCACCCGTTCCTCGTCCAGCGCCGCCATCATTCGGTCGGCGCGACGCAACATATTCTGTGCCGCAACGGCTTTGGTGGCCTTGGCGCCCATCTTGGCGGCCTGGGTGCGCAGCGCGGACGCCTTGCGCTCGGCGTTGGCGCGCTCGCGCCGCCGGCGCTGTTCGTCGGTCGCGCGGGCGTCGAGGTACTTCTGCCAACCCATGTTGTAGACGTCGGCCTCGCCGCGCACGGCGTCGAGGAACCAGACCCGGTTGACCACATCGGCGAGCAGTTCGACGTTGTGACTGATCATCACCAGCCCGCCGGTGTGGTTCTTCAGGAAGTCCCGCAGCCAGCCGATCGAGTCGGCGTCGAGGTGGTTGGTCGGCTCGTCGAGCAGCAAGGTGGTGGCCGAACCCGAGCCGCTGTCCGAGGCGGCGAACAGGATCCGGGACAGCTCCACCCGGCGTCGCTGGCCGCCGGAGAGGGTGCGCAGCGGTTGGGTCAGCACCCGCTCGGGCAGTCCCAGGCTCGCGCAGATCCGGCCGGCTTCACTCTCGGCCGCATAACCGCCGAGCGCGGAGAACCGCTCCTCGAGCTGACCGTAGCGGCGGACGGCCTGATCGCGGGCCTTGTCGTCGACGACCTCGGCCATCAGCGCCTGCTGTTTCTCCAGGTCGGCCAGCAGCGTGTCGAGCCCGCGGGCGGACAGCACCCGGTCGCGGGCCAGGATGTCGAGGTCACCCTCCTTGGGGTCCTGGGGCAGGTAGCCGATCTCGCCGGCGCGGGTGACGTCACCGGCGTAGGGCTCCCCCTCGCCGGCCAGGATGCGCATGGTGGTGGTCTTGCCGGCGCCGTTGCGCCCGACCAGGCCGATGCGGTCGCCGGGCTGGACCCGCAGTGCGGGGCCCTCGGCGAGGAGCAGCGTGCGGGCCCCGGCGCGGACCTCCAGGTCCGTTGCGGTGATCACGAACTGCGCTCCTGTTGCTCGTCTACTTGTCGTCGGTGAAGACGGGGTCTCTGTTCTCCGCGCGCGCAGCCACCGCTTCTTCGAAGTTTCCGGTGAGTAGGCGCAGATAGAGTTGCCCCAGGCCTTCGGCCTGCATGTGCCCCTCCAGGGTAGCGGCGTCCAGTCCACTCCATAGTGTGCGCTTCGTCAACTCAATTCCCGGCCGCGAGAACGAGGCGATGCGCTGGGCCATCGCCAGACAGGTCGGCAGCAGTTCGTCGTCGGGGACCTGCTGGGACACCAAGCCGATCCGCTCGGCCTCCGCCGCGTCGACGTCGCGGCCGGTGAGCATGATCTCGAAGGCCCGCGACGTACCGATGGCACGCGGCAGCAGAAAGCTCAACCCCAGTTCGCTGGCGGTCAGTCCGTTGTTGATCCCGGCGGCGCGGAAATACGCCCCCGCGGCGGCCACCCGGATGTCGCAGGCCAGCGCCAGGCACAGTCCGCCGCCGATGGCGGCGCCGTTGACCGCCGCGATCACCGGTTGGTGCAGGCGGCGCAGCCCCAGGATGACCTCGTCGAGCACCTGCATCGAGCGCAGGCCGAAGGTAGGGCGGGTCAGGCCCTCGACGTGCGGCACACTGCCGGCGGACTTGTGGTCGGCACCGGAGGAGAAGCCGCCGCCCGCGCCGGTGAGGATCACCGCGCGAACGTCGTTGTCGTGCTTGACGTCGTCGAGGACCCGGCGCAGCGGGACCATCACGTCGAAGGCCATCGAGTTCATCCGCTCGGGGCGGTTCAGCGTGATCACCGCGACCCCGGGACGCGGGCGGTCGACCAGGACGAATTCCGAGACGTAGTCAGCACTCACCACCGCACGCTATCGCGTGCGCGCCGTCGGAAAGGTCGGAGTCCTCGGACGTCGTTGCCCTCGGACGTCCTGGCGCTCAGACCTCCTTGGTGTCGGCCTGCTCCTGCATCGCAGCATCCACGTCGAAATCCTTGACCTGCTGGATCAGCTGCTCCAACGCCGCGGGCGGCAGCGCCCCCGCCTGGTTGAACACGAGCTTGCCCTTCTTGAAGGCCATCAGCGTGGGGATGGAGCGAATCTCGGCGGCCGCGGCGAGTTCCTGCTCGGCCTCGGTGTCCACCTTGGCGAACACCACGTCCGGGTGCTGCTCGGAGGAGGCCTCGTAGGTCGGCGCGAAGGCGCGACACGGTCCACACCACGACGCCCAGAAGTCGATCAACACGATGTCGTTGCCGGTGACCGTTTCGTTGAAACGATCCGCGGTGAGGTCGGTGGTAGCCACGTGACTCCTAACGTCGGCATGGCGGGCGATGTTCCCCACCGACCCTGTCACACCGCATCAAGCTGGTAAACCCGCACCCAGTCGACCTGCATCTGCTGCGGGGCGAACGGCTCGGCGGGGTCCGGGTCGCCGGTCCACGGGTTGCCGACCGCCACGTTCATGATCAGGTAGTGCGGCCAGGCGCCCGAGAACGGCGTCCAGTCCCCGCCCATCGCCTCGTACTCGGCGCGGGTGATCTGCCCGGTCTGCACCCCGTCGACGTGCCAGACGATCTTGTCGGAGTACCAGTCGATGCCGTACTCGTGGAAGTCCGCCGACAGGTCCACGCCGAGGTCCTGCTGGATGCCCTCCAGCTTGATGTCGGTGGTGTTGTCGGTCTGCGCCGGGCCGTGGATGTTGCCGTGCCACATCCGGCTGCCTTCCGCGGTCCCCAATCCGGGCACCTCGACGATGTCGATCTCGCCCTGCCGCGGCCAGTCGAAGTGATGGCCCGGCTCCTCCCCGACCATCCAGAACGCCGGCAGCGTGCCCTCGGTGTAGGGCATCTTGATGCGGGCCACGATCCGCGAATTCGCCTCGACGGAGACCTTCTCGTAGGTCACCACCCGCGCCGAGGTGTAGTTGTCCGGGGCGCCGCGGCCGTCCGGGGGTGTCTCGCGGCGCGCCTCGATCACCAGCACGCCGTCGTCGACCCAGACGTTCGATCCGTCCGCCGTGTAGTACTGGTTCTCGCCACCCGGCTCACCCCAGCGCCCGCTCTGCAACCCCCAGTGCCGCTGGGCGTCGTCGAGGTTGTCGAAATTCGACTCCCAGATCAGCGTCGGCGGCTTCGGTGTGACCACCTCGGGCGGCGTCGCCTCGGGCGGGGTCCCGGCGGGTGGCGTCGTCACGGGCGGTGCGGACACCGGCGGCGCGGGCACGGGTTTCACGGGGTTGAAGATGCCCGCGCGCAACCGGTCGCGCAAGTTCGCCAGATGTGCGCGCAACTGCTCCCCGAGTCGGACGCGCTGGGCCTGCAGCCGACTCTGTAGAACGGTGGCCGCACGGGGTTGCACCTGAGGCTGGATTCTTTCCTGGATCGTCGCCTGAATCCTGGTCTGGAACTTCGCCTGGATCCGTTCCTGGGTCCTGGCCTCGGCGACCTCGGCATCGACGACTTTGACATCGGTGACCTTGGCCTTGGCGACTTTGGCCTCGACCCGTTCTTGGACCTTGGTCAGCGCCGCCGGAGCGGTGACCGTGCGGACGTCCCGCGTCTCGACGGCCCTTGTCTCGACGGCCTTCGCCTCAACAGTCCTTGCCTCGACCGCCCGGGCCTGGCGGGAACGCACCGAGCGGGGCACCTCGGTCGGCGCCTCGGCGGCCACCTCCCGGGTCTTGGCCCACTGCCGGCGCGCATCCCGACGCACCGCGTTGCGTTCGGTGTCCCGCGTCATGTCGCGGTCGGCCTTCGCGGCCGACAGTTTCCGCCGGATCCGCTCGGTGGGCCGCGCCTCGGTCCGGCGTTCGGCCCGCACCTGCGGCCCGCGCTCGCGGACCGATTGGCGGGACTCGGATTTGGTCGCCCGGTCGGCCTTGGAATCCCGCGCCGAAGACGAGTCCGAGCCTCCCCGGCCGGAGTCGGAGTCGGCCGCGGCCACGCCGGCGCCCACGGTGATCGCGGCGCTGAGCCCACCCGCCAACAGGCCCACGCCCAACCAGTACCGGTAGGCATCCTTGTGCACCGCGCGATGTTTCTGCTGAATTTGCGTACGACTGACCATCTGCCGTTCCTCCAATTTCCTCGGGCTGGTGAGGTAAATCAAAAGCACTAAATGGGTATTGCCGTTTCGGCTGTAGCTGCGCGAATTCCCAGGTAACTTGAATTCAAATGGATCGACGATCGGATTGCGGAGATATCCGAAGTCGCTCTGCTACAGGACTTCTGACCTTTCGACGACGCGACGAGCTCCTGCGCAGGACTGTAACCGACAGTCACCGACAGCGCATTCGGAATGCGCGACAATGGCGCTATAAATTCGCAATTGCAATTCCGTCGCACTGTGCCGACAATTTGCCAGAATTGCGATTTCGGAACACATTCGGCACCGGGCGCGATGCCGGTGCGCACCGCGTCACCGGGTTACGTGCTGGCAGCCCGCATCGGGCCGCCGGAACCGTCAGCTCCGGTAGCGGTCCCGCAGTCGGCCCTTCACCAATTTGCCGGTCGGGGTGCGGGGCAGGTCGGTGTCGAACTCGTAGCGACGCGGCAGCTTGTAGTGCGCGATACGCTCGCGCAGGAATGCGTCGAGCGCCGCGGCCAGATCGGGCTCGGCGCCCTCGACCGGGTGCACCACCGCCACAACGGATTCGCCCATCTCGGCATCGGGCACGCCGATCACCGCGACGTCGAAGACAGACGGGTGTAGTGCCAGCGCGTTCTCGATCTCCTGCGGGTAGATGTTGACCCCGCCGGAGATGATCGTGAACGACTTGCGGTCGGTCAGGAACAGGAAACCGTCCTCGTCCAGGTAGCCGATGTCGCCGTTGGTGGTCCAGTTCGGATGCTCGGGATGGCGGGTGTCCGCAGTGCGTCCGGGGTCGTTGTGATACTCGAACGGCGCGGTGTCCCGCTCGAAGTAGACCGTCCCGATCTCCCCCGGCGCCAACTCCCGGCCCTCGTCGTCGCAGATCCGCACGACGCCGAGGCGGGACTGCCCCACCGACCCCGGACGGTCCAGCCACTGATCGCTGTCGATCATCGTGACGCCGTTCATCTCGGTGGCGGAGTAGTACTCCAGCAGGACCGGGCCCCACCAGTCGATCATCGCGCGCTTGACGTCCACCGGGCAGGGCGCCGCCGCGTGCACGGCCGACCGCAGCGACGACACGTCGTAGGCGTCGCGCACCGATGCGTCGAGCTTGAGCATCCGCACGAACATCGTTGGCACCCACTGACTGTGGGTGGCGCGGTACCGTTCGATCTGCCGGAGCGCATCCTCGGCGTCGAACTTGCGCATCATCACGACGGTGGCGCCCATGCGGTGGGCCATCCCCATGAACCGCAGCGGCGCGGCGTGGTACACCGGCGCCGGCGACAGGTACACCGACTCGGCGTCGAGCCCGATCGCCGGGCCGAACAGCGCGGTCACCGCATCGCCCGGTTCGTCCACGGCGCGGTCGGGCAACGGAACCTTGATGCCCTTCGGGAAGCCGGTGGTCCCCGACGAATACAGCATGTCCACCCCGCACGGCTGTGCGGGCAGCGGCTCCGAGGACGCCGCGGCGATGAGCGCCTCGTAGTCCTCGAATCCGTCAATGCCCCCGGTGCCGTCGGGGTCGGCCAGCGCGACCCTGCGCTCAACGCGCGGGGCCTGGGCCACCACCGCGGGCGCGATCTCGGCGTAGCGCTGCGCGAGGACGAGCGTTTGGGCACCGCAGTCGTTGACGATGTAGGCGACCTCATCGGCGCTGAGCTGCGAGTTGATGAACGTGATGTAGAGACCGGATCGCATTGCGGCCCAGTAGATCTCCAGTGCGCGCGGCTGATTGTCGGTCAGGATCGCGACGTGTTCACCGGCCCGGACCCCTTGGTCGTAGAGGTGTCGCGCGAACCGCAGCGACCGGGTGTCGAGCTCACGATAGGTGACCGTGTCACCGGTGTCGGCCATGATGATGGCCGGTTTGTCGGGGGTGCTCTGCGCATGGGTGCCCGGATACATGTATTCCCTCTCAGCTTCCCGGCAGCAGCACGGGTTTGATGATCTCACCGGCCAGCGCGCGCTGTTCGGCGGTGTTGATCTCCGACAGCGGGAAGGTCTCGATGAGCCGGTCGAACGGGAACCGGCCGCTGCGCCACAGCTCGATGAGGGTCGGGATGAACGTCCGCGGATCGGCGTCGCCCTCCAGGATGCCGGTGATGGTGCGGCCGACGGTGAGGGTCAGCGGCCCGATCGCCAGATCACCCTGCTGCACCCCGACGGTGCCCAGGGTGCCGCGCGTGGCCAGCGCCTCCAGGGCGGCGGCGATGACCGTGGGCAGTCCCGTGGTGTCCAGGCCGTACTGGGGCCCGGCCGGGACGATCTCGCGAATCTGTGCGGTCAGGTCGCCCTGGCCGGCGGTGATGGTGTCGGTGGCGCCCAGTTCGCGGGCCAACGCCAGCCGTTCGGGGTTGAGGTCGACGGCGATGATCCGGCCCGCGCCGGCCACCTTCGCCGCCATCACGGCCGAGAGTCCCACGGCACCGGTGCCGGTGATGACGATGTGCTCCCCCGGTCGGATTCGCAGCACCTCGAGCACCGCGCCGGCGCCGGTCTGCACGCCGCAGCCGAGCGGCCCGAGCAGTTCCAACGGCAGTTCCTTGTCGACCACGACGACGTTGCGGGCATCGACCACCGCGTGCGAGGCGAACGAGGACTGGCCGAACCACCGGCCCGCCACCGGTTCGCCCGCCGGGTCGGTCAGCGGTGCGGCGTCCCCGACTCCTCGGCCGTCGAGGTTGCGTTCCAGAAAGGTGTCGCAGTAGGCCGGGTGGGCCGCGCGGCAGTTGCCGCAGTGCCCGCACGAATCGAAGCTGAGCACCACGTGGTCGCCCACCGCGACGGTCTGCACCGCCTCGCCCACGGTCTCCACGACGCCCGCCCCCTCGTGGCCCAGCACGATCGGCGGCGGACCGAAGCCCGCGCCCGCGCGCGGCAGCACGTCGGTGTGGCAGTGTCCGACACCGACGATGCGCACCCGCACCTGATGGGCCGCCGGGTCGGCCAGTTCCAGCTCTTCGATGGTGAACGGCGCGGATTCACCGCGCAGCACGGCGGCCTGGATTCTCATTGCGGCGCTACCTCTTTCGCGGGCAGAAAGATCGACTTGACCTGTTGATAGGCGGCCAGGCCCTCGGGGCCCAGCTCACGCCCCAGGCCGCTGGCCTTGATGCCGCCGAACGGGGCGTGCAGATCCAGAGCGTAATCGTTGATGCCGATGCTGCCGGTCTGGACCCGGCGGGCCACCGCGAGGCCGCGGTCCTGGTCGCCGGTCCACACGCTGCCGCCCAGGCCGAAGTCGGAGTCGTTGGCGATCGCCACCGCGTCGTCGACATCGGCATACGGGATCACGGCCAGCACGGGTCCGAAGATCTCCTCCCGCGCGATGGTGTGGGAGTTGTCCACATTGTCGAAGATGGTGGGTGCGACGAACCAGCCGTCAGCCAGACCGTCGGGCCGGTCGCCGCCGGTGGTCACGCGGCCGCCGTCGGCCTTCCCCTTGGCGATGTAGTCCTGCACCCGTCGCTGCTGGTTCGCGGTCGCCAGCGGGCCGATCTGGGTGGCCGGGTCCAGGGCGTCGCCGACGTTGAGGGCGCGGGCGAAATCGGTGAGCAGGTCCACGGTTTCGCGGTAGCGCGTTTGTGGGGCCAGCACCCGAGTGCCCAGATAACACGTCTGCCCGTTGTTCATCAGGGTCGCGGTGAAGAACTGCGCCAGCAGCGACGGCAAGTCGGCGTCGTCGAGGACGATCGCGGCCGATTTGCCGCCGAGTTCCAACGTCACCGGCCGGATCAACCGACCGCAGGCCTCGCCGATGGCCCGGCCCGCCGCGGTGGACCCGGTGAACGCGACCTTGTCGATGCCGGGGTGTTCGACGAGGTAGGCGCCGACCTCGCGGCCGCCGGGCACGATGTTGATCACCCCGGCCGGGATGTCGGACTCCGCGATGGCCTCGGCGAGCACATAGGAGTCGAGCACGGTCTCCGGTGAGGGTTTGACCACCACCGTGCAGCCCGCCGCCAGCAGCGGTGCGAGCTTGAAGAACGTCAACGTCTGCGGGAAGTTCCACGGCACGATCGCCGCGACCACGCCGATCGGTTCGCGGCGCACCACCGTGGTGCCCCCGCCGAAGGCAGTCCGCTGCTCCTCGGCGGGTTGCTCGGCGGCGAGGTTCGCGTAGTAGTTCAGCAGCGTCGCCGGCATGACGGCCTCGGTGGCCGAAGCGATCGAGATCGGCATGCCGTTCTGCGTGCTGACCGCGGCAGCCGTGTCCTTCGACCGGGCCAGCAGCGCGGTCGCCAGCGAGGTGATCGCGCTGGCGCGCGCCGCCGCTCCGCGGGTGGCCCAATCG
>JAEWRC010000209.1 GCA_023460175.1 Actinomycetes bacterium
CGGCCGCACTCCCCCGGCCCGGCGAGCCGGCCCGGGCCAACGCCGTCGCCGTCAGCATCGCCCTCGCCGAGCCCGAGCCCGAGCCCGACGGCCGCGCCCACGGACACCGAGCGCCCCACCGGAACCAACGCTGCCCCAACCGAATCCGCCACCGCACCGGCGTCTCCCCCGCCCACCGCCACTCCGGCACCGTCGCCCACGCGGACGACGTTGGCCCCAGCGCCGCAGAAGCCGGGTACGGACTGCCGGGCGGCAGCATGACGGGGCGGCGACAAGCGAGCGCAGGCGCATGACCACCGCGCCACAGTCCCCGGTCGCGGTCTCGGTCCCCCCGCCGCTGCCGAATCGCCGCAACGCCGAACTGTTGCTGCTGTGCTTCGCGGCGGTTATCACCACCGTGGCGCTGCTGATCGTGGAGACCAACCAGGAGCAGGCCCTCTCGCTGGACCTGTTGGCCTATGCCGCAGGCTTTCTCGGTCTCTTCGGCGCCGCGCACCTGACCATCCGCCGCTTCGCCCCCTACGCCGACCCGCTGCTGCTGCCGGTGGTGGCGCTGCTCAACGGCCTGGGCCTGGTGATGATCCACCGGCTGGATCTGGTCCGCGTCGCCGAGGCCGACCAAACCCCCAGCGCCAACCAGCAATTGCTGTGGACCCTGGCCGGCGTCATCGGCTTCATCGTGGTGGTGGTCCTGCTCAAAGATCATCGGCAGTTGTCCCGCTACGGCTACGTCTGCGGGATGGTCGGCCTGATCCTGCTGGCCATCCCCGCCGTCCTGCCCGCCAAGTACTCCGAGGAGTACGGCGCCAAGATCTGGATTCGGTTCGAGGGCTTCTCGATTCAGCCCGCCGAGTTCTCCAAGATCCTGCTGCTGATCTTCTTCGCGTCGGTGCTGGTGTCCAAGCGCAACCTGTTCACCAGCGCCGGCAAACACGTGCTGGGCATGGACCTGCCGCGGCCCCGCGACCTGGCCCCGCTGCTGGGGGCCTGGGCGGCCTCGATCGGCGTGATGATCTTCGAGAAGGACCTGGGCACCTCGCTGCTGCTGTACGCGTCGTTCCTGCTGATGGTCTACATCGCGACCGAGCGCCTGAGCTGGGTGCTGATCGGGCTGGGCCTGTTCGCCGCCGGCAGCATCGCCGCCTACTACCTGTTCGGCCACGTGCGGGTGCGGGTGCAGAACTGGCTGGACCCATTCGCCGATCCCGACGGCGCCGGCTACCAGACCATGCAGTCGCTGTTCAGCTTCGCCACCGGCGGGGTGTTCGGCACCGGCCTGGGCAACGGCCAACCCGGCACGGTGCCCGCGGCCTCGACGGACTTCATCATCGCCGCCATCGGTGAGGAACTCGGCCTGGTGGGCCTGGCCGGGGTGCTGATGCTCTACACGATCATCATCATCCGGGGGCTGCGCACCGCGATCGCCGTGCGCGACAGCTTCGGCAAGCTGCTGGCCGCCGGCCTGGCCGGCACGTTGGGCATCCAGCTGTTCATCGTCGTCGGCGGCGTCACCAACCTGATCCCGTTAACCGGGCTGACGACGCCTTGGATGTCCTACGGCGGCTCGTCGCTGGTGGCCAACTACCTGCTGCTGGCCATCCTCATCAGGATCTCGCACAACGCGCGCCGGCCCATCAACACCGGCCCGCAGCCCGCGGTGCAACCGCCGATCGCCGTCTCCAGTACCGAGGTGATCGAAAAGGTATGAACACCGCGCTGCGCCGCGTCTCGATGACGCTGATGGCCCTGATCGTGTTGCTGCTGGGCAACGCGACGTTCACCCAGTTCTTCACGGCCGACGGGCTGCGCGCCGATCCGCGCAACCAGCGCGTGCTGCTCGACGAGTACTCGCGCCAGCGCGGCCAGATCTCCGCGGGCGGCCAGCTGATGGCGTACTCGGTGTCCACCGCGGGCCGCTACCGCTACCTGCGGACCTACCCGGATCCCTTCCTGTACGCGCCGATCACCGGGTTCTACTCGCTGAGCTACTCGAGCACCGGGCTCGAGCGCGCCGAGGATTCCATCCTCAACGGATCCGATCAGCGCCTGTTCGGCCGGCGGCTGGCCGACTTCTTCACCGGCCGCGACCCGCGCGGCGGCAGCGTGGACACCACGATCGTGCCGCGCGTGCAGCAGACCGGCTGGGACGCGCTGCAGAACGGCTGCAACGGCCCGTGCAAGGGCGCGGTGGTGGCGCTGGATCCGTCGACCGGGCGGATCCTGGCAATGGTGTCCTCCCCGTCGTACGACCCGAACCTGCTGGCCACCCACGACGCCGCCGCGCAGTCGGCGGCCTGGGAGAACCTGCGCGACGACCCGAACAACCCGCTGACCAACCGGGCGATCTCCGAGCGCTACCCGCCGGGCTCGACGTTCAAGGTGATCACCACCGCCGCCGCGCTCGAGGCCGGCGTCAGCGAGGACGACCGGTTCACCGCGCTGCCGTCGATCCCGCTGCCGGACAGCACCGCGGCGCTGGAGAACTACGGCGGCGCCCCGTGCGGTTCCGGGCAGACCGCGTCGCTGCAGGAGGCGTTCGCCCGCTCCTGCAACACCGCGTTCGTGCAGCTGGGCCTGCGCATCGGCGCGGACCGGCTGCGCAGCACCGCAGCCTCCTTCGGACTGGACACCCCGCAGGAGCCGATCCCGCTGCAGGTCGCCGAGTCGACCGTCGGCCCCATCTCCGACCGCGCCGCCCTGGGCATGACGGCGATCGGTCAGCGCGACGTCGCGATGACGCCGCTGCAGAACGCGGTCGTGGCCGCGACGATCGCCAACAAAGGCGTCGCCATGCAGCCGTACCTGGTAGACAGCCTCAAAGGCCCCGACCTGGCAAACATCGCCACCACCGTGCCCTACGAACAGGAGCGTGCGGTGTCGCCGCAGGTCGCAGCTAAACTAACGGATTTGATGATCGACGCCGAACAGTTCACCCAGCAGGCAGGGTCCATCCCCGGCGTCCAGATCGCCTCCAAGACAGGTACCGCCGAACATGGAACCGACCCGCGAAACACGCCGCCCCACGCGTGGTACATCGCCTTCGCGCCCGCCAAGGACCCCAAGGTCGCCATCGCCGTGGTGGTGGAGAACGGCGGCGATCGCCTCTCCGCGACCGGCGGGGCGGTGGCAGCGCCGATCGGCCGGGCCGTGATGGCCACGGCACTCCAGGGAGGATCATGAGCCCGCGACTGCCAGGAGTGACGCACGAACGAAAGGGAGCCGAGCCATGAGCCCCCGCGTAGGTGTCACACTGTCCGGCCGCTACCGGCTGCAGCGCCTCATCGCCACCGGCGGCATGGGCCAGGTGTGGGAGGCCGTCGACAGCCGGCTGGGCCGACGGGTTGCCGTCAAGATCCTCAAGGCCGAATACTCGTCGGACCCGGAGTTCGTCGAACGCTTCCGCGCCGAGGCCCGCACGGTCGCGATGCTCAACCATCCCGGGATCGCCAGCGTGCACGACTACGGCGAGACCGAGATCGACGGCTCGGGCCGCACCGCCTACCTGGTGATGGAACTGGTCAACGGCGAGCCGCTGAACGCGGTGATCAAGCGGACCGGGCGGCTGTCGTTGCGGCACGCGTTGGACATGTTGGAGCAGACGGGTCGCGCCCTGCAGGTCGCGCACTCGGCCAACCTGGTGCACCGCGACGTCAAGCCCGGCAACATCCTGATCACCCCGACCGGGCAGGTCAAGCTCACCGACTTCGGCATCGCCAAGGCCGTCGACGCCGCCCCGGTCACCCAGACCGGCATGGTGATGGGCACCGCCCAGTACATCGCCCCCGAGCAGGCCCTGGGCCACGACGCCACCGCCGCCAGCGACGTGTACTCGCTGGGAGTCGTTGGCTACGAAGCGGTTTCGGGTAAACGCCCGTTCACTGGCGACGGCGCGCTGACCGTCGCGATGAAGCACATCAAGGAGACTCCGGCCCCGCTGCCGGCGGATCTGCCGCCCAACGTGCGCGAGCTCATCGAGATCACGCTGGCCAAGAACCCGGGCGTGCGCTACAAGAGCGGCGGACCGTTCGCCGACGCCGTCGCCGCCGTCCGCTCCGGCCGTCGTCCCCCGCGGCCCAACGCCGCGCCGACCATCGGGCGGGCCGCCCCGGCGGCCATCCCGTCGAGCACCAAGACCCGGGCTGGGGCCGCACCGGCCACCGC
>JAEWRC010000210.1 GCA_023460175.1 Actinomycetes bacterium
GGGCGGGGCCGCTGGCCGGGGGTGGTGCGCCGGTGGCCGCGCCGGGGTTGCCGAGCACGAGTTGGCCCAGCTGGCCGAGGATGGCGGCCGGGCTGGCGCCCTGCGGGCCGCAGCCGGGCAGGCAGTCGTCGATCTTGCTCCACTGCTGGCAGTCGCTGGTCTTGAAGGCCGTGTCGCCGGCCTCGATCCTGACCACCTGCGCCTTCTTGCTCAGCGCGTTGTCGACGAGCTTCTCGCCGCTGACCCGTTTCCAGTAGCAGGCGCCGCCCTCGGTGGGGCCGGCCGAGCTGTAGGTGCCCGGCATGATCTCGGAGCCCACGGCGTAGGTGCCATCGCCGGCGAACGTCGTCTGGGGGCCCGGCGGGGGACCCGGAGCCGGCTCGCCCTCGGGATCGGCGAACGCGATCGCTGCCGAGGCGCACCAGCCCACGAGGGCCAGCGCGGCGGCCAGCCCCACGGTTTGCTTAGACCTCATAAGTTGTCAGTGTAGGCGCTCATTCGGCCGCACATCGTCGAACTCCCACGTACCCCGAGCTCAGGGCCGGGGTCTGGGACAGCGGATCCACCGGGTTGCCGTCGATCAACAGGTTGCGGTTGACCCCGTAGGACTGCGGCGCACCTCCGCCGCGCGGATCGAACACCCGCGAACCCCAGCCGTGATCCATGATCAGCAGGCTGCGCCGGGGCCGGTCGCTGACCTCGGCGTCCAGTTCGACCTCGCCGACCGCGGAGAAGACCCGCACCCGGTCGCCGTCGGCGATGCCCAGCTCGGCGGCGTCGTCGGGGTGGATCAGCACCCGGTTGTCGCGCCCGCCGGGATGCAGCCCGGGCAGCTCGTTGAGATAGGAGTTCATCGAGTGCCGGTTCCGGCGGTTGCCCAGCTGGAACGGGAAGCCGGCCGGCGGTCGCGGCGCCGGCTCGGCCAGCAGCTGCCGGGTGCGCGCCACCAGTTCGGCGGGCGCGATGTGGATCAGCTTGTCCGTGGTGCGCAGCGCGTCGCGGAAGTGGCCGAACTCACGCGGACCGAGCACCTTGCCGTGCGGATTCTCGGTGAGATCGCGCCAGCGCAGCCGGCGCCCGTCGACCTTGCGGGAGGTCGCGACGATGATCCGGTCCAGCCAGCCGGGTCCGAACTCCAGACCCGGGCGGCCCGTGCGCCGGGCCAGCGCCCGGGTGGCCCGGATGAACCCGTTGAGCCCGCGCGCACCGAACAGCGGGGTCTTCATGGCCAGGGCCAGGTCGACGAAGATCCGCCATTCGGGGCGGGCCTCGGCGGGCGGGTCCACCACCTTGGCGCCGTACTGCACGAACGGTTCGTCGTGCATGTTGCTGGTGAGTGCGAGCAGGTCGTCGCGTTCCAGCCAGTGCACCGCGGGCAGCAGCCAGTGCGCGTGCCGGTGGCTCTCGCGCTGCACCAGGTCGATGGCGACCAACAGATCCAGTTGCCCCAGCGCGGCGTCGAGGGCGGCGCCGTTGGGCCCGGAGACCACCGGGTTGCCGGCGTCGATCACCATCGCCCGGATCCGGCCGCACCCCGGCGTGGTGATCTCGGCCGGCAGGTCGCTGAGGGTGTGGGCGCCGGCGACCATCGGTCGGCCCGACACCCGGTTGCGGTGATCGGAGGTCTTCGCCAGGCCCGCCAACCGCAGCGCGTCGAGGTAGCCGGGCTCGAACCGGCGTCCGCCCGGCCGGTCCATCCGACCGGTGATGACGTTGAGCACGTGGCCCAGCCATTCGCCGGCGGTGCCCGCCAGGTGCAGCGACACCCCGGTGCGCGTCACCACCATCGCGCCGCGGGCCGCCGCGAACTCGCGCGCGGTCTGTTCGATCAGCTCCCGCGGCACGTCGCAGCGGACGGCCAGGTCGTCGAGGTCGACGCCGTCGACCAACTCGCGCAGCGCCGCCATCCCGTTGACCCGCTGCATGCAGTCCTGGCGGTGCTCGCGGCGCTCGTCGAGGATCACCTTGACCATCGCCAGCAGCAGCGCCCAGTCCTGACCCGGCCGCACGGCGAGGTGGGTGTCGGCCGCGTCGGCGCTCTCGGTGCGCACCGGGTCGACGACGACGATCTTGGCCCCGTCGCGTTGGCGGTTGCGCGCACGGCGCCACCCGCCGGGCGCCGTCTCCACCCAATTCCACGCGCTGACAGCCGGATTCGTGCCGACCAGCAGGAAGTAGTCGCAGGCGTCGATGTCGGAGACCGGCACCATCAGCGCCGAGCCGTACATGGCCTCGGCCACCACGTGCAGCGCGTTCTGGTCCACCGAGCCCACCGCGTAGCGGCTGCCGGTCCCGATCCCGTCGAGCCAGCCGTTGAGGAAGATCAGGTTGGACGACGAGAACCCGGCCGGGTTGCCGTAGTAGACGCCGACGGCGTCCGGCCCGTCGCTGGCGATCAGCGCGGTCATCCGGGCGGCGATGTCGGCGATGGCCTCGTCCCAACTCGCCGCCACGTAGCGGTCCCCGACCCGCTTCATCGGCGTGCGGATCCGGCGGGGATGCTCGACGAGTTGGTGCGCGTTGCGGCCCTTGGCGCAGAAGTCCCGCCAACTGTGCGGGTGCTGCTTGTCGGCGGAGATCTTGCGCACCCGGTTGTCGGCGACCGCGACCTCGACGCCGCAGGACGCCAAACAGATCCGGCAGAACGTGAACACGGTGTCGGTGTCGGTGGCGTCCGCCCGGACGGGAGCCCCGGACGCCGCGGGCGCGGTCATGCGCTCAGCGTGACATCGGCACGCGCGGTTGTAAAGGTTCGGCGGCACCCTCGCCGGTATGGGGGACGCCCGGCGGATTCGCTGCCGCCGTGGCGTTTCGACCGACCGTCGGTGTGGCAATACTGCCCGGGTGCGATGGCGAGCCAGGGCATCGGGGGCCGGCCGTCCGTAGTCTCGTTGGAACACGCGGTTCGGATTGGTCATCAGGAAGGAGCTCCATGTCGCAACCGGTGGAATCGGTGCCCGGAGATCAACCAGAGCAGCCCAGCGAATCCCCGGAGCTCACCTTCGACGAGCACCTGCATCCCGCGCGACCGCGTACCTTGCGCTACCGCCCGCGGGTCAAAGCGGCGTTCACCCGCAAGTCCCTCGGTCAGGAGGGCTCGCCCGCGGCCGACAATCCCGCCTACGTGTCCTGGCTGTTGTCGCAGTCGATGCTCGCCGACGCCAACACCATCAGCCAGCAGTTCTCCGGTCAGGGCTCGATGTGGCAGAACCCCTACGCGACCCCGATGCCGCGCGGCGCCGTCGAGACCGCCTCGGTGTGGTTCACCGCCTACCCGCTGTCGCTGATCACCCGGCCCGACGAATCCTTCCTCAAGGCCATGGCGGACGAGGCGATGTGGAAGGCGTTCGCCGACATCGGCATCGAGGCCGTGCACACCGGCCCGGTAAAACGCGCCGGCGGCATCTCCGGGTGGGCGCACACCCCCAGCGTCGACGGGCACTTCGACCGGATCAGCACCCAGATCGATCCCGCGTTCGGGACCGAGGACGACTTCCGGCAGTTGTGCGGCACCGCGAACTGGTACGGCGGCACCATCATCGACGACATCGTGCCCGGGCACACCGGCAAGGGCGCGGACTTCCGCCTGGCCGAGATGAAGTACGCGGACTATCCGGGGATCTATCACATGGTCGAGGTGGATCCGCGGGACTGGGAGCACCTGCCCGACGTGCCGGCCGGCGCCGACTCGGTCAACATCGACGCGGCCTGTGAGGACTGGTTGGACAAGGCCGGATACATCATCGGCCGACTGCAACGGGTCATCTTCTACGCCGAGGGCGTCAAGGAGACCAACTGGAGCGTGACCCGCCCGGTCCTCGGGGTCGACGGGGTGGAACGCCGCTGGGTGTACCTGCACTACTTCAAGGACGGGCAGCCCTCGATCAACTGGCTGGACCCGTCGTTCGCCGGGATGCGGCTGGTGATCGGCGACGCGCTGCATTCCCTGACCGACCTCGGCTCGGGCGGGTTGCGGTTGGACGCCAACGGTTTCCTGGGCGCGGAGAAGACCGCGGCCGACGAGAACCCGGGCTGGTCGGAGGGCCATCCGCTGTCGGAGGCCGCCAACCATCTGATCGCCAGCATGGTGCGCAAGCTCGGGGGGTTCACCTTCCAGGAACTCAACCTGACCATCGACGACATCAAGCAGATCGGCGAGGACGGCGCCGACCTGTCCTACGACTTCATCAACCGGCCCGCCTATCAGCACGCCTTCGCCACCGCCGACACCGAGTTCCTGCGGCTGACCCTGCGCACCACGCTGGAACTCGGCGTCGACCCGGCGTCGCTGGTGCACGCGCTGCAGAACCACGACGAACTGACCTACGAGCTGGTGCACTGGTCCACCGGCCACCGCGACGACCACTACACCTACAAGAACGCGGAGGTCACCGGCGAGGAGCTGGGGGAGATCGTCCGCACTGACCTGACCGAGAAGTTCACCGGTGCGCACGCCCCCTACAACCGGGTCTTCACCACCAACGGAATCGCCTGCACCACGGCCTCTTTGATCACCGCGACGCTGGGCATCACCGATCTCGACGAGCTCGACGACCCCGCCGAGGTGGACCGGGTGCGGCGGGCGCACCTGCTGCTGGCGATGTTCAACGCCCTGCAGCCCGGGGTTTTCGCGCTGTCCGGCTGGGACCTGTGCGGAATGCTCACGCTGCCGGCCGCCGACGTCGCCGAGCTGCTGCGGTTCGGCGACACCCGCTGGATCCACCGGGCCGCGCACGACCTGATGGGCGTCAACCCCGAGGCCCGCGGATCGATGGCCGGAATGCCCAGGGGAAAAAGCCTTTACGGCTCCATCCCGGAACAACTGGCCGACGAGGCGAGCTTTCTGCGGCAACTCCAGGCGATCCTGCGGGTGCGGTCGCACTACGGGATCGCGACCAGCCGCCAGATCGATATCCCGGAGGTGTCGCACCGGGCGATGTTGGTGATGGTGCATCAGCTCGAGGATCCCCAGCAGTATCAGCTCACCGTGCTGAACTTCGCCGACGAGCCGATCGCGGGGACGGTGCGTTCCGACACCCTGCCGCCCGGCGCCACGGTGTCGGACATGTTCAGCGGCAACGCCTTCGCGACCATCGACGATCTGCACAGCTTCGCCGTCGAGATGCCGCCGCACCACGGGATGGCGCTGCTGGTCGAGGCGCCCGAGCCCGAAGATTAGGCCGAGGACTGGTCGGGCGTAGAACAGAAGACGGCCTCGGCCAGCGCCTCGCGGGGATCGTTCTCACGCGCCGAGCCCTGGGTGAAGGTCACGGACACGGCGGCACCGCCGGGCTGTTTGACCATCAGGCTGTGGTAGCCCTCGATGTCCCCGCCGTGACCCCACACGGTGACGCCGCAGGACAGCGTGAGGCCGACCAGACCCAGCCCGTAGGAATACCGCGGGCCGCGGTCGGGCCACGCGATGGTGTCCTTCATCTGTTCCAGTTGGGCGGGTCCGACGACGCGTCCGTCGAGCAGCGCGCTGATGAACGCCGCCATGTCCTCACCGGTGGAGATCAGCGACCCGGACAAGCCGGCCGCGGAACCGTGGAACGCCGTCACGTCGGTCTGTCGCCCGTCCACCAGTTCGTAGCCGTGCGCGAACGGGACGCGCAGTCCGGTATCGCCGAGGGCGGGGAAGTAGGTGCCGTCGAGGCCCAGCGGCACCGTGATGCGCCGGGCGATCTCGTCGGCTGCGGGCTGTCCGGTGACTGCCTCGATGATCAACCCGGCGATCGTGTAGTTCGTGTTGGTGTAACGCATTTGGGTACCGGGGGTGAACTCGGAAGGCTTGTCGAGCGCCAGGCCGAGGATCTGGTCGGCGGTCAGCGGTTCGGACGGGGTGGGCGTCGCCGCGTCGAAGTACTCGGGCAGACCGCTCTGGTGGCGCAGCAGGTGCCGAACCGTGATCGCATCGGCGTCGACGCCGGGCGCGCGGATGCGGCCCGGCAGAAGGCTTTCCACCGAAGCATCCAGATCGACGCGACCTTCCCCCACCAACTGCAGAACCGCGGCCGCCACGAAAGTCTTGGTGATGCTGGCCGCGCGCACATGGGAGTCGGGCGTGAAACCGGCCCGCGTCGCGACGTCGGAGTAGCCCGCGACGTGGCGGACGACGTCGGATCCGGCACGGACCACCGCGACCGCCCCCGGGATGCCTTGGTCGTGCACCGCGCGCGCCAGGACCTCGGTGACCGGGACGGGGTCGGCATGCGCCGGCGCGGGGAGCGGGTTCACGAGCGGGACGACGACGGCACCCAGGACACCCATGATCGATCGGCGCATCGCGCCGATGCTAACCAACCGTCGCCGGCGCCGGGGGGCATTGGCGACCCGGCTGCCCAGTACCTTATGGGCATGAGTTACCCCAGCGTCCCGGGCCAGCCGGCGCAGACCCCGGTTTGCTATCGGCACCCCGACCGCACCACCTATGCCCAGTGCAACCGGTGCGGGCGCTACGTCTGCGGTGACTGCATGCGGGCCGCCGCGGTGGGACATCAGTGCGTGGACTGCGTGCGCGCCGGGGCGGCCAGTGTCCGTCAGCCCCGCACCCAGCTGGGCGGGCGCCTGCACGGCTCCGGGCAACCGGTGGTCACCTACGCGTTGATCGGGATCAACGTGGTGATGTTCATCCTGCAGATGGCCTCCGGTCAGCTCGAGCGCGAACTGACGCTGTGGCCGCCGGCGGTCGCCGACGGCGAGGTGTACCGCCTGGTGACCTCGGCGTTCCTGCACTACGGCGCCATGCACATCCTGTTCAACATGTGGGCGCTGTACGTGGTGGGCCCGCCGCTGGAGATGGCGTTGGGACGGCTGCGGTTCGGGCTGCTCTACGGGCTCAGCGCGCTGGGCGGTTCGCTGCTGGTCTACCTGTTGTCGCCGATCAACACCGCCACCGCGGGCGCCTCCGGCGCGATCTTCGGCTTGTTCGGTGCGACGTTCGTGATCGGGCGCAGGCTGAACCTCGACGTGCGGTGGATGGTCATCCTGATCGGGTTGAACCTGGTTATCACCTTCGTGGCGCCGCTGGCCGGCGCCGGCCAGATCAGTTGGCAGGGTCACCTGGGCGGCCTGGTGGCCGGGGCGCTGGTCGCCGCGGCGTTCGTCTATGCGCCCGCCCGGCAACGCAACGCGGTGGCCGCCGCGGTGACCGCGGGGTTCCTGGCGATGTTCGTGGCGTTGGTGTGGTGGCGCACCGGGGTGCTGCTGGAGATGTTCGGCGGCGCGATCATCCTCAGCTGAGGATGATCACCGGGACGGTTTGATGCCCACCGCGTGGCGCAGCTGATCCAGGAAGCCGTCGTCGTCGTCGCTGCGCACGATGTAGTGCGACACCGCGACCCGGATCGCAGTCGCGGCCTTGACCGGGGCGCTCGGCCCGGTCAACAGCCGCTCCAACCGGGCCCGCATCACCGGGATGACCTGCCCCAACCGGGCGATCACCACCTCGGGTTCGATGTCGACCGCGCGGACCCCCGAGTAGGAGTGCTGGTAGTCGACGATGAACTGCAGCGCCCCGTCGAGGCGATCGGTGCCACGCAGGCCCGTTGTCGCGCGGCTGATCCCGGTCTCGAACATCTGCCGTTCGTAGACGCTGAACGCGTCCAGCAGGGCCTCCTTGGAGGCGAACCAGCGGTACAACGTGGGCCGGGACACCCCGGCCTGCTGCGCGACGTCGGAGAGGCTGAGCTTGGCCTGCCCGCTGCGGCTGAGCACCTCAGAGGTGGCCGCGAGGATCCGCTCTCGCGTCGAATTGTCGTCGACGGCGCCTACCGCTGCTGCGGCGGTCGAGGGTCGGTTCACGGCGTCGGTCCTACGGGGTCGGGAGTGGCGATAAACGTATGATGGACCCGATCGTAAAGGCAAAGCCCGAAAAGATGACCGCAACGTCGGGGAAGAGCGCTCGTGTCAACCCTTGCCGCGCGGCAGCTGTGGACAGAACAGTATTGTTCTGAAGAACGACAGTGCCAGGTTCAACCCGCAGCCTTGCAGACGTGACGCAAACGCATGTGCGCGAAAACAGTGAGGTGTCCTGATGCCAGATGAATCGAACGTCACCGACGAGGTGATTCTGCCGCCCGAGTGCGTGGTGGAGGAGAAATGGTTCGACCGGGTCGTGGTGGTCGCTGCCGCCGGGACCGTGGACATGCTGACCTCCCCGAAGCTCGAAGAGCGGATCAACGCCGCGGTGGCCCAGAAGCCGGCCGCCCTGGTGGTGGACCTCACTGATGTCGAATTCCTGGCCTCGGCGGGCATGAGCGTGCTGATCGCCGCCCACCAGCAGACGCCCGAGGGTGTCACCTTTGCCGTAGTTGCCGACGGTCCGGTCACCGGTCGTCCGCTGAAACTCGTGGGAGTTGCCGACATCGTCGACGTGTATCCGACGCTCGACGAAGCGCTGGCAAAGTTGGCTGCGTAGTGGCCGGCGAAACCGGGTAATACAGCTTCGCCATGCCCGCCGCCGAATCCCGCTATCACAGCGAAGTTGCCGACGCCGTCAGCGTTGGCCGTCTTCGCGAGGAATTCAGCCGCTGGCTGCGCCGGTTCGGTCTGTCGGCCGACCGGCACGCCGACCTGGTGTTGGCGGTCAACGAGGCGCTCGCCAACACCGCCGAGTTCGCCTACCGGCGGCACAGCCGCCCGGGGGCGGTCACGATGACCGTGCGCTGCGACCCGGCCACCGATTCCCTGCTGGTCACCGTCACCGACGAGGGTGCCTGGCGGGAGCCCTCCGACGGCGGCAACCCGCAACTGCGCGGCCGGGGCATCCCGCTGATGGAAGCCCTCGCCGACGAGGTGGTCATCGACCGGGCGGCCACCGGCACCACCGTGCGGATGCGGTTCGACCAGGTGAGCAACCCGTCGTCGGCGATGGCTTAACGGTACGCAATCACCCGGGCTTGTAGCGCCGTGCGGCCGTCGCCGCTGATCGCCTCGACCTCCGCGACGCCCCGGCGACCGCCGGCCCCCGAGACCCGCGCCCGGTAGTGCGACCCCGCCGCGGACCGGAACGGACGCAGATACGACACCGTCAGCGAGGCGGTTTCCGGACCGTCACTCCCTTGGTCGAGCGCCGCGGCGCCCGCCAGTTCGCAGCCCGCGGCCGCCACGCCCCCGTGCACCACACCCATGCTGTTGTCGAGCACTGGGCTGGGTGCCTGCCACAGCAGGGCGTCGGCCTCCGCCCCGGCGTCGCCGACCCGGACGCACATCAGCTCACCCAGTTCGGCGGAGCGCGGCGGGTCCGCGGGCGGGTACGAGTGCGACTGCGCCGCCACCGTGGCGGGGATGGTGATGTGTACCGAGCGCACGGAACCGAGCGCGACCGTCTGCTCGCCGAGAGTGAGCTCGCAGGCACCGAGGCAGGTTCGGCCCTTGGGGCCGACGGGTCGCGCGCTCGCCACGATCTTCGATCCCGGTGCCGCGGCGACCAGGTCGGCGGCCCCGGGGACCAGTTCCAGGGTGAGCTCGCTGGAGACCGTCCATTCGTCGGGGGCGCGGCGGTGGTGGTTCACCATGCCGCCGACGTAGTCCACCAGTACCGCCAGCGGGGCAAGGCTGGGCCGGCCGGTGTGCGGGTTGGTCCACGGTGCGGCCGGCAGCGTCGCGACGTAGCGGTGACCGGCGTCGGACAACGTTTCGATGCCGAACCGGCCCAGCGGCGTGTTGGGCTCGTGCAGCGTTGCGGTCACATTGGCCTTCCGGGAAGCGAATGGTGTTGGTGCGGAACGGATTCGGTGCAGGTGGCCGACGGGATCCGGATGATCGGCGCGGACCGGCGCAGGTTCTCCTCGATTGACATTAATTCACGAACCTGTAAAGCGGTGCCGGGTGGTCCGAGACCAAATCGAGCCTTTACATATCGCCGGAAAAGTGTCACGCTCGATGGATTGCTAGCTCGGTCGGCCCTAACGGAGGATTTCAGCGATGCCTGCGACCTTGGCGCACGAGGAGTACCCCGCGGTCGAGAATTCGCTGAAGTACCAGCTCACCGTGGTGGCGTCCTCGGTACTCGAGGCGGTGACCACCTCCGGTGGCTGGTTGTTCGACCGGGGGATGGCCGGCTGGGAGGTCAACGTCCTGCTACCCGACCCCGGAGATGTCCGCCCGCTGTCGATCCTCGGTGCGCGCGCCTTCGCCCTGGAGGCCGCGCTGTCCGAGTCCCAGGACCACGAGCCGCAGGCGTTGGCGGTGTCGGCGCAGATGTTCGTCCGCGACGAGCGGATCGGTCACCAGGTGCGCACCGCGCTGCGCCGCGGCGGCACCGAGGTGACGTTCTGGGGTGCGGAGTTGCCGGACGGGGTCGGCCACCGGGCCGTCGTGGTCGAGCACCAACTGACCGCCGCGGCCCACGCGTTCAAGAACCGCGCGCTGGGTTTGGCGGCGGCGCCGGCCGCGGGCCGCACCGAACGCTTCTTCGTCGGCGGCGCCGGCTACTCGGGCCTGTAGCGCTCAGGCCAGCTGCGCGCGCAGTTCGCGTTTGAGGACCTTGCCGTAGCTGTTCTTGGGCAGGTCGTCGACGAACAGATACCGTTTGGGCCGCTTGAACCGGGCGATGCGCTCGAGCAGGTGCGCGTCGAGGGTGGTCTGGTCCACCTCGCCGACGATGAACGCGACCACCACCTCGCCCCACTCGGGGTCCGGGGCCCCGACGATGCACGCCTCCCGCACGGCGGGATGCTCGAGCAGCACCTCCTCCACCTCGCGGGGATAGATGTTCGAGCCGCCGCTGATCACCACGTCCTTGGAGCGGTCGCGCAGCGTCAGGTACCCGCGGTCGTCGAACGAGCCCAGGTCGCCGGTGTGCAGCCAGCCGCCCGCCAGCGCCTCCGCGGTGGCGGCGGGGTTGTTCCAGTACCCGGACATGACAACGTCTCCGCGACAGACGATCTCGCCGATGTCGTGCGGCGCGGCCCGGGTGCCGTCCTCGGCCAGCACCGCGACCTCGACTCCGGAGCGGGCGCTCCCGACGGAGCCGAGGACCGCGTCGTCCCCGCTCCGGTGGTCCTCGCGGCGCAGACCGGTGATGGTCATCGGGGACTCGCCCTGCCCGTAGATCTGGGCGAAGATCGGGCCGAACGCGGCCATGGCCTGTTTGAGGCTGTCGACGTACATGGGGCCGCCGCCGTAGACGATGGTGCGCAGATTCGCCGGGGCGCCGCGGCCGGTGTCCACGAGGCGCTGCACCATGGTCGGCGCCAGGAAGGCCGCCGAACCCGGGTGGGCCGCGCACAAATCGAGGAACTCCCCGGCCTCGAAGGCACCGGAGGCCGGCACCACCTGGCGGGCGCCGCGCAGCACGTAGGCGGGGATGTACAGCCCCGAACCGTGCGACATCGGCGCGGCGTGCACCAGTGCGCAGCCGTGATCCGGGTCGTCGATGTCGGCCAGGTGCGCGACCGTCATCGCGGTCAGGTTGCGGTGCGAGAGCATCGCGCCCTTGGAGCGGCCGGTGGTGCCGCTGGTGTAGAACAGCCAGGCCAACGCGGCGGGGTCGACGTCGGCGGGCGGCACGGGCGCGGCGTCGAACCGGTCCCGGTAGGAAGCGGTGTCGAGTACCTCGAGGGGAACGTCGGTGTGCGGCGCCAGTTCCGCGGCGATCTTGGGGGAGGCGAACACCGTTGCGGCGGCGCAGTCCCCGAGGATCTCGGCCATCTCGCGCGGGTGCAGCTTGAAGTTGAGCGGCACGAACACGCAGCCGGCGGCCCAGATGCCGAACATCAATTCCACGATCTCGGGGCGGTTCTCGCTGGCCACCGCGATGCGGGTACCGGGCTCGGCGGTAGCGCGCAGCGAGGCGGCCAGGCGCAGCGCGCGGTCGCGTAGTTCACGCCAGGTCGCGATGCGGGTCTCGCCGCGGTAGAGCGCGCCCTCGTCCGGATACCGGGTCGCGGCCTGGTCCAGCATGGTGAAAACGTTCACCGCGGAACCCATTCCGAGCTCAGGGCGAAGTCCGACAGGTACTTGGTGGAACTCCAGCCGCCGTCGACGACGATGGTCTGACCGTTGATGAAGCTGCCGCCCGGCGAGCACAGGAACGCCACCGTGGCGGCGATGTCCTCGACGCGACCCAGCCGCTGATGCGGGGTCATCTCGGTGTTGATCTTGCGGAACCGTTCGTCCTCGAGGCGCTGTTCCACCATGGGCGTCACGGTCACCCCGGGGGCCACGGCGTTGCAGCGAATCCCCTGCGGCCCGTACTGACAGGCGATGTGCGTGGTCAACGCGGTCAGCCCGCCCTTGGCCGCGGAGTACGCGCCGCCCCGCAACCCGCCGACCACCGCGAAGGTCGAGCTGATGTTGATGATCGCCGACCCCGGCTGCAGATGTCCCACGACCTCGCGGGCCAGCCGGAACGGCGCGCGCAGCATCAAACCCAGGAAGTAGTCCAGGGATTCGTCGTCGGTCTCGTGCAGCGGCTTCGGGCTGCCCACGCCGGCGTTGTTGACCAGGAAGTCGATCCGACCCCACCGCTGCAGCGCTGTCTCGACTATCCGCGCCGGGGCGTCGTCGGCGGTGAGATCCACCGCCACCGTGGCGACCCGCTCCGGATCCCCGGTGGCCGCCGTCACGGCGTCGGTCAGCGCCGCGAGCCGCTCCTCATCGCGCCCGGTGCCCAGCACGGCCATGCCCTGCTCGGCCAGCGTTGTCGCGCAACCGAACCCGATGCCGCTGCTGGCACCGGTGACTATTGCCACCTGCATTGCGAACTCCCTCTCATGGGTGTGCCGACGGATTCGGTCAGCGTCGCGCGGATCCGATGTTTGAGCACCTTGCCCGCGTCGTTCTTGGGCAGCTGCTCCCAGATCTCCACCTGCTCGGGCACTTTGAACTTGGCCACCCCGTGGTCCAGCAGCACCTGCCGCAACCGCGCCACGTCCGGCGCGTCGCCCGCGCCCGGAACGATGACCGCGCAGGCCCGCTCCCCGGTCCGCTCGTCGGGCAGGCCCACCACGGCGATCTCGGCGATCTCCGGCAGCGCGATCAGCAGGTCCTCGATCTCCTTGGGCGAGATGTTCTCGCCGTTGCGGATGATGATGTCCTTCGCGCGGCCGGTCACCACCAGGTAGTCGTCGTCGACCCACGCGCCGAGGTCCCCGGTGCGGAAGTAGCCGTCCCGGTCGAAGGCTGCGTCGTTGTCGGCGGGATGCAGGTAGCCGCGCAGCATCTGGGCGCCGCGGGCCCGGATCTCGCCGTCCACCAGGATCACCTCGGCGATGCCGGGGCGCCCGTCGGTCTCGGCCGCGTGGTCGACGTCGCCGGGGCGCATCGAGCCCACTGTGGTCACCGGGACCTCGGTGGAGCCGTAGACACGGCTGACCACGGCGCGTTCGAAATAGGCGGTGGCGTCACGGATCAGCGACGGCGGCACGGAGGCGCCGCCGCAGATGAACACCTTGAGGTCCGGCAGTCGGGTACCGGCGCGCTCGGCGGCCTCGAGCAGGTTCACCAGGAAAGGGGTGGCGCCGGCCATGTGCGAGCAGCGTTCGGCGGTCATCAGCGCCACGGCGTCGTTCGGCTCCCACCGGTCCATCAGGATCGCGGTGGTGCCGAGCAGCAGCGGGCATTCGAACGCGTAGATGGAGCCGCCGATGTGGGCGATCGGCGACGGCACCAGGAAGCTGTCGCCCGGTTCGATGTACCAGTGCTCGCGCAGCTGGGCGATCAACGCGTTCAGCGAGTTGTGGCTGTGCACTACGCCTTTGGCCCGCCCGGTGGTGCCCGAGGTGTAGAGCACCATCCGGGTGTCGTCCGGGTCCAGGGCGGGGAGGTCGACCCGCGCGGTGTCGGCGAACAGGCTCGGGTAGGGCGTGTGCCCCTCGCCGCGGACCACCACGACCTCGGGCGCGGCGCCCAGTTGGTCGGTGACCCGCTGCAGCATCGCCGCGTAGTCGTGCCCGCGGAAGGTCGGCGGGATGAAGATCATCCGCGAGCCGACGTCGTCGAGGATGAAGCTCAGTTCGTGGTCGCGCAGCGAGGGCAGGATCGGGTTGACCACCATCCCGGCCAGGGTGGCGCCGAGGTAGATCACCGCGGCCTCATGCCAATTGGGCAGCATGAACGACACGACGGACCCGGCCGGCATCCGCGCGAGCAACGTCTGGGCCAGCGCCGAGGCCTGCCGGTACAACTCGGCGCAGGTCAGCCGCACCTCGCCGTCGACCACCAGTACCCGGTCGGGACTGCGGTCGGCCGCGGTGCGCAGCGCGTCGGCGAGTGTGGTGGCGGCGTGTTCGGTGGTCACGGCGTCAGCCCTCGACTCGGCGCAGGGTCATCGAGTGGCGGTAGCGCGACGAGGGGTGGGTGTTGATGGTGACCTGCGCGATCTCGCCGTCGGAGGTCTTGTAGGTGCGCCGCAACTCCAGGGCCGCGGTGCCCGGGTCGACATCGAGGCGCGCGGCCAGATCCGAACGCATCAGCACGGCGGCGATCTCCTGGTGCACCTCGACGATGCTGCGGCCGAACATGTCCTCGATCAGCGGGAACACCGGGCCGTGGTGGCGCTGCAGCAGTCGGCCGACCGCGGCGAACGCGCGGTTGATGTAGTACTCGGTGAAGCACACCGGATTCGGCGCACCCTCGACCTGCCGGAAGCCGCCGACGGCCAGCCACTCCTCGCCGACCGGCAGGCCGGTGCGGTCGGCCAGGTCGGCGTCGATGGTCAGCATCTTGTTGGCGTGGATGGCGAAGCGCGCACCGGTGGCGAACGCCATCAGGTCGTCGATCGACATGACGTCCTGCGCGTAGGAACTGGTGGATGTGCGGGGGACGACGAGCGTGCCCGCGCGGGGGCGCGAGGAGATCAGGTGGTCCTCGCGCAGTCGGCGCAGCGCCTCCCGGACCGTGTAGCGGCTCACCGAGAATCGTTCGCACAGTGCGTGTTCGGTCGGCAGCTGGGAACCGACGGGATAGATGCCGTCGACGATGTCCTGCCGGAGCGCGCGCGCCACCTGCAGGTAACGGGGGTCGGTGGCGCGGGCCTGGGTCATGGGATCACCGGCCGGCGGGACGCACGGCCAGCACGCTGCCGTCGCCGTCGGCCGAGACGAACAGCGTGCCGTCGGGGCCGGCGGCGATCCCGGCGAACGGACCCTGCGGCCCGGAGAACGGCGGCATCCCCAACAGCGGCTTCGGGCTGACCCCGGGCGGTGCACCCAGCGGCAGCCCGGCGGCGATGGTGCGTTGTGTGCCGGTGCCCGAATCGAATTCGATGACGGCCTTGCTGCCCGCATCCACGATGTAGAGCCGACCGTTCGACTCCACGAGGCCCTGCGGCCTGACCAGCCCGTCGAGCACGGTCTCGGCGCGCCCGCCGTCGACCTTGACCACCCGGCCCGCGCCGGATTCGGTGACCAGCACGGTGCCGGCGGAGTCGACCAGCACGCCCACCGGATCGGCCAGGCCGGAGGTCAGCACGGTGGTTTGCCCGTCGCGCACCGAGAGCACTCGGCCGGTGCCGAGCTCGGCGACCACCGCGGCGCCGTCGGGCGCCAGGCTCACGCCGTAGAGCTGATCGAATCCGTCGGCCAGATAGTCGGTCTCGGCGTCGGCCGGCCGGTAGCGGGCCACCTGACCGCCGGAGGTCGTCACCACGAACTGGTCCGGGCCGCACGGGGTGACGCCCCGCACGAAGCCGGGATAGCCGGGACTGAACAGCATGCCGACGGTCTGCAGGGCGCCGTCGGTCAGCCGGTAGAAGTAGGTGCCGTCGGCGACGTAGAGCCCGCCGTCGGCCCCGACGGCCAGGTCCAGCGGCCAGTTCAGCCCGCCGGGCAGCAGGGTGCGGGCGCCGCCGTCGAGGATCTCGGTGATCTCCCCGGTGAAGTTCGAGACGAACAGTCGGCCGTCGGCGAAGGTGAGGTTGTCCAGCCCCGGGCTCAGCGACGCGAGCACGGTCTGCGCCCCGCTGCGGGGATCGATCCGCAGCACCTGGCCGCTGGCGACCTGGGTCGAGACGATCTGGCCGTTCTGGTCGAACTTCACCGCGTCCGGGACGCCGAGGTCGCCGGCCACCTTCTCGGCGGTGATGGGTCCGGCCTGGTCCGGGTCGATGCGCCAGATCTCGTTGGCGCCCATCACCGGGAAGTACAGCAGCCCGTCCGGGCCGAACTCCATCGCGTTGGGGGAGGGCACGTCCTCGAGCAGCAGCCGGGCCGCGCCGGTGTTCGGGTCGAGTTCGAACAGGCGGCCGCCTTCGCGGCACTCGCCGACGAACAGTCGGCCGCGGTGCACCGTGATGCCGTTGGCCGAGGGCAGGTCGTCGCGCAGCACCCGGGCGCGGCCGTTCTCGAGCGCGCTGACCCGGCCGTCCATCACCTCGGTGGCGAACAGGGTGCCGTCGTCGGCGAAGGCGACGTCGTCGGGCGCGACGATGTCGCCGCCCTTCGGGCTGACCGCGTCCAGCTGTCCGGAGCCGAGGTCCAGCGCGCTGATCTGGCTACCGGTGACCTGCGCGATGTACACCCGGCCGTCGGGACCGGTGCGCAGGCCGTTGGCGCCGAACAGGCGGCTCGGCGCGGTCAGCTGCTCGACGCGCCAGCCCACGGCACTCTCGGGGGTCGACGAAAACTGGCCGGAGCGGGTCGGCAAGGCGTTCACGGGACGGACATTAGCAACCCGGATAAGTCCAGACAATAGAGGCGGGCAGTTTTCCGATCCGCCCTTGACGAGCGGTAAAGTGGTGGAGAATGATGTTCTCGAATGAGTGCACAGCGATGTATTGTCCGGACAATTAGGTGGGTGCGGTAGGCGTGGAAGCCGATCTGTTGGGGTTGCAGGACCGCGTGGTCGTCGTCTCCGGGGCCGGGGGCGGCGGCATCGGCACCACGGTCACCCGCACGGTGGCGCGCGCCGGGGCCACAGTGATCGCGGTCAGCCGGTCCCAGGACAACCTCGACCAGCACATCGGACCACTGATCGCCGAGGGATTGCGCGTGGTCCCGGTGGCGGCCGACGCCGCGACCGACGAGGGCATCGGCACCGTCCTGGAGCGGGCCCGCGCCGCCGACGGTGAGCTCTACGGCCTGGTCAACGTCGCCGGCGGTGCCGCCCCGAACACCTGGATGCCCAGCACCCGGGTCAGTCGCGACGACTGGCGCGCGCTGTTCGCCCAGAACCTCGAGACGATGTTCTTCATGAGCCAGGCCGTGGCCGCCGAGCTGCGCGACCGGCAGCTGCCGGGCTCGATCGTCTCGGTGTCCTCGATCAGCGGGATGAACACCGCCCCGTTCCACGTGGCCTACGGGACCGCCAAGGCCGCGGTGGTCGCCGCGACCCGCACCATGGCCGCCGAACTGGCGCAGGCCGATATCCGCGTCAACGCCGTCGCCCCGGGTGTCACCGAGACCCCGGCGTCCGGGACCTACGTCGACGCCGACCCCGAGCGAGACCGCCGCGCCATCGCGATGGGCCGCCGCGGCACCCCCGACGAGCAGGCCGGCGCCATCCTGTTCCTGCTCTCGAAGCTGTCGAGCTACATCACCGGCCAGACCCTGCTGGTCGACGGCGGGCTGAACCTGCGGTGGACCCATCTGGGCGCCGACAACACGTCGCTGTTTCTTGCCGACGACTCCTTCCGCGCAGCCATCACCCGGTGGGAGTCCTGATGACGCATTGGTTACGAGCGAAAGCGAGGAGCGGATGACCTCCGATGTGAACGCCATGGATGACACGAGAATCGACGTCGATTCGGCCGAAGAACTGTCCAACCCGGTCACCATCCCGGTCGAGGCCTACACCTCGCCGGAGTACGCGCGCGCCGAACGGGACAAGCTCTGGCGCAAGGTCTGGCAGCAGGTGGGCCGGGTCGAGGAGCTGGAGGAGGTCGGCAGCTACCTCACCTACGACATCCTCGACGACTCGATCCTGGTGGTGCGCACCGGAACCGGTTCTTCGGCCGAGGATTTCAAGGCCCACCACAACGTGTGCATGCACCGCGGTCGCCGCCTGGTCGACGCCCCCGACGGTGCGAAGAACGCCTGCGGCCGCGCCCGCAAGTCGTTCGTGTGCGGGTTCCACGGCTGGACCTACGGGCTGGACGGCGCGTGCACGCACATCCGCGAACAGGACGACTGGAAGGGTGCGCTCACGCCAGAGAACACCCACCTGGCCCCGGTTCGCGTGGACACGTGGGGCGGATGGTTGTTCGTCAACATGGACCCCGACTGCGAACCGCTGGCCGACTATCTGTTCCCGGCCGCCAAGATCCTGGACCCGTTCGGGTTGGAGAACATGCGCTACAAGTGGCGCAAATGGCTGTACTTCGACTGCAACTGGAAGGTGGCGCTGGAGGCCTTCAACGAGACCTACCACGTGTTCACCACCCACCCGGAGTTCAACAAGTTCGGTGAGTTCAAGGGCTGGGCCAAGGCGCAGGGCAAGCACAGCAACATCGGTTACGACGCGCCCAAGGACATGGAGGCCACCAAATCCAAGATCCGGCTGGGCACCGGTGACGACCCGCGCGTCTCCACCGCGGAGATGCAGATGTACACCTGGGAGCAGACCAACGCGACCACCACCGAAACCCTGGTGAACGCGGCGAAGCGGCTGGTCGACGAACTGCCCGAGGACACCCCGCCCGACAAGGTGCTCGAGCACTGGCTGGCCTCGGCCCGCCGCGACGACGAGGCTCGCGGTGTCATCTGGCCCACCATCCCGGCCGACATCCTCGGCCAGGCGGGCACGGCCTGGCAGCTGTTCCCCAACTTCCAGATCGGCCAGGGGCTGACCACCGCGCTGTGCTACAGCGCCAGGCCGCATCCGAGCTACGACCCGAACAAGTGCATCTTCGAGGTCGCCACCCTGGAGCTGTACCCGGAAGGGCAAGAGCCGCAGACGGAGTGGGAGTACACCCCCAAGGACAGCCCGAATTGGCTCTCGGTGCTGCCGCAGGACTTCTCCAATATGGCGGCGGTGCAGCAGGGCATGAAGTCGCTGGGATTCCCCGGCACCAGACCCAACCCCTACCGCGAACGCAGCACCGTCAATCTGCACCACCAACTGTCCAAGTACATGGGAACCGGCGAACCCCGCGAACTCTAGGCCCGCGATTTCGGTGCGCTGGGTTGCGGTGAGCGCGACCGGGCGCACCGAAATCACCACGAAGGAGAAGAAAATGAAAGTCAATCTGGGAACCGGAGCGCAGAACTCCCGCGACTGGGAACGCGTCATGGCCGGAAACTTCAGCACACCCCCGGAGACGCCGGACCACCAGTGCGTGCAGGCGGCACTGGCGCTCGGTGATCTGGCCGAGCCGTTGGGCTTCGACGGCATCTGGTTCCCGGAGCACCAGGGCACCCCGTACGGCATGACGCCCAACCCGATTCAGGCGCTGACCTACTTCGCCGCGCGCACCGAGCGGGTCAGCCTGGGCACCTTCGTGGCGGTCGCGCCGTGGTGGAACCCGGTCCGGCTGGCGCACCAGATCGCCTACCTCGACATCGTCTCCAACGGCCGGTACAACACCATCGGCATCGGCCGCGGCGTGTCCAAGGGGGAATTCGCCGCGGTCGGCGTGCCCCGCGAGGAGAGCCGGCAGCGGTTCAACGAGACCCTCGACGTGCTGGAACTCGCCTTCTCCGGTGAGCGCTTCTCCTACGACGGTGAGATCTTCTCCTTCCCGGAGATGTCGCTGCGGCCCGAGCCCATCAGCAAGGACCTGTTCTCCCGGATCTACAGCTCGTCGTCGACGGCGGAGTCGCTGGAGATCCTGTCCCGGCGCGGCATGGTGCCGCTGTTCGTGGGCAACAAGCCGATCTGGGATGCCGGCGAGGAGGTCAAGAAGGTCAACACCTTCCGCGCCGAGGAGGGCTTCGAACCGTGTCAGCCCAAGAACGTGATGTTCATGTACTGCACGGCCAAGGAAGACGAGAAGCTGGCGGCCCTGACCGAGGAGTGGATCTGGACGGCCAACCGCGACGTCAACGTCCACTACGGCTTCGCCGACTCGTCGAACTTCAAGGGCGTCAAGGGCTATGAGGCCTACGCCGCGCGGGAGGCCACCGCGACCGCCGTGCTGGCCTCGGCGGTCACCGGGGACCAGAAGAAGGGCGGCCCGCCCGGATATCACGCCTCGAACCTGCTGATCGGTACGCCGGAGGTGGTGTTCGAGAAGCTCAAGGCCGCCCAGGAGGCGTGCTCGTTCTCCGAGGTCACCATCGTCCCGCAGTTCGGCACCATGCCGTATGAGGACGCGATGGAAAGCACCAAGCTGTTCGCCGCCGAGGTGCTGCCCGCGGTCCATGAGATGGCGGCGCCGCTGCACCCGGCCGCGATGCCGGAAGGCGTGAGCGCATGACCTCGACCGAGGCCGAGACCGGCTGCGGCCCCACCGACACCCCCGCCGACATCGACATCGACGCGATCCGGGAGAAGTACCGCGTCGAGCGGGAGAAGCGGCTGCGCCCCGAGGGCGGCGACCAATACCTGGAACTCGAAGGCGATTACGCCGACTTCTACGAGGTCGACCCCTACACCACCCCTGTCGAACGGGACCCGGTCACCGAGGACGTCGACGTAGTCATCCTCGGCGGCGGGTTCGCCGGTCTGCTGGCCGGCGCCTACCTGAAGAAGGCCGGGGTGCAGGGGATCCGGGTCATCGAGATGGCCGGCGACTTCGGCGGCGTCTGGTACTGGAACCGGTTCCCCGGCATCCAGTGCGACAACGACGCCTACTGCTACGTCCCGCTGCTCGAAGAACTCGACTTCATGCCGAGCAAGAAGTTCGCCGACGGCGCCGAGATCTTCCAGCACTGCCGCAACATCGGTAAGCACTTCGGCCTCTACGACGGCGCACTGTTCTCCACCCAGGTGCGCGAACTGCAGTGGGAGGACGAACCGCAGCGCTGGTCGATCCGCACCGACCGCGGCGACGAGATCCGGGCGCGGTTCGTGGTGATGGCGCAGGGCTCCTACAACCGTCCGAAGCTCCCGGGGATCCCCGGCATCAAGGACTTCAAAGGCCACGTATTCCATTCGGCGCGCTGGGATTACGACTACACCGGCGGCGACGCCGACGGTGGTCTGCACAAGCTGGCCGACAAGCGGGTCGCGCTGGTCGGTACCGGCGCCACCGGCATCCAGCTGGTGCCGCACCTCGGCCGCGACGCCCAGCAGCTCTACGTCTTCCAGCGCACCCCGTCCTCGGTCGACGCGCGCACCAACCCGCCCACCGACCCGGCCTGGGCGGCCACCCTGCAGCCGGGCTGGCAGGAAGAGCGCAAACGCAACTTCCACAACTGGTCGCCGTTCGTGGGCGTGGTCTTCGGCGAGCCGGACCTGGTGTGCGACTTCTGGACCGAGCTGGGCCGCAATCTCACGGCGCGCATCGCGGCTCTGCCCGACCCGGCCGCGGTGACCGTCGAGCAGATCATGGCGTTCCGGGAGGAAGAAGACTTCAAGATCATGGAGCGGCTGCGCCGCCTGGTCGGCGACGTCGTCGAGGACCCGGCCACCGCCGAGGCGCTCAAGCCGTACTACCGCTTCATGTGCAAGCGCCCCACCTCCAGCGAGCACTACCTGGAAACCTTCAACCGGCCCAACGTCACGCTGGTCGACGTGTCGGAGTCCAAGGGCGTCGAACGCCTCACCGAGAAGGGCATCGTCGCCAACGGGGTGGAGTACGAGGTCGACTGCGTGATCTTCGCCAGCGGTTTCGAGATCTCCACCGAGATCAGCCGCCGCTTCGCGATCGATCGCATCGTGGGCCGCGACGGGCTGTCGCTGTTCGACCACTGGCGCGACGACTACAAGACGCTGCACGGCATGACCAGCCGCGGGTTCCCGAACCAGTTCTTCATGGGGTTCATCCAGGGCGGCGTGTCGGCCAACACCACGGCCATGTTCGAACAGCAGGCCAAGCACATCGCTTACCTGATCGCCGAGGCGCAGAACCGCGGCGCCAGCCTGGTGGAGCCCACCCAGGAGGGACAGGACGCCTGGGTGGCGACCGTCGGCGAACTGGCGATCGACAACTCGGCGTTCGAACTATCCTGCACGCCCGGCTATTACAACAACGAGGGCCGCGGCGGTGCCGAGCGCAACGGGGCGTTCCTGGGTGACTTCTACTCACCGGGGTTCTACGCCTTCGACGAGCTCATCGCGCAGTGGCGGGACCAGGGTGACCTGGAGGGGCTGGAGATTCGTTGAGCGCCCTGAGATTCGACGATCGGGTCGCCGTCATCACCGGCGGCGGCCGCGGTCTGGGCCGTGAGTACGCGTTGCTGCTGGCCGAACGCGGGGCCAAGGTCGTGGTCAACGACGTCGGCGGCACGCTGACCGGCGACGGTGCCGACGCCGGCCCGGCCAGCGCGGTCGTCGGCGAGATCACCGAGGCCGGTGGGCAGGCGGTGGCGTGCATCGAATCGGTGGCCACCGCCGAGGGTGGTCAGGCGATCATCGACACGGCCCTGCGCGAGTTCGGCCGCATCGACATCCTGATCCACAACGCGGGCAACGTGCGGCGGGCACCGCTGGCGCAGATGTCCTACGAGGACTTCGACGCCGTGCTTGACGTGCACCTGCGCGGGGCCTTCCACGTTGTCCGACCGGCGTTCGCGGCCATGACCGAGGCCGGCTACGGGCGCATCGTCCTGACCTCCTCGATCGGCGGCCTGTACGGCAACCACGAGGTCGCCAACTACGGCGTGGCCAAGGCCGGGATCCTCGGACTGTCCAACGTCGCCGCGCTCGAAGGTGCGGCGTCCAACGTCATGAGCAACGTGATCGTGCCGGCGGCCGTCACCCGGATGGCCGAGGGGATCGACACGTCGGCCTACCCGCCGATGGGCGCCGAACTCGTCGCCCCGACCGTCGGCTGGCTCGCGCACGAAACCTGCTCCGTCACCGGCGAGATCATGGTCGCGCTGGCGGGCCGCGTCGCGCGGGCCTACATCGGCGAGACGCGCGGGGTGTACCGGACCGCCTGGACCATCGAGGACGTCGCCGAGAACCTGGCTGAGATCCGCGACACCGCCGATCCGGTCCTGTTTCCCGTCGTGCCGGACGGGCACGCCGACCACATCCGGTACAGCTTCGGGATGGCGGCCCAGGCGGTGCAGCAATGAGCGCCCCCGGACCGCTGGCCGGGGTGCGCGTGGTCGATCTCACCGCCATGGTGATGGGCCCCTACTGCACGCAGATCATGGCCGACATGGGTGCCGACGTCGTCAAGATCGAGCCGCCCCAGGGTGACAACACCCGGTTCATCTCGGTGGGACCGGCCCCCGGCATGAGCGGGGTGTTCGTCAACGTCAACCGCGGCAAGCGCAGCGCGGTGCTGGACCTGCGGACCGAGGAGGGGAAGGCCGCGCTGCGGGCCCTGATCGAATCCGCCGACGTGTTCATCCACTCCATGCGCTCCAAAGCGATTGCCAGCCTCGGCTTTTCGTACGACGAGGTGGCCGCGATCAACCCGACGGTGGTCTACACCAACTGCTACGGCTACAGCCGGCGCGGGCCGGCCGCCGATCGCCCGGCCTACGACGACACCATCCAGGCCGAATGCGGCCTGCCCGCCGTCCAGGAACAGTTGACCGGCGAGGCGAACTACGTGGGCACCATCATGGCCGACAAGGTCGCCGGCCTGACCGCGCTCTACGCGACCATGATGGCGCTGTTCCACCGGGAGCGCACCGGGGAGGGCCAAGAGGTCGAGGTCAGCATGTTCGAGACCATGGCCTCGTTCATGCTCGTCGAGCACGCCAACGGCGCCATGTTCGACCCGCCGCTGGGACCCGCCGTCTACCCGCGCACCGTCGCGCCCAACCGGCGCCCGTACGAGACCAAGGACGGTCACATCGCCGCCCTGATCTACAACGACAAGCACTGGAACGCCTTCGTCGGCGCCGTCCGGCCCTGCTGGGCCGAGCAGGACCCGACGCTGTACGCGACGCTGGAACTGCGGGCCAAGCAGATCGACACCGTGTACGGGTTGGTCGCCGAGACGTTGAAGGAGCGCACCACCGAGGAGTGGTTGACGCTGTTCGAGGAACTCGAGATCCCGGCCGCGCCGATCCACACCCCGGACGCCCTGTTCGACAACCCGCACCTGAACGCCGTCGGGTTGTTCGAGACGGTGCAGACGCCGCACGGTCCGGTCCGGTTCCCCGGTGTGCCGACGTGGTTCTCGCGCACCCCGGGGCACGTCCGGGGGCCCGCGCCGGAACTGGGCGCCGACACCGCCGCGGTACTCGAGGAATTGGGCGCGCGCAGCACCGCGTCCGTGGCACCCGATAGTGACGCCGAGCCCGCGCTGGGTTCGGGATAGGGGACGACAGTGGACTTCGAAATGGGTGAGCAGGCCACGGCGCTGCGCGGTGAGCTGCGCAGCCTGGTGGCCGAGCATCTGCCCGCGGACTTCATGGGGGCGTTCACCGACGACCCCGCGGATCTGGCTGCCGCGCAGCAGTTCTGCCGGACTCTGGCCGAACAGGGCCTGCTGTGCATGTCCTGGCCGGCGGAGTTCGGCGGCCGGGATTCCTCGGTGTGGGAGCAGACCGTGGTGCGCGAGGAGATGTGGGCGCATCACGAGCCGCGCGGTGCGCAGTACATGGGCGTCAACTGGGTGGGGCCGATCATCATGCGGCACGGCACCCCCGAGCAGCAGCAGCGGCATCTGCCGCCGATCGCCAACGGCGAAGTCATCTGGTGCCAAGGTTTTTCGGAGCCGGAGGCCGGCTCCGACCTGGCGTCGCTGCGCACCACCGCCCGTCGCGACGGCGACGGTTGGCTGGTCAGCGGGCAGAAGATCTGGACCTCGTACGCGACCATGGCGCAGTGGTGCTTCCTGCTGGCGCGGACGTCCAAGGAGGACAAGAAGCAGCAGGGCCTGACCATCTTCCTGGTGCCGATGTCCGATCCGGCCATCCAGGTGCGGCCGATCCGCTGCATCATGGGACCGCACCACCTCAACGAGGTGTTCTTCGACGATCTGCGGGTCACCGAGGCCGACGTGCTCGGCGAGGTGGGTGCCGGCTGGTCGATCGTCCAGGACGTGCTGTCCTTCGAGCGCGTGGGCATCGCGCGGTACGCCCGGTGCGAGAAGCTGCTGCACGATGCGCCGCAGGCCCTGGGCGAGGCCTGGGACAAGCTGCCGGATGAGTTGCGTGCCAGGTGGACCCGGATGCTGGTGCACTGCCGGCGGGCCCGGCTGCTGGCATACCGGCTGGTCGAATTGCAGAGCAAGGGGCAGGTGCGGCCCGGGGACGCCTCCGGCTACCGCATCGCGGTCACGAAGCTGGATCAGGACAGCGCGGAGGTGCTGATGGAGATCATCGCGGCCGCGGACGTCGACGACCCCGGGGTGCGTCGATTCCGCGACGAGGTCGAGGACCACTGGCGCTACTCGCAGGCGTCCACCGTGTCCTCCGGCAGCATCGAGATGCAACGCATCCTGCTGTCCCGAGCGCTGCTGGCGGCGTCATGATCCTGGATTTGAGCCCCGAGGCCGACGAGTTCGGCCGACAGGCGCTGCGGGCCTTCGAGTCCGCCGGTGGCGACGAGTTGCTGCAGCAGGCCGAGGCGAAGCCCGCCTCGCGTGAGGCGCTGGTGGGCGGGGTGCTGGGCGATCTCGGTGCCTGGGACCTGGAGCCCCGGGTGGACTCGGACAGCCTGGAGGCCGCCGCGGCGCTGTGCCGCAGCGCGGGATACTGGGCGCTGCCCTATCCGGTGGCCGAGCGGCTGTCGCGGCCGGCCGCGGGGGAGGCCGCCGGACTGTTGGTGGTCGCCGAGACCAACCCGTCGGCCCCCGTCGTGGGGGTGCGGCTGCCGTGGACGGCCGTCACGCTGTCGGGACAGAGCCGCAGCGTGGTCGGTACCTCGGCGGCCCGGCCCGGGTTCGTCGCCGAGTTGGAGCTGTCCTCCACCACTGCGGAGACGCCCGACGACGTCGCGCTCGGGCTGGTGCTGCCGTGCTGGACGCTGCTCGGAATGCTGGACCGCGCACTGGCGTTGACCATCGACCACGTCCGGCTGCGTCAGCAGTTCGGTCAGCCGCTCTCGAAGTTCCAGAGCGTGCAGTTCCAGCTCACCGACGCCGAAGTGGAACGCGGTGGGCTCGAGATCCTGGCCAAGCACGCGCTGTGGAGCGTCGGCCCGTCGTCGGGCACGTCGGCCGCCGAGGCGCTCGATGATGCGCTGGCCCTGCGGATGGCCGCCATCGAGGCGGCCGAGGTGGTGTTCCGGGTCTGCCACCAACTGCACGGCGCGGTCGGGTTCTGCGACGAGACGACGCTGTCGTGGCTGTCGCGATACAGCCAGCCGTTGCGGCGCCTGCCCTTCGGGCTGTCGGCGACCCGCGATCTGCTCACCGCCCGCGTCGACCGGCGCGGGCTGACCGGGCTGTACGCGGGATGAGCGACCTGGGCGAGTTCCGAAACCGGGTGCGGGACTGGTGCGCGGCGAACGTCCCGACCGACTGGCGCCGGGAACAGGAGGCGGTCACCGAGGCGGAATTCGTTGCCTTCCAGAAGGACTGGTTCGCCACCCTGCACGGGGCCGGCTACGCGGTGCCGCACTGGCCCGCCGAGTGGGGCGGCGGCATGTCCGTAGCCGAGCAGGTGATCCTGTACCAGGAACTGGCGGCCCACGACGCGCCGCGACTGGTGCTGGCCTTCGTCGGCATCCACCACGCGGCGTCGACGCTGCTGGTCGCCGGCACCGAGGAGCAGCGGCAGCGCCACCTGCCGGCGATCCTGGACGGGCAGATCTGGGTGCAGGGGTTCTCCGAACCCGAGGCCGGCTCCGATCTGGCCGCGTTGCGCACCACCGCGCGCCGGGTGGGCGAGAACTTCGTGGTCAACGGGCAGAAGGTGTGGGCCAGCGGCGGTGCGCACGCGGACTGGTGCCTGCTGCTGGCGCGGACCGATCCGGAAGCGCCCAAGCGAAAGGGCATTTCGTACTTCCTGATGGACATGACGAGCCCGGGCATCGAGGTGCGGCCCATCCGCAATGCCATCGGCGAGTCGCACTTCTGCGAGATCTTCCTCAACGATGTGGAGATCCCCGCGGCCAACCTGGTGGGCGCCGAGAACGCCGGCTGGCAGGTCGCGCAGGCGACCCTGGGCGCCGAGCGTGGGATGACCATGCTCGAACTCGCCGAACGGCTGGGTAACGCCGGCTTCCGCTGGCTGGTCGAGGCGTGCCGCGACAACCCGGATTCCCGGGTGCAGGATCAGGTCAGCGCGTTCGAGATCGAGATCGCCGGGTTGCGCGGAATGTGCCGGGAGTTGGTGGAGCGCAGCGAGGCCGGGACCGCTGGCGCCGCCGATGCCTCCATCGTGAAGCTGTTCTACAGCGAATTGCTGCAGCGGATGACCGACTTCGGGGTGCAGATCGGCGGGGTCCAGGCACACACCGTGCTGACCAAGCCGACGTCGAGCGGCTGGGAATCCGGCGCCTGGGTGCTGGACTTCATCGGGTCGTGGGAGTGGACCATCCCCGGGGGTGCCAGCGAGATCCAGCGCAACATCATCGCCGAGCGCGGCCTGGGGCTGCCGCGGGAACCGAGTGTGCAGTGACCGAATTGGACTTCAGCGAGCTGCACGACGAGCTGCGCGCCGTGGCTGCCGATCTGCTCGGCAAGGAGGCCGACCGCGAGGTCGGCGCAGCGCTGCTGGCACAGGCAGGCTGGACGGGCCTGGAGATCGGCGAGGAGTTCGGCGGCGCCGGGGCCACCGTCCGGGAGACCGCGGTGATCTGCCAGGAACTGGGCCGGGCGGCCGCCAACAGCGGCTACCTGGGCGGCACCGTCATCGGGGTCGGTCTGCTGAACCTGCTGCAGCCCAGTGCCCTTCGGGATCGGTTGCTGACCGAGGTCGCCGAGGGGTCGGCCACGGTGGCGGTCGGGGTCTCGGCCGAGGACCGCGCCGTCGACCCGGTCTGGACCCTGGACGCCGACGGCCGGTTGAGCGGCTCGGTGCCCTACGTCGTCGACGGTGCCGCCACGTGGCTGCTGGCGCCGGTCACCGGGCCCGACGGCGTTCCGGTCGTCGCCGTGGCGACCGACGCGGCCGAGGTGACCGTGGTCGACCAGCCCGTCGTGGACGAGACCCGCACGCTGGCAACGGTGTCCGCCGATCGGGCCGTCGTCGAGATCCTGAGTTTCAGTGCCGGTTCGGCGGATAACCTGGCGGCGGTCTTGGACCGCGCCTACCTCGGATTGGCCTGCGACAGCCTCGGATTGGCCGAGGCCATGCTGGACCTGACGGTGTCCTACCTGGGCGTGCGTCAGCAGTTCGGGCGGCCAATCGGGTCCTTCCAGGCGGTCAAGCACGCCTGCGCCGACATGCTGGTGCAGATCTCGGTGACACGCCAACTGGTCGGTGCCGCGGTGGCGGCCATCGCCGACGGGGATCCGGGCGCCGGACGGGCGGCCGCCATGGCCAAGGCCTACGCCGGCGAGATGGCGGTGCAGGTAGCGGGCAAGGCCATGCAGTTGCACGGCGGCATCGGCTACACCTGGGAGGCCGGCGTGCACGCCTACCTGAAGCGGGCCACCTTGAACCGGGCGCTGTTCGGATCGCCTGCCGCGCATCGACTTCGGCTCACCGAGGACCGTCGCTGAGGCCAGCCCTGGGTGACGCGAGCGTGCGCAAAACACGCAGATTCCTCGGCGTGTCGTCCGCGGACGTGCACGTTCGCGCTATGAGGCAGGGGTCCCCAGCACGTTCGCGCTAGGGGTGGCTGGCTAGAAGACATTGTCCTTGTGGTTGACGTCGGTCACCAGGCCGCCGTCGACGACGAACTCGGCGCCGGTGGCGAACGACGACTCGTCGCTGACCAGGAACACCACGAACGTCGACACCTCCTCGGAGCGGCCGGCCCGACCCAGCGGCGCGGTCACCATGTCCTCGGGGAAATGCTCGGTCATGGGGGTGCGGATGAAGCCTGGATGCACCGAGTTCACCCGAATGTTGTGCCGGCCCAACTCAAGTGCCGCGGACTTGGCCAGCCCGCGCACCGCCCACTTGGACGCGACGTACGGGTGCACCATGGGGGCGCCGCGCAGGCCCTCGATCGAGGAGATGTTGATGATCGATCCGTTACCGGCGGCCTTCATCTGACCGACGACGGCCTGCATGCCCAGGAAGGTTCCGGTGAGGTTGACGTCGATGACCTTCTGCCACTCGGTCATGTCGAACTTGCCGATCTTGCCCAGCGCGACAATGCCGGCGTTGTTCACCAGCGCGGTAAGACCACCGAAGGCCTCGACCGCCGTCGCCACCGCGGCGTCCCACTGATCGGCCTGAGTGACGTCGAGGTGCGCGTAGCGCGCGGCGTCCCCGAGCTCGGCGGCCAGGGCCGAACCGGGTTCGTCGAGAATGTCGCCGATAACCACCTTGGCGCCCTCGGCGACCAGCATCCGCGCGTGCGCCGCACCCATGCCCTGTGCTCCGCCGCTGATCAGTACCACTTTTCCGGTCACGCGTCCCATGGGGCGTCAGGTTACCGCACACCGCGCCACAAATTAGAACCTGTTCCAATTTTGACCGAAACCGCGCATACTGCCTGCAGACCGCCACCCGTGAGGAGATCGAATGACCATCCGCGTCGCGCTGTTCGGCACCGGAAACTGCGGCCGGTTGGCGCTGATCCAACTGATCGAGGATCCGCGCTTCGAGCTGACCGCCGTCGGGGTCTCCGGCGAGGAGAAGGTGGGCAAGGACGCCGGCGAACTCGCGGGACTGGACGTGACCACCGGGGTCGCGGCGACGCTCGGGCTCGAAGCCGCGCTGGCTACCAAACCGGACTGCCTGGTCTACTGCGCGATGGGCGACACCCGGCCGGTCGAGGCCACCGCCGACGTGATGACGGCGCTGGCCGCCGGGATCAACGTCGTGGGCTCGGCTCCCGTCACGTTGCAGTACCCGTGGGGATTCGTGCCGGACAAGGCCATCGATCGGCTGGAAGAGGCTGCGCGCCAGGGTAACTCCAGCATCTTCATCACCGGGGTGGACCCGGGGTTCGTCACCGACCTGATCCCGTTCGCGTTCGCGAGCACGTGTCAGCGCATCGAGCAGATCCGCACGATGGAGATCGCCGACTACGCCTCCTACGACGGCAAGGAGGTGATGTTCGACGTCATGGGGTTCGGTAACGAGATCGGTGAACTGCCAATACTGTTCCAGCCCGGCGTGCTGTCACTGGCCTGGGGCACCGCGATCCGCCAGCTCGCCGCGGGCCTCGGTGTCGAGGTGGACGAGATCACCGACGCCGTCGAACAGGAACCCGCCCCCGAGGACCTCGACGTGGCCGTCGGCCGCATCAAGAAGGGCACCGTCGCCGCGCTGCGCTTCGAGATCCGCGGCCTGGTCGGCGGCCACCCCGCGATCGTCGTCGAGCACATCACCCGGCTGCGGGAAGACCTGCGGCCCGATTGGGCGCAACCCGCCCAGCCGGGCGGCTCCTACCGGGTCGAGATCACCGGCGAGCCGTCGTATGCCGTCGACATCTGCCCGAGCAGCAGCCGCGGCGACCACAACTACGCCGCGATCCTGGCCGCCGCCGGCCGGATCGTCAACGCCATCCCCGATGTCGTCACGGCCGTGCCGGGGCTACACACCACGCTGGACCTGCCGCTGGGCACCGGCAAGGGTGTCTACCGGGCGCCGGCCTGACTTTGTAAACTGCCTTCTCGGACAGCGAGAGGGTGGTTTTCATGACGCAGGTCGGCGACGCGGACACGGTGACGCTGCGCAAGGTGATCACCGGGGCGTCCATCGGGAACGCCGTCGAATGGTTCGACTTCGCCATCTACGGCTTCCTGGCGACGTTCATCGCGGCCAACTTCTTCCCGGAGGGCAACGACACCGCGGCGCTGCTGAACACCTTCGCGATCTTCGCCGCGGCGTTCCTGCTGCGGCCGCTGGGCGGGTTCGTCTTCGGCCCGCTCGGCGACCGGATCGGCCGGCACCGCGTGCTGGCGCTGGTGATCCTGCTGATGTCGGCGGCCACCCTGGCCATCGGTCTGCTGCCCACCTACGAGGCGATCGGGATCGCCGCGCCGCTGCTGTTGCTGCTGATGCGGTGTCTGCAGGGCTTCTCCGCAGGCGGCGAATACGGCGGCGGCGCGGTGTATCTGGCCGAGTTCGCCGAGGACCGCACCCGCGGCCGCACCATCACGTTCATGGTGTGGTCGGGGGTGCTGGGCTTTCTGCTCGGCTCCATCACCGTCACGCTGCTGGAGGCGGGGTTGTCCGCGGAGGCCATGAACACCTACGGCTGGCGGATCCCGTTCCTGATCGCGGGCCCGCTGGGGTTGGTGGGCCTCTACATCCGGCTGAAGCTGGACGACACCCCGGAGTTCAAGGAACTCAGCGCGAACGACGAGATCGCGAGTTCGCCGCTGCGGGAATCCATTCGGACGTCGTGGCGGCAGATCCTGCAGGTCATCGGGATGTTCGTCATCTTCAACGTCGGCTACTACGTGGTGTTCGCCTACCTGCCCACCTACTTCATCCGGACCCTGGAGTTCTCCGAGACCGGCGCCTTCATCTCGATCACCGCGGCCTGCCTGGTGGCCATCGTGCTGATCCTGCCGTTGGCCGCGCTGTCGGACCGGATCGGCCGGCGGCCCATGCTGATCGCGGGGTCGGTGGGCTTCGCGGTGTTCGCCTATCCGCTGTTCCTGCTGCTGAATTCGGGATCGCTGGCCGCGGCCATCGCCGCGCACATCGGGTTGGCGGTCATCGAGTGCATCTACATCTCGGTGGCGGTGTCGGCGGGTGTGGAGATGTTCGCGACCCGGGTCCGCTACAGCGGCTTCGGGGTGGGCTACAACCTGTGCGTCGCGGTGTTCGGCGGCACCACGCCCTACATCGTCACCTGGTTGACGGCGTCCACCGAGAATGCGATCGCCCCAGCGTATTACATCGTGGTGGCCGCGGTGATCTCGTTGGTGACCGTGCTGACCGTACGGGAGACCGCCGGCCGTCCACTGGTGACCGCCTGATCCCGCGCCGAGAAGTAGCGCGATGCCTCCGGCTCTCAAGCGATGTGTACGGAAGCTACTTCTCGGTGGTCTCCATCGTCTCGGTGGCGACCGACTTGGCCCAGCGGTAGTCGGCCTTACCCGCCGGTGAGCGCACCACCTTGTCGGTGCGGATGAAGCTCTTGGGCACCTTGTAGCGGGCGATGCTGCGGCTGCAGGTCGCCACGAGTTCCTCGTCGGTGGCCGACTTGCCCTCGGCGAGTTGCACCACGGCCACCACCTCGGAGCCCCAGCGCTCCGACGGCCGACCGACCACCACGACGTCGTAGATGTGCGGATGCGCCGCGACGGCCCGCTCGACCTCCTCGGCGAAGATCTTCTCGCCGCCGGAGTTGATGGTCACCGAATCCCGGCCGAGCAACTCGATGCGCCCGTCGTCGAGGTAGCGGGCCTTGTCGCCGGGCACCGACCACCGCACGCCGTCGATAGTGGGGAAGGTGCGCGCGGTCTTGGCCTCGTCGCCGAGGTAGCCCAGCGGGATGATGTCGCGCCGGGCCAGCCAGCCCTCCTCGCCGCCGCCCGGGGTCAGCACTCGGTCGTAGTCGACGGTGACCACGGCGGTGTCGGCTTGCGGGTTGAACACCGCCGACGGCACCTCGTCGCTGGCCACGGTGTTCATCTGCTGACCGGCCTCCGAGGAACCGACCGCGTCGAGCAGCAGCACGTGCGGCAGCGCCGCGCGGATCCGGTCGCGCACCCCCGGCGACATCGGCGCGCCGCCATTGGTCACCGAGATCAGACACGACAGGTCGTAGTCGCCGGCCTCGATCTCGTCGATCAGCGGCCGGGCCATCGCGTCGCCGACGACGGGGATGCTCAGTACCTTCTCGCGCTCCACCAGCCGCAAGATGTCGGCCACCTGCAGCCGCTCCACATCGTCGGGGACGACGATCCGCCCGCCCATGGTGATGATGTTGTAGGCCGCCCACTGCGCGGCGCCGTGCATGAACGGCGGCAGCATCAGGATCGACATCGCGCCGCCGGTGGACTTGGCGCGTTCGGCCAGTTCCGCGTAGGACCCCAGCGGGATGTCGCTGCCGAAAGGCCGGCCGCCCATCGCCGAAATGAAGATGTCGTGCTGCCGCCACAGCACGCCCTTGGGCATGCCGGTGGTGCCGCCGGTGTAGAGCACGTAGAGGTCGTCGGCGGTGGGTTCAGGCAGGCCGGCCTCGGGAGCCGGTGTGCCGGTGATGGATTCGTAGTCGACGGCACCGGGCAGCAGATCGTTGCCGGATTCGTCGGCGACCTGGATGAGCACCCGTAGATCCGGCAGTCGATCGCGGATGGCGGCCACCCGCGGCGCGAACTCGGCGTTGTACACCAGCGCGGTGGCCTTGCTGTCGTTGAGGAGATACACCAGCTCCTCGTCGACGTAGCGGTAGCTGACGTTGAACGGCGCCACCCGCGCGCGGTAGCCGGCGATCATGGCCTCGAGGTACTCGTTGCCGTTGCGCAGGTACAGCCCCAGGTGGTCCTGGCCGCTCTCGTGGCCGCGCAGTTGGTCACGCTCGGTGTGGCAGCCCAGCCCTTGGGCGGCCAGGTGGTGTGCCACGCCGTCGATGCGCGCCTTGCCCTCGCGGTAGGTGAACCGCTTGTCGCGCCAGACCAGGAACTCCTGCTCCGGCAGTTCGTCGGCCACGGTGGCGAACACCGTCGAGAGATCGAAGTCCACCTGGTCGCTCATGCGTCCAATCTAGAACACGTTCTAGTGCGGGTGTGAGCCAGGTCTCGTCGGGGTCATTGACGGGCACCGTCAAGTCTGGAAATCTCATGCCCCGATTCAGAGAGCGGCATTCTCGTGTGCCGCCACTAGCGAGGGAGTGTCAGTTGGCCGCCAAGGGTTACATCATCATCACCGAGGACATCAAGGACCCGGAGGGAATGAAGGAGTACGCCAAGCTGGCCGGCCCGGCGATGGGCAGCGCCAAGATCGTTGCCGTCGACACCAAGCCCGAGGTGCTCGAGGGCAGCTGGCACGGCTCGCAGACCGTGGTGCTGGAGTTCGAGTCCGTCGACGCCGCGCGCGAGTGGTACAACTCCGATCAGTACCAGGCCGCCGTCAAGCTGCGGCAGGCCGCGGCCGACTGCAACGGGGTCATCCTCAGCGGCTTCCCGTCCTGAGTCGCTGAAAGCAGTGCCGGCGTCGAGCGTGAAAGTCCCACGCTCGACGCCGGTTTCGTCTTACGTGTTGCGCCCGCCGTTGACACCCAGGATCTGCCCGGTGATGTAGCTGGCTTCCTCGGAGGCCAGGAACGCCACCGCGGCCGCGATGTCCTCGGGCCGACCCATCCGGCGCACCGGGGTGGCCTCGATGGTCTTGTCGATGTCGCCGAGGTAGCCCTTGTCGGCCGCCTTGCGCAGCATCGGGGTGTCGATGAAGCCCGGCGGCACGGCGTTGACCGTGACACCGGCCGGACCGTATTCCAGCGCAAGGCTTTTGGTCAGCCCGTTGACGCCGGATTTCGCCGACACGTAGTGCGACATGTAGGGCGTGCCGGAGTGCGTGCTCGACGACGAGATGTTGACGATGCGGCCCCAGCCGGTCTCGATCATCTCCGGCAGCACCGCCTGGATCATGTGGAACACGCCGTGCAGGTTGACGTTGACCACCCGCTGCCAGTCCTCGAACGAGATCTTGAGGAAGGGCTTGAAGCCGTCCAGGCCGGCCGCGTTGACGAGGATGCCCACCGTGCCGAGTTCGTCGTGGATGCGGGTGAGCGCGGCGTCGATGGCGGCACGGTCGGTGACGTCGGCGACGTAGGAGTGCGGGGCGTCCGAGGGCTGCAGGTCGAGGGTGGCGACCCGGTGGCCATCGGCGCTGAGGCGTTCGACGATCGCCTTGCCGATGCCCGATCCGCCGCCGGTCACCAGCGCGACCCTGGGAGTGTTCGTCGTGGACATGAGTGTTCCTTCCGATGTGGGCTTTCGAGTGGTGCTTGGACTGGGGGAGAGGTCAGTGCTTGGCGCGGGATATGCGCAGGCCGAGGGCGCGACGGCCGGTATCGATCAGATGGCCGAGCAGCTCGTCGCGGTCCAGGGTGGCCGCCATGGGGCCGGAGGCGCCGGCCACCCCGGCGAGCACCACGGTGGCCTTGACCATGCCCGCCGGGCCCGGGTCGACGTCGGCGAGCAGCGCCATCTGCCGTTCGATGAGCGCATCCCACTTGCGACTCGCGCGCAGCATCTTGGCGACAGCCGGGTCGGCGGCCAGGACCGCGACCACCCGGTTCTGCACGGCCAACTCGGCGAAGCCGGTGAGCAGATAGTCGGCGCGGGCATGCGCGCCACGAAGCTGTTCGGCCTCGACGATGACGGTCTCGAGACGCTCCAGGATGGGGCCGACGACCGCGTCGAGCAGCTGCTCGCGGGTCCGGAAGTGGTGGTAGATGGCGGCTTTGGTGAAACCGAGCTCATCGGCGATCATCTGCAGCGAGGTGCCCGCGAAGCTGTGCCGGATGAACAGTTCGACCGCGACGTCGATCAGGCGCTGGCGGGTGTCCGGGCGCGCCGGGTCGGCCGGCGCCTCGGCATCGGCTGCGGGTGACCCCATGTACCGCCCTCCTGCGCCAAACGATGATTGCCTAAACCAACTTTACGATCGTATAGTAACTTACTAGTCGATCGTAAAGCTCGATGCAGCCCGAAAACCTGAAAGCGAACACGATGACCGAACTGGAACAGTTGGATTTCTTCAAAGACCCGAGCTTGGTCGCGGACCCGTACCCGTACATGGAGGCCATGCGCAACGGCTGCCCGGTCCGCCGGGAGCCGCACCAGAACGTGCTGGTGGTGACCGGATACGACGAGGCCGTCGCCGTCTTCTCCGACGCCGACACGTTCTCCTCCTGCACCGCGGTGACCGGCCCGTTCCCGGGCTTCCCGGTCCCCATCGAGGGGGTGGCCGAGGACGTCAGCGACCTCATCGACGAATACCGCGAGCAGCTGCCGTTCAGCGACCAGGTCACGGTGATGGACCCGCCCAAGCACACCGAGCACCGGGCGCTGCTCATGGGACTGATCACGCCCAAGCGGCTCAAGTCCAACGAGGACTTCATGTGGCAGCACGCCGACACCTACCTGGAGCCCTACCTGGCGGCCGGCGGCGGCGACGCCATCCAGGGCTTCGCGGTGCCGTTCACGCTCGGGATCATTGCCGACCTGCTCGGCGTCCCGGAGGAGGACCGCCCCGAGTTCTCCCGCCACATGAACCACAGCGCCGGTGGCGTCGGCGGCACCGACAACAAGTCGATGTCGCACAGCCCGCTCGAGTACCTCTACGAGAAGTTCTCCGCCTACATCGCCGACCGCCGCGCCAACCCGCGCGATGACGCGCTGACCGAGATGGCCGCCGCGAAGTTCCCCGACGGCTCCACCCCCGAGGTGATGGACGTCGTGCGGATCGCCGCCAACCTCTACACCGCCGGTCAGGAGACCACCGTCCGGCTGATCTCGACCGCGCTGAAGCTGATCGCCGAGGACGCCGAGTTGCAGCGGGAACTGCGCAACGACCGCAGCAAGATCTCCAACTTCATCGAGGAGTGCCTACGCTTCGAGAGCCCGGTCAAGGGTGATTTCCGGCTGGCCAAGCGCAAGACCAGCGTCGGCGGCGTGGAGGTGCCGGCCGGCGCCACGGTGATGGTGATGAACGGCGCGGCCAACCGCGATCCCGCGCAGTTCGAGGATCCGAACACCCTGGACCTCGGCCGCAGCAATGCCCGGCGCCACCTGGCCTTCGGCCGCGGCCCGCACAGCTGCCCGGGGGCCCCGCTGGCCCGCGCCGAGGCGCGCGTCAGCCTGGAGCGAATCCTGGATCGCACCAGCGACATTCGGCTCTCCGAGGAGCATCACGGCCCCGAGGGTGCCCGCCGGTTCAACTATGTGCCGACGTTCATCCTGCGCGGCCTGATCGACCTGCACCTCGAGGTCACCCCCGCCGGACCGACGTCGGTCGACAAGTGAGCGCGGTGCAGCCGTGAAGGTCTCGGTCAACGACGGGCTGTGCCGGGGGCACGGCGTGTGCGTCGCGGTGTGCCCGGAGGTGTTCACCCTCACCGACTGGGGCTACGCCGAGGCGATCGAGGACGACGTCGCCCCCGAACACCACGACGCGGTGCGGGAGGCCATCGGGGCGTGCCCGGAGCACGCCATCACCGAGAGCTGAGTCGGCCAGTCTGGGACGCCGAACGTGCGGGTTAATACCCCCAGTAGGGGGGTTTGGGGTTTAA
>JAEWRC010000211.1 GCA_023460175.1 Actinomycetes bacterium
GGCGCGCCACGACGCTGCCGCCGTTGGCCGGTGCGGTGGCCGTCAGAGTTAGATCGCTCACTTGATGATGCCCCGTCGGGTGTCGCCGGGCGCCGAGCCCGGTTGCGAGATATTCACCCGGTCCGAGGAGTTGAGTTGCCAGGGCACCGAGGTCACCATCACGTTGGGCATGAACAACAGTCTGCCCTTGAGCCGCAACGCGCTCTGATTGTGGAGCACCCCTTCCCACCAATGGCCCACCACGTACTCGGGGATGAACACGGTGACCACCGTGCGCGGGGACTCGTTGGTGATGCGCTTGACGTAGTCCAGTACCGGCCGGGTGACCTCGCGGTACGGCGAGGCGATGACCTTCAGCGGCACCGTGACATCGCTGTCCTGCCACTTGTGCACCAGCTCGCGGGTCTCCGCGTCATCGACGCTGACGGTGATGGCCTCGAGCAGGTCCGGTCGGGTGGCGCGGGCGTACGCCAGGGCCCGCAGGGTCGGCAGATGCAGCTTGGACACCAGCACCACCGCGTGGTTGCGGCTGGGCAGGGTGACCTCGCTGGCCTCGGCCTCGTCGCGGGCCAGTTCCTGGGCCACCGCCGCGTAGTGCCGGTGGATCGCGCGCATCAGGATGAACAGCGCGCCCATCGCGGCGACCGCGATCCAGGCGCCGGCCAGGAACTTGGTGACGACCACCACGAGCAGCACGGTGCCGGTGCAGACGGCCCCGACGGTGTTGACCACCCGGGACCGGACCATCCTGGCCCGCTCGTCGGGATCGGTCTCGGACTTGAGGTGATGGGTCCAGTGCCGCACCATCCCGATCTGGGACAGCGTGAACGACACGAACACCCCGACGATGTAGAGCTGGATGAGCGCGGTGACCTCGGCCTGGAAGGCCACCACGATGGCCACGGCCGCCACCGACAGGAACAGAATGCCGTTGGAGAACGCCAATCGGTCACCGCGGGTGTGCAATTGGCGTGGCAGGTAGCTGTCCTGGGCCAGGATCGATCCCAGCACCGGGAATCCGTTGAACGCGGTGTTGGCGGCCAGCACCAGGATCAGCGCGGTGACCACGGTGATGAGCACGAAGCCGAGGTGGAAGCCGCCGAACACGGCGTGGGCGAGCTGGGCGACCAGGGTCTTCTGGTGGTAGTCGGCCGGGGCGCCGACCAGCTGGGTGGCCGGGTCCTCGGCGATCTGGACGCCGATCTTGTTGGCCAGCAAGATGATGCCCATCAGCAGCGCGATCGACAGCCCGCCGAGCATCAGCAGCGTCGTCGCGGCGTTCTTGGACTTCGGCTTGCGGAAGGCCGGTACCCCGTTGCTGATGGCCTCCACCCCGGTCAGCGCCGCGCAGCCGGATGAGAACGACCTCGCGACCAGGAACACCAGGGCGAAGCCCAGGATCTCGCCGTGCTCGGAATGCAGCTCGAACCCGGCGGATTCGGCCTGGACCTCGTCGCCGAGGACGTAGATGCGGAACAGGCCGTAGCCGAGCATGACGAAGATGCCGACGATGAACGCGTAGGTGGGGAGGGCGAAGGCGAACCCGGACTCGCGGATGCCGCGCAGGTTCATCGACATCAGCAGCACGATGGCCAGCACCGCGAACAACACCTTGTGCTGAGCCACCAGCGGCACCGCCGAGCCGATGTTGGACATGGCCGCCGACATCGAAACCGCAACGGTCAGCACGTAATCCACCATCAACGCGCTGGCCACCGTGACCCCGGCGGTGGGCCCCAGGTTGGTGGTCACCACCTCGTAGTCGCCGCCGCCGGAGGGATAGGCGTGCACGTTCTGCCGGTAGCTCGCGACCACCACCACCATCACGAAGGCCACCGCCAGCCCGATCCACGGCGTCATCGCATACGCGCTGAGCCCCGCGACGGAGAGCACCAGGAAGATCTCTTCGGGCGCGTAGGCCACCGACGACATCGCGTCGGAGGCGAACACCGGCAGCGCGATCCGTTTGGGCAGCAGCGTGTGGCCGAGCCGGTCACTGCGGAACGGCCGACCCAACAGCAACCGCCGGGTGGCGGTCGAAAGCTTGGACACGAGGTCCAAGAGTATGCCCAAGCGCCGCCGTCGGTAGCGTTCCGGCGTACCGTCAGATCGCGAGCCGCCGAGCCGAGCCGAAAGGGTGTCGCACAGTGCGCGTAGTGGTGATGGGATGCGGCCGGGTCGGTGCCTCGCTGGCCGATGCGCTGGCCCGCATCGGGCACGACGTTGCCGTGATCGACCGGGACAGCGCCGCGTTCCAGCGGCTGCCGCCCGACTTCGCCGGCGAACGCGTGCTCGGAATGGGATTCGACCGTGACGTGTTGCTGCGCGCCGGGATCGAGGGCGCCGGCGCCTTCGCCGCGGTGTCCTCCGGCGACAACTCCAACATCATCTCCGCGCGGGTGGCCCGGGAGACCTTCGGCGTCGAACGCGTGGTGGCCCGCATCTACGACGCCAAGCGCGCCGCCGTCTACGAACGCCTCGGCATCCCGACCGTGGCCACCGTGCCCTGGACCACCGACCGGCTGCTCAACGCGCTCACCCGCGACGCCGAGACGACGCGCTGGCGCGATCCGACCGGGTCGGTCGCCGTCGCCGAGGTCAGCCTGCACGAGGACTGGGTGGGCCGACCGGTCACCGACCTGGAGAGCGCCACCGGGGCGCGGGTGGCGTTCCTGATCCGCTTCGGCGAGGGCGTGCTGCCGGACGCCAAGACCATGCTGCAGGCCAGCGATCAGGTGTACATCGCGGCGGTCGCCGACGGCGCCGCCGACGCGTTGGCGGTGGCCGCGCTGCCCCCGTCCGCCGACTTCGAGGCCGGGGAGGGTCGATGAGGGTCGCGATTGCCGGGGCCGGCGCGGTGGGCCGCTCGATCGCCCGGGAACTGGTGGAGAACTCCCACGACGTCACCCTCATCGAGCGCAACGCCGAGCACATCGACGTCGAGGCCATCCCGGCCGCGCACTGGCGCCTGGGCGACGCCTGCGAGCTGTCGCTGCTGGAGTCGGTGCACGCCGAGCAGTTCGACGTGATGATCGCCGCGACGGGCGACGACAAGGCCAACGTGGTGCTCTCGCTGCTGGCCAAGACCGAGTTCGCGGTGCCGCGGGTGGTGGCCCGCGTCAACGATCCGCGCAACGAGTGGCTCTTCGACGAGTCCTGGGGGGTCGACGTCGCGGTGTCCACCCCGCGGATGCTGGCCTCGCTGGTCGAGGAGGCGGTGGCCGTCGGCGACCTGGTGCACATCATGCAGTTCCACAAGGGCGGGACCAACCTGGTGGAGATCACCCTGCCCGACGACACTCCGTGGGGCGGCAAACCCGTGCGCAAGCTCGAGTTGCCGCGCGACGCCGCGCTGGTGACGATCCTGCGCGGGCACCGGGTGATCGTGCCGGCCGACGACGAACCGCTCGAGGGCGGCGACGAGTTGCTGCTGGTGGCGACCACCGAGGTCGAGGACGAGTTGCGCGCGCTGCTGCGACCGTCCTCGCCGTGACTTCTACTCGGCGGCCTCGGCCTCGGCCTCGGCCGGTACGGCGCGCCCGCGCTCGGCATTGCGCACCGCGGTCTGCGCCACCTTGATCGCCAGGTAGGTGCCCAGCGCGGCCACCGCGGTCAGCGGCCAGCCCATCGCGATCCGCGCCACGCCGAGCCAACCGGTCTGATCGGCGTCGTAGAGGTGGTTCTGCACCACGAACCGGGAGGCGAACAGCGCCGCCCAGACCAGCGTGATCAGGTCGAAGGCGCGCGCCGCGCGGGGCACGGCGCGCCACTGCTGACCGTGCCCGTTGGTCCAGCCCCAGATGTAGCCGACGATGGGCCGGCGAATCAGCACCGAGGCGCCGAACACCACCGCCCAGAACAGCGACGTCCAGATGCCGAGCAGGAAGTAGCCCTTGGATTCGCCCATCAGGTAGGCGATCAGCGCGCAGATCCCGACGCCGAAGAAACCGGAGATGGCCGGCTGCGCGGTCTCGCGGCGAGCCAGGCGCCAGATCAGGATGGCCGTCGCGACGGCCAGCGCCGCGGCGATCGCCGGAATCAGGCCGAACAGCGAGGAGACCGGCACGAAGACCAGGACGGGCAGCGAGGAGTAGATCAGCCCACTCACGCCGCCCATCTGATCGAGCAGGCCGTGGGCGCCGGTGCGTTTGTCTGTCAAAGTTTCAGGAATCCGGTCAGGGTTGGAGTTCGTAGTGCGGGTTGTAGATCGTCTTGGTGCCGTTCTCGAGCTTGCCGAGCCGGCCGCGAACCAGCAGCGAACGCCCGGACTCGATGCCGGGAATCCGCCGCTGCCCCAGCCACACCAGCAGGACCGTGTCCGTTCCGTCGAACAGTTCGGCGCGGACCCCACCGGCGCAACCCTTGGCGTTGGTCTCCACACTACGCAGCGTGCCGACCATGGTGACTTCCTGACCGCGCTGACAGTCGATCGCGCGTTGGGCGCCGGTGTGCGCGGCCTCGTCGGTGAGTTCCTCGACGTCGCGCTGTTCGGGATCCTCCGTCAGACGACGGGTGAGCCGACGCAGATAACCTCCGGCCGTAGCCATGGCCACTCCTGCTTCCTCGCGTGTTGTCCTGCCACCGTAGACCTCCGGGTTCCCGATTGCCATGTTGCCCAACCCGCCTGCCAACCCGCCCCCGACACGCGCTCGTCGGCCGCGCCAGGCACCATCGTTGGATGCCTGTTGACCTCCGCGGGGTGCGGACCGTACTGCTGCCCGGAACCGGCTCCGACGACGACTATGTCCGGCGCGCGTTCGGGCCCGCCCTGCGTTCCGTCGGCGCCGTGCTGGTCGCCCCCGCCCCCGAACCGGGCAGCCTGATCGAGGGCTACCGCCGGGCGCTCGACGACGCGGCCGCCGTCGGCCCGATCGCCGTCGGCGGGGTGTCGCTGGGCGCGGCGGTGGGGCTGGCCTGGGCCCTCGACCACCCCGAGCGCGCGGTGGCCGTGTTGGCGGCGTTGCCCGCATGGTCGGGCGATCCGCGGGAGGCCCCGGCCGCCGCGACCGCGCGCCTGTCGGCCCACCAGCTGCGCAGCGACGGGTTGGCCGCGGCCACCGCGTTGATGCAGCAGTCCAGCCCGGCGTGGCTGGCCGACGAGTTGACCCGGTCCTGGGCGGGCCTGTGGCCCGAGCTGCCCGATGCCATGGAGGAGGCCGCCGGCTACTTCGCCCCGACCCGTGCCGAGCTGGCCCGGCTGCGCACACCGCTCGCGGTGGCGTCGGCCTCCGACGATCCGGTGCATCCGCTGCACGTCGGCGTCGAGTGGGTCGAGAACGCGCCGACGGCGGCGCTGCGCACCGTCACGCTGGCGCAGATCGGTGCGGACCCCGCGGCCTTGGGCGCCGCCTGCGTGGCGGCGCTGGGTGAGCTGCCCGGCTAGCCGCCGGTGATGGTGTTGGTGCCACGCAGCTGCTGCATGGCCGACACCGAGCGGCGCGCGGCCGGGTTCGGCGGCTCCGGCGGTGCCGGGGGTGTGTCCTGCTGCTGGGTCCCCTGCTGTGCCGCGGCGGCCTGCTGCTCGGCGGCCGCGCGCAGCTGGGCGGCCATCGGCTCGGGCAGCTGCACGGGCAGCGGGGTGCGGACCGGCATCGGGGTGTCACCCCGGCGGACCACCGTGTCGGCAAGGGCATTTCGCGCCTCTTCGACCAGCGCGCCCATGGTCTCGTGGGTGCCGTTGACCACGCAGCGGATCATCCAGCGGTAGCCGTCGACGCCGATGAATCGGACCGCGCCGGAGGCCTCGCCGACCACCTCACGCCCCCACGGACCGGTCTCGATGCTCACCTTGGCGGAATCCTTGCGCAGCGAATCGGCCAGCTCGCCGGCCACCTCGCGCCACAGCCCGGCGCTCTTGGGGGCGGCGTAGGCCGCGACCGTGAACCGGCCGTTGGGCGTCACCACCCACACCGCGCTGGGCACACCGCCCTCGTTGAGTTCGACCTGCACCTGCCCGGCCTCGGGCATCGGGATGAGCACCGACCCCAGATCCAGCCGGCCCTGGGCGGCGGTCTCCGGGTCGTCGAAGTCCTCGACGTCGAACGGGCCGTCGAAATCCTCGTCGTCGACCTCGGCGGCCGCCTCGGCCGCGGTGTCGTCCTGTTTGCGTTTATCAAATGCCATCACAGACTCGCATGTCCTCCGGAGGAACCGTGGCCACCATCGCCACGGGTGGTGTCCGCCAGCCCGGCCTCCTCGAACGAGCTGACCTCGACGAGCTCGGGCAATTCGACCCGCTGCACCAGCAGCTGGGCGATGCGGTCACCCCTGTTGATCAGGATACGTTCGGTCGGGTCGAGGTTGATCAGCGAAAGCTTGATCTCGCCCCGATACCCGGCGTCGATGGTGCCCGGGCTGTTGACGATCGAAAGCCCCACGCGCGCAGCCAATCCCGAGCGCGGATGGACCAGGCCCACCATTCCCAGCGGGATCGCCACGGCGATACCGGTCGACACCAGCGCGCGGCGACCGGGCGCCAGGTCGACGTCCTCGGCACTGAACAGATCGACCCCGGCGTCGCCGGCGTGTGCACGCTGCGGCAGTGGAAGCTCGGGGTCCAGGCGCACAACCGCCAGACGAGTGGACACGAGGCCACAGACTACCCTTGGCCGCGTGTCGAAGTCCGGTGTGACCTCTCAGACGGTGCGATACCGCGAGCGCCTGTGGGTGCCGTGGTGGTGGTGGCCGTTGGGCTTCGGGTTGGCGGCGATCATTGCCGCGCAGGTCAATCGGGCCCTGTCGGAGTCCGACGTGCCGCAGTGGGTGCCCTACGCCGCGTTGTTCGTGGTGGCCGCCGGCGTGTTGCTGTGGTTCGGCCGCATGGAGGTGGCGGTGGTCGCCCGGGGCGGCCAGGTGGAACTGTGCGCCGGGCCGGCGCACCTGCCGGTCAACGTCATCTCGCGCACCGCCGAGGTCCCCCGCTCGGCGAAGTCGGCGGCCCTGGGCCGCCAGCTGGATCCGACCGCCTACGTGCTGCACCGCGGCTGGGTGGGCCCGATGGTGCTGGCGGTGCTCGACGACCCGGACGACCCGACGCCGTACTGGCTGGTCAGCTGCCGGCACCCGGACAAGGTCCTGGCGGCGCTCAGCAGTTGATCAGCCCCCGCAGTCGGTGCAGATCATCAGGCCGTTCTTCTCGCTGGCCAGCCGGCTGCGGTGCTGGACCAGGAAGCAACTCGAACAGGTGAACTCGTCGGCCTGCTTGGGGATCACGCGGACGGACAGTTCCTCCCCGGAGAGGTCGGCCCCGGGCAGTTCGAACGATTCGGCGGTCTCGGACTCGTCGACATCGACGACCGCCGACTGTGCCTCGTTGCGGCGCGCCTTCAGTTCCTCGAGCGAATCCTCGGAAACTTCATCGGTCTCGGAGCGCCTCGGCGCGTCATAGTCGGTAGCCATAACCTCTTCCCCTCGTCGTCCCCCTGCGCAACGTGCTGCAGCAAGGCTTTGTACCAGTGCCGAACGCCTGCGCCAAATGATTCGTGCCTGCATTACCGACTAATGGAGTGTGATTTATGTCACACACCCTGGGCAGGAGTCCCCGATTCGGTTGCCAACCACGCCCCGAAGTTGCTCTAGAGTTCGGGCGTGGTCGCACAAATCACCGAGGGAACCGCCTTCGACAAGCGCGGATTGCCCTTTCGTCGGCGCAACATCTATCCCGGTGTCATCACCGTGGCCGTTCTGGCCGTCGTCACCGCCCTGGTGTGGATGATCGCGCTGACCCGACCCGAGGATGTCCAGGACGTCGCGGTGTGCAATCCCCCGCCGGCCCCCGCCGACGGCGGCGAGCCCCCGTCGCTGGGCGAGCAGGTGTCGCGCTCCGACATGGCCGAGGTGATGCCGGCCAAGCTCGCCGAGACCAAGATCAACGTGCTGAACGCGAGCGGGCAGGGCGGCCAGGCCGGCGACATCTCGGGGGCGCTGCGCGACCTCGGGTTCGCCCAGCCGACCGCGGCCAACGACCCGATCTACGCCGACGCCCGGCTGACCTGCCAGGGCCAGATCCGGTTCGGCTCCAACGGGCGGGCCGCCGCCGCGGCGGTCTGGCTGGTGGCCCCGTGCACCGAGCTGTTCCAGGACGGGCGCAGCGACGATTCGGTGGACCTGGCCATCGGCACCGAATTCGGGGCGCTGACCCACAGTGACGACATCGACGCGGTGCTCGCCGGCCTGCGCCCCGACGCCACCGAACCGGCCGATTCGGAGCTGCTCGGCAAGATCCACTCCGCGAGCTGCTGAGCGCCTACTCCGCGAGCAACTCGAACGCGCCGAGGCGCGCCAACTCCGCGCGCAGCGCCTCGGCGACCCCGGGCGCACTGGCCACCACCAGACCGGTCCCGGTGCCCGCGCCGGGCTCCGGCACCAGCACCGTGGCGCCGGCCTCGGCCGCGATCAGCGCCCCGGCCGCCCAGTCCCAGGCGTGCAGCTCGTGTTCGTAGTGCGCGTCGAGACGCCCGGCGGCCACCAGGCACAGGTCCAGCGCCGCCGACCCGATGCGGCGGATGTCGCGCACCGTCGGCAGCAGCGCGGCCAGCAACCGCGCCTGCTCGGTCCGTCGCCGCGCCGAGTAGTCGAAACCGGTGCCCACCAACGCCATCCCCAGCTCGGATACGTCGCTGCAGCGCAACGCCGCGGTGCCGCCGCGACCGGTGACGTGAGCACCCAAACCCGTTGCCGCCGAGTAGATTTCACCGGCAGACACGTGTGCCACCGCGCCCGCCACCGAGACCCCGTCGACCTGCGCGGCCACCGACACCGCGTACGCCGGGATGCCGTAGACGAAGTTCACCGTGCCGTCGATCGGATCCAGCACCCAGGTCACCGCGCCCGGCTCGGCCACCTGCGCCGGACCGCCGCCCTCCTCGCCGAGGATCGGGTCGCCGGGGCGCAGTTCGGCCAGCCGGGCACGCAACAGGGCCTCGGTCTCGGTGTCGACGATGGTGACCGGATCGGTCGGGTCGCTCTTGGCGGCGACGGCATCGGCCACCGGCGCGGTCAGGAAGACCTCGGCACGGCGGGTGCGCACGAACTCGGCGGCCTCGGCGGCCAGCCTCTCGGCCACCTCTCGCAGCGTCGCGACGTCCTGACCAGCGGGCAAAGCAGTGTTTATCACCGTTCCATCGCAACACATCCGGCGCCGAAGCACTATGTTTGTACCGCTGACCGCCACGCCGTCGCCAGGAGCTGCCATGACCGCGCAAGACCCCCGTCCCGCACCCAATCACGGGTTCGGCATCGATGTCGGCGGTAGCGGCGTCAAGGGCGGCATCGTCGACCTCGACACCGGCAAGCTCGTCGGCGAACGCTTCAAGCTCGCCACCCCGCAACCCGCCACGCCCGACGCGGTCGCGAAGACCATCGCCGCCGTCGTCGCGCATTTCGGCTGGACCGGGCCGCTGGGCGTGACCTACCCCGGCGTGGTCACCGAAGGCATCGTGCGCACCGCGGCCAACGTCGATGACGCCTGGCTGGGCACCAACGTCGCCGAGGTGGTCAGCAAGGCCCTCGGCGGCCAATCGGTGACCGTCCTCAACGACGCCGACGCCGCCGGGCTGGCCGAGGAGCGCTTCGGCGCGGGCCGCAACAACACCGGTGTGGTGGTGTTGTTGACGTTCGGCACCGGCATCGGTTCGGCCGTGATCCACAACGGCCTGTTGCTGCCCAACACCGAATTCGGTCACATCGAGGTCGACGGCAAGGAGGCCGAGCACCGGGCCGCCTCGTCGATCAAGGAACGCAAGGATTGGTCCTACGAACGCTGGACCAAGGAAGTCACCAAGGTGCTGGTGGCCGTCGAGAACGCGATCTGGCCGGACCTGATCATCGTCGGCGGCGGGATCAGCCGCAAAGCCGACAAATGGGTGCCGCTGCTCGAGAACCGCACCCCGGTCGTGGCGGCCGCGCTGCAGAACACCGCGGGCATCGTGGGCGCCGCCATGGCCGCGCACGGCGACGGCACCGGGTAGCGGGACGCGCGGATTTCCTTGCTCGGCGCGGCGTACCGGCGCAATGTCGTTACAATGGTCGAGGCGGCCGCCCAACGAATAGCGGTGAAGCTCGAAACAGAGACTTACGCCGACATTCCAGATGCCGACGCTTCGGTGGCGCATGCCCTGCGCGCCGCAAGCCAGCACGATCGAAAGGGTGTACGTGGCAGCGACGAAAGCAACCCCGGCAACCGATGAGCCGGTGAAGCGCACCGCCACCAAAGCCTCCACCTCAGGCACCGCCGCCAAGCGCGCGCCGGCCAAGCGGGCCACCAAGGCCGCGGGCCGGACGGTCGCCGACGGCGCGGCCAAGCCCGCCAAGAAGGCGGCGCCCCGCAAGGCGGCGGCCAAGGCCGGCGCGACGACTCGCAGTCGCGCCAAGAAGGCGACCGCGGGGGCCGTCGACACCGACGGCGCCGCCGAGGACCTCGATACCGACATCGAGGATCTCGAGGCCGAGCCCGGCGACGAGCTCGAGGCCGACGCCGAGCTGGAGGGCGACGACCTCGAGGAGCTCGACGAGGAGGACGGCGCCGAGGAGTCCGGCACCGCCGCGGGCGCCAAGAAGGCCAAGGCGGCCAAGGATGACGACGAGGAAGAGATCGCCGAGCCCTCGGAGAAGGACAAGGCCTCCGGTGACTTCGTCTGGGACGAGGAAGAGTCCGAGGCGCTGCGGCAGGCCCGCAAGGACGCCGAGCTCACCGCCTCGGCGGACTCGGTCCGCGCCTACCTGAAGCAGATCGGCAAGGTCGCGCTGCTCAACGCCGAGGAAGAAGTCGAGCTCGCCAAGCGCATCGAGGCCGGCCTGTACGGCACCCAGCTGATGTCGGAGCTGGCGGCGAAGGGCGAGAAGCTGCCCGCCGCCCAGCGCCGCGACATGCAGTGGATCTGCCGCGACGGTGATCGCGCCAAGAACCACCTGCTCGAGGCCAACCTGCGCCTGGTGGTGTCGCTGGCCAAGCGCTACACCGGCCGCGGCATGGCGTTCCTGGACCTGATCCAGGAGGGCAACCTGGGCCTGATCCGCGCCGTCGAGAAGTTCGACTACACCAAGGGCTACAAGTTCTCCACGTACGCCACCTGGTGGATCCGTCAGGCCATCACCCGCGCCATGGCCGACCAGGCCCGCACCATCCGCATCCCGGTGCACATGGTCGAGGTGATCAACAAGCTCGGCCGCATCCAGCGCGAGCTGCTGCAGGACCTGGGCCGCGAGCCCACGCCCGAAGAGCTGGCCAAGGAGATGGACATCACGCCGGAGAAGGTGCTGGAGATCCAGCAGTACGCGCGTGAACCGATCTCCCTGGACCAGACCATCGGCGACGAGGGCGACTCGCAACTCGGCGACTTCATCGAGGACTCCGAGGCCGTCGTCGCCGTCGACGCGGTGTCGTTCACGCTGCTGCAGGACCAGCTGCAGTCGGTCCTCGAGACGCTCTCGGAGCGTGAGGCCGGCGTGGTGCGGCTGCGGTTCGGTCTGACCGACGGTCAGCCGCGCACCCTCGACGAGATCGGTCAGGTCTACGGCGTCACCCGCGAGCGGATCCGCCAGATCGAGTCCAAGACGATGTCGAAGCTGCGCCACCCCAGCCGGTCTCAGGTGCTGCGCGACTACCTCGACTAGCCGGTTCCGATCCGGGCGGCCTGGCTAACCGGGAAGCGGTGCGAACCGGCCTTCGGCGTCCGGCAGGTACGGGGTGACCATTCTCACTGCCGCCGTGGGCAGCGGGCCGTACAGGTGCGGGAAGAGCATCGCGGCCGGGTCGCCGGGTACGCCGGGCTCCCAGCGCACCGGTGCCGTCAGCAGCTCCGGATTCAGGTACAGCAGTACCAGATCCGTGCGGCCGGCGTAGAGCCGGTTGGCGGGCAGATGCACCTGCTCAGGGGCCGAGAGATGGATGAAACCCACCTCCTGAAGCGACGGCGGCCGGTACGGCCCGGCGGGAGGAACGGCCGCCCAGTCCGACCGCGCGCAGATGTGGACCAGTTCACGGCTAGGCTCGGACATGACATCAGCGTGCCGCAGCGCCACGCCGAAGCGAAGGTGAGACGCGACACACCGATGAACGCCTAGGGAACAACGCCGGAACGCCGTACGTCTGACACAGTAGAGATCAAGCAACGAACGGAGGCGCCATGACCGCAACTCTGACCAGTCCCGAATTGACGCGGGCTGATCGCTGCGACCGCTGCGGGGCTGCTGCCCGCGTACGCGCGACGCTGCCGTCCGGAGCCGAGCTGCTGTTCTGCCAGCACCACGCCAATGAGCACGAGGCCAAGCTGGTCGAACTCGCCGCCGTGCTCGAAACCAGCCCTGTCGAGGCATAACCCGCCATCGGAGCGGCACGCTTCGCAGATTCACCGGAAGTCAGGAATGCTGGTCTGGTCATGAGTGACCAGACCAGCAAGCCTTCCCGACACCACATCTGGCGCGTTTCCAAAAGGACGCTGTCGAAGGCGTGGGACGACTCGATCTTCTCGGAGTCCGCCCAAGCCGGCTTCTGGTCGGTGCTGTCCCTGCCGCCGCTGCTGCTCGGCATGCTGGGCAGCCTGGCCTATATCGCCCCGATCTTCGGCCCGGACACGCTGGCCACGATCGAGGACCGGTTGATCAGCACGGCCGGCAGTTTCTTCTCGGACAACATCGTCACCGAGATCATCGAGCCGACCATGCGCGACATCGTGCAGGGTGCGCGCGGCGAGGTGGTCTCGCTGGGGTTCGTCATCTCGCTGTGGGCGGGCTCGTCGGCCATCTCGGCCTTCGTGGACGCCATCGTGGAGGCGCACGACCAGACCCCCCTGCGGCACCCGGTGCGGCAGCGCTTCTATGCGCTGGGCCTCTACGTGGTGGGGCTGCTGATCATCATCGTCACGGCGCCGTTCCTGGCGCTCGGGCCGCGCAAGGTCGCCGAGTACATCCCGGAGAGTTGGGCCGACGTGCTGCGCTTCGGGTACTACCCGGCGCTGGCCCTGGGGTTCGTCATCGCGATCACCATCCTGTACCGGGTGTCGCTGCCACGGCCGCTACCGACGCACCGGCTGATCCTGGGCGCCGCGCTGGCCACCACGGTGTTCATGATCGCCACGGTCGGGCTGCGCATCTACCTGAGTTCGATCACCCGGACCGGCTACACCTACGGGGCGCTGGCGACGCCCATCGCCTTCCTGCTGTTCGCGTTCTTCCTCGGGTTCGCCATCATGCTGGGCGCCGAACTCAACAACGCCGTCGAGGAGGAATGGCCGGCGCCGGATACCCACACCCGTCAGCTGCGCAGCTGGCTGGAGGAAAAGGCCAACCAGAAGAACGGTCAGCGGCTCGAATCCGATCAGCCGCCGCCGCGCGAGGAACCCTCGCGGTCTACTTCTTGAGCTGTTCTACTTCTTGAGCTGTTCGTAGATGCGCTTGCAGTCCGGGCACACCGGGGAGCCCGGCTTGGCCGACTTCGTGACCGGAAAGACCTCACCGCACAGCGCGACCACGTGGGTGCCCATCACGGCGCTCTCGGCGATCTTGTCCTTCTTGACGTAGTGGAAGAACTTCGGCCGATCGTCGTCGGTCCCGTCGTCGAGGCGTTCGTCGGTGTCTGGGCGCTCGATCGTCTGGGTCTGCATAGATGACATTCTGCCGCAGAAAATTACGGCTGGGGAACCGGTCTGACCGCAGGCCTTCAACTGTGCAAGAGTGGAGTAATGAAGCACAGCCAGGAGCTGGGTTTCGACGACGAAGGTCGGCCGGTACTCATCACGCGCGCAGCCATCCCCTATGAGGAGGAGCATCGCCAGCGCGTACGCAAGTACCTCATCATGATGTCCTGCCGCGTCCCCGCGCTGCTGCTGGCCGCATGGGCCTACAGCGTCTGGCAGAACGGCTGGATCTCCCTGGCGATCGTCGCGGTCTCCATCCCGCTGCCGTGGATGGCGGTGTTGATCGCCAACGACCGCCCGCCGCGACGCGCCGAGGAACCCCGCCGCTATGCGCCCGCGCCGCACACCACACTGGCCTCCGCCGAACACCCGGCGATCGAACCGACCTATATCGACGCCGATGAGCCGGCGCCCGAGGTGCCCCGTGCGACCGAATCGGCGCGGTCGGACACCGAATCCCCTGGCTGAGGAACCTTCTGGTTCTATTCTCAGCGCATTCTCAGGTCGACGCGGCATTTGTGCACGTCAGAGGGTGTGAAACCGCGGCGTTGTGGGAACTCTTTACTCCATTGGGGCGTTGGAACCATTGACAGTTCGAGCCACTCTAAGGAGGCCGATATGGCGAATGCCGCCGCACCCCGGATCGTTGGCGATCTGGACGCTCAGAGCCCAGCCGCTGACTTGGTACGGGTGTATCTGAACGGTATCGGCAAGACGGCGTTGCTCAACGCCGCCGATGAGGTGGAACTCGCCAAACGGATCGAGGCCGGGCTCTACGCCCAGCATCTGCTGGCGACGCGCAAGCGCCTGGGTGAGACCCGCAAGCGCACCCTCGCCGAGGTCGTTCGCGACGGCCAGGCCGCACGCAGCCACCTCCTGGAAGCCAACCTGCGCCTGGTCGTGTCACTGGCCAAGCGCTACACGGGGCGCGGAATGCCGCTGCTGGACCTGATCCAGGAGGGCAACCTGGGCCTGATCCGCGCCATGGAGAAGTTCGACTACGCCAAGGGCTTCAAGTTCTCCACCTACGCCACCTGGTGGATCCGCCAGGCCATCACCCGCGGCATGGCCGATCAGAGCCGGACCATCCGGCTGCCCGTCCACCTGGTCGAGCAGGTCAACAAGCTGGCCCGGATCAAGCGCGAGATGCATCAGCAGCTGGGTCGCGAGGCCACCGACGAGGAGCTGTCCGAGGAATCGGGCATCCCGGTCGAGAAGATCAACGACCTGCTGGACCACAGTCGGGACCCGGTGAGTCTGGACATGCCGGTGGGCTCCGACGAGGAAGCCCCGCTGGGCGACTTCATCGAGGACTCCGAGGCGCTGTCCGCCGAGAACGCCGTGATCGCCGAGTTGCTGCACACCGACATCCGGCACGTGCTGGCCACGCTCGACGAGCGCGAGCAGCAGGTGATCCGGTTGCGGTTCGGTCTCGACGACGGCCAGCCGCGCACGCTGGATCAGATCGGCAAGCTGTTCGGTCTCTCGCGCGAACGTGTGCGCCAGATCGAGCGCGAGGTCATGTCCAAGCTGCGCCAGGGCGACCGGGCCGACCGGCTGCGCTCCTACGCCAGCTGACGTAAAACCGTCTTCGCACTTCAGTGTGCCCGCCGCTCCCCTCGGCGGGCACACTGCCGTGTGGGCGCCGCGCCGACGTTGCGGGTCCGAACGCGCTGCTAGCCAAGTAGACTTGTGCCGACGGAGGGTGCCAGATGAACGACCTTGTGGATACCACAGAGATGTACCTGCGGACGATCTACGACCTCGAGGAAGAGGGCGTAATCCCGTTGCGCGCACGAATCGCCGAACGGCTGGAGCAAAGCGGGCCGACCGTGAGCCAGACCGTGTCGCGCATGGAGCGCGACGGATTACTCAATGTCGCCGGTGACCGGCACCTCCAACTCACCCAGAAGGGACGATCGCTGGCCGTCGCCGTAATGCGCAAGCACCGGCTGGCCGAGCGCCTGTTGGTCGACGTGATCGGCCTGCCGTGGGAGGACGTCCACGCCGAGGCCTGCAAGTGGGAGCACGTGATGAGCGAGGAGGTCGAGCGCCGCCTGGTCGCCGTGCTCGACAACCCGACCGTCTCCCCCTTCGGCAACCCCATCCCCGGTCTCTCCGAGCTCGGTCTGGGCCAGTCCGACCGGTTCGAGGACTACAACCTGGTGCGGCTCACCGAGCTGCCGGCGGGGTCCCCGGTCGCCGTCGTGGTGCGCCAGCTGACCGAGCATGTCCAGGGCGACACCATGCTGATCAGCCGGCTCAAGGACGCCGGGGTGGTGCCCAACGCCCGCGTCACCGCCATCGTGAACCCGCCCGGCGAGGTGACCATCGTCATCCCCGGCCATGAGAACGTGGATCTCCCCCACGAGATGGCGCACGCGGTGAAGGTGGAGAAGGTCTAGACGCGCGCGGTCAGCCCGCGGCGCGGGCCGGTAACCGCGGGGGCAGCTGCACGCCGAGCTGCCGGGCGAGCCGGTACCCGGTCGAGGCCAGCTGCCGGATCCGCTCCGGTCGCAGCCCGGACTGCAGCGCGTGGTCGAGCAATCCCGCCATCCGGTGCGTGGGATCCACGCGCAGCGCCTGCTCCAAGGCCACCCCCGCCAACGGTCCGTCGCCGCGCACGTAGGCGGAGTACGCCAGCATCGTCAGCGCCTCGGCGCGCCACGGCCCCGGCAGCCCCCGCGCCAGCACTACCCACAGCGCCTCCGCCCGGGCCGCGGCCTCGCCCACCGCCAGGCCGTACAGCGCATCCCGGACGATCAGGTCGGTCAGCGCGTAGGCCAGCGCCGCGAGGTCGGCATCGGCAAGTGCTGCGCCCGCGGCGAGCCGGTCCATCGCCGAAATGGTCTGGCGGATCGCACGACCCCGGGCCACGTCCGGGTCCTCGGCGGAGGCGGCCGCACCGGCTTCGGTCAGCTCGGCAACCGCCCGCGTGATTGCCGCGGGATCGCGATCCAGGTCGACGGAGATCACCTCCTGCAGCTCCGCGCGGCTGCCGTAGAGCCGGCGCCCGTCGACCACCGCCGCGACCGACAACGGTGAGCTCGACGGGTCGTCGACCCGCCCGCCCTTACCGCACCCGTCGACGCAGTGCCAGCGCCCGCCGGCCGCGATGCGGTCCACCACGTGGGTGTCGAGCAGTACGACGCCGTTGTCGGCGAGCAGCTCCTCGAGGTCCTCGCTCAGCTCCCGGTAGGAGTCGTTGCACAGTCGGCATGCGGCGCCTTCGGCGTCCACGATGACCGCGATCACCGCGTCGGCCCGGGAGGCCGTCGCGACATCGACGAGGTGGTCCAGCTCACCGGCGAGGCAATCGGCCAGATCGACGCGCATGACCGCGCCCATCTGGCCGCGATCCACGCCGACGAGGACCAGGGACTTCTCCGGGGCGAAGCCCAGGACCGCGGGCACGGCCGCGATCAGCGCCGCGGGACGATTGAGCACGAAATCGGGGTTCTTCGGTGTCATGCCCGAACGGTCGCAACCGGCACCGTCGCCGTCGGCTCTCGCACGCCCCGCCGGCCGCCATGCTGTGGAGGAAAGCCGAACTGTGAGTGATTCCGCATTGGGCGAAATCGGGACTGCGACCGTGCCGTTGCGCGTTGACATCGGTGTGTCGCAGTCCCGATGTGTTTGCTGCGACGATTTGAGGGACACTTGAGGCAACGGCCGGTAGCCGACGGGTTGCCCAGCCGTAACGAGGAGGCGAGACATATGGCTCACGTACCAGGTCAGGATCAGCCCGAGCAGACCGGTATGTACGAGTTGGAGTTTCCCGCGCCGCAGCTGTCCAACGCCGACGGCCGCGGGCCGGTGCTGATCCACGCGCTGGAGGGCTTCTCCGATGCGGGGCACGCAGTCAAGCTGGCCGCCGCGCACCTCAAGGAGGCCCTCGATACCGAGCTGGTGGCGTCGTTCGCGATCGATGAGCTGCTCGACTACCGCTCCCGGCGGCCGCTGATGACCTTCAAGACCGACCGCTTCACCGACTACGAAGACCCCGAGCTGTCGTTGTTCGCGCTGCGCGACAGCGTCGGCACTCCGTTCCTGCTGCTGGCCGGCCTGGAGCCCGACCTGAAGTGGGAGCGTTTCATCAGTGCGGTGCGGCTGCTGGCCGAGCGCCTCGACGTCCGGCGCACCATCGGGCTCGGCGCCATCCCCATGGCGGTGCCGCACACCCGCCCGATCTCGCTGACCGCGCACGCCAACGACCGCGAGTTGATCGCCGAGCACACGCCGTGGGTCGGTGAGGTCCAGGTGCCCAGCAGCGTGTCGAGCCTGCTGGAGTACCGAATGGCTCAGCACGGCCACGAGGTCGTCGGATTCACCGTGCACGTGCCGCACTATCTGGCGCAGACCGAATACCCCGCCGCGGCGCAGGCGCTGCTGGACGAGGTCGCCCGCTCGGCCGCGCTGGAGCTGCCCACCCAGGCGCTGACCCAGTCCGCCGCCGAGGTGCGCACCAAGATCGACGAGCAGGTCGAGGCCAGCGCGGAGGTCGCCCAGGTGGTCAGCGCGCTGGAACAGCAGTACGACGCGTTCATGGCCGCGCAGGAGAACCGCTCGCTGCTGGCCCGGGACGAGGATCTGCCCAGCGGCGACGAACTGGGTGCCGAGTTCGAACGCTTCCTGGCCCAGCAGTCCAACGACGGCGGCAAGGATCCGTTCGCCGAGGACGACTAGCTCGACGGCCCAACTGCGCCCGAGGTCGGCAGTAGAGTCGGGCCATGGCTACCGACGTGACTGTGCTGCGGGTGTTCACTGACTCGGCGGGAGAATTCGGTAACCCGCTCGGCGTGGTGGACGCCGCGACCGTCCCACCCACGGACCGCCAGCGGCTCGCCACCGAATTGGGTTACAGCGAAACCATATTCATCGATCTGCCGGAGTCCGGTGCGACCAGCACCACGGCCCACATCTTCACCCCGGCCGCCGAGTTGCCATTCGCCGGGCACCCCACGGTGGGGGCGGCGTGGTGGCTGCGGTCCCAGGGCCACCACATCCACACGCTGCGGGTTCCGGCGGGCATCGTCCAGGTCAGCTACGACGTGGGCGCCGAGAAGTTGACCGCCATCAGCGCGCGGGCCGAGTGGGCCCCGGAGTTCGCGATCCATGACCTCGGCTCCGTCGAGGAGGTGCTGGCCGCGGATGCCGACGACTATCCCGATGACATCGACCACTACCTGTGGACCTGGACCGACAAGTCCGCCGGCGAGATCCGCGCGCGGATGTTCGTGCCGAGCTTGGGAGTTCCCGAGGACGAGGCGACCGGTTCGGCCGCGGTGCGGATCACCGACTATCTGAGCCAGGATCTCGTCATCATCCAGGGCAAGGGCTCGCGGATCGAAACGCAGTGGAGTTCCGACGGGTGGGTGCGAGTCGCGGGCGCCGTCGTCGACGACGGGGCGCGCCGCCTCGATTGAGGGACCGGCGGTCAGCCCGCGGCCGGGGCCTCGCGGTGACGGCGCAGGTCCTGGATCTCGCGTTCGAAGTCGTCGGCGGAAGTGAACGACCGGTAGACCGACGCGAACCGCAGATACGCCACTTCGTCGAGTTCGCGCAACGGACCCAGGATGGCCAGTCCGACCTCGTGACTGGGCACTTCCGGACCGGAGGCACGCACCGCGTCCTCGACCTGCTGAGCCAGTACGTTGAGCGCGTCGTCGTCGACCTGACGGCCCTGACAGGCCCGCCGCACGCCGCTGATCACCTTCTCCCGGCTGAACGGTTCGGTGACACCGCTGCGCTTGACCACGGCCAGCACCGCAGTCTCCACCGTGGTGAACCGCTTCCCGCATTCCGGACACGAGCGACGCCGGCGGATGGCTTGGCCCTCGTCGGTTTCACGGGAGTCCACCACGCGCGAATCGGGATGCCGGCAGAAAGGACAGTGCATGTCCGCTCCTTCATCGCCCCGGCATTGAGATGAACTGATCGTCTCAGAGACTACCCGCGCCCGTCTGGCGCGAGCCAGCGAGCCGAACTCCACGACCGCCATCGGACTCAGCCGATCGGCGCGATGAGGGTCTGGCCCGCGTCGATCACCGGTGACTGCAGTTCATTGAGTTCGCGGATCCGCTCGACCACGCTGCTCACCGGCGCCTGCGGCGCGACGCGGGCCGCCAGGTGCGCCAAGGTCTCCCCCGACTTCACCTGGACCACCGCGAGCTGATCCGGCACCGACGCCGACGCGTCGCGCACCGTCTCGCCGAACTGCGCCACCGCGCCCAGCCACATCGTGATCAGCCCGGCCAACAGCGCCAGCCCGACAATGGTGACGGGCCGGACCTGCTTGGCCGGGCGGCGGGTGTGCACGGCCCGGGACATCCGCACGCCGGTACCGCGATAGCGCGGCGTCATCGGGGCGGGACGCCCCTGTCCGGGACGGCTGCCGTCCACCACCCGGGGCAGGGCGCGGCCCCGGCGCGGCGTGCGCGGCGGCGCGGCGTCGAACTCCGCCGGTGCGGTGGCGAATGTGATGTCCCAGGCCTGGGGGTAAACGCTGGTGCGTGTCATGTCCGATCCTTCCGGTCGATGCGAGCCGTACATTCGTTCGCTCCTATGTTCGAACGCTAATCGACCATCTGTTCGAAGGAAAGCCCAAACCGAACATGTGATCGAACCGTAGCCGAACGATAAACCCGACCACCGACAAGCAGCCGGGATCCGACACACGTCGAACACATGTTTGATTATCCAGGTCGGGAGGGCTAAATTCGTTGTCATGGCTGACACCGAATCCGGCAGCACCTCCGCAGACGCCAAGTCAGGTTCCGGCGCCAAACGCGATGGCGCGCGCGACACCTCGCTCACCGAACGGCAACGCACCATCCTCGAGGTGATCCGCGCCTCGGTGACCACCCGCGGCTACCCGCCCAGCATCCGAGAGATCGGCGACGCGGTCGGGCTGACCTCCACTTCCTCAGTGGCACACCAGCTTCGGACCCTCGAGCGCAAGGGCTATCTGCGCCGGGACCCGAACCGTCCGCGCGCCGTCGACGTCCGTGGCCTCGACGACGCCCAACCGGCGGTGGCGACCGACGTGGCCGGTTCCGACGCCCTGCCGGAGCCCACCTTCGTGCCGGTGCTCGGCCGGATCGCCGCCGGCGGGCCCATCCTGGCCGAGGAGGCCGTCGAAGATGTGTTCCCCCTGCCGCGCGAACTCGTCGGCCAGGGATCGCTGTTTTTGCTCAAGGTGGTCGGTGAATCCATGGTGGACGCCGCGATCTGCGACGGCGACTGGGTGGTGGTCCGGCAGCAGAGCGTGGCCGACAACGGCGACATCGTCGCGGCCATGATCGACGGCGAGGCCACCGTGAAGACGTTCAAGCGCACCGCCGGTCAGGTGTGGCTGATGCCGCACAACCCGGCGTTCGACCCGATCCCCGGCAACGACGCCGCCGTGCTCGGCAAAGTCGTCACCGTCATCCGCAAGATCTGAGCAACGGCCATCTGGGCGATGGCCAGCTGAGCGACGGCCAGCTGAGCGACGGCCACGGCCCTAGTCGGCCCGGCTGAAGCCATTCGCCTCGGCCAGTTGCGGGCTGGCGAACCAGATTTCGGCGACGGTCTCGTCGTAACCGGGCGTGCCCGGGACGTGATACCGGCCGGTGCGCATGCTGCCCTTGATCGGGTAGCCGTCCGGCGCCCGATGCGGGTCGTCCAGCGGCAGATGGATGGCCGGCGGTGCCCCGGCATCCTGCGGCTGGCCCGCCTCGACATCCTGCTCCGCGGGCTCCGGCGGTGCCGGGGCCTCGGTGTGGCCACCGAACCGAACGTCGTCGGTGTACTCGGTGTCGGTGTAATCGTCGTCGGTGTACTCGGGGGCCGGCGGCGGTGCGGCGCCGTAGACCGGCGCGAACAGCGAGCCCGGGCCCGGCAGGTAGTCGTCGTCCTCGGGCGCATCCCACGACCGGCGCGGCTCATCACCGAAGGCCGCGTGGCGACCACCGGAAGACTCGGGCTCGGTGGAGCCCACCACCCGCGTCGGGGCCGTGTCCACCGCGTCGGGATCCTCGTCGACAATCGGCTCGTCGAAGTCGTCCGCGAGGTGGGCGGGTCCGGAGTCCTGCACGCCGCGGTGGGTGAACAGCCCGTCGTCGCCCAGTTCGTCGAAGCGGGTCGTAGACGGCTCGGACTCGGGCTCCGACCACACCGGCGGCGCGAGGTAACCGCCCTTGTCGTAGCCCCCGCTCTCGTCATAGCCGCCGTCGTCGTAACCGTCGTCGTCGGCCTCGGCGAAGTCCGAGCGCGACGACCAGCGGCTGGGCTCACCGCGGAAATCCTCGGGGCCGTCGGGTCCGTCGTGCGGATCCTGGCGCGGATCGTCGCCGTAGCGGGTGTCATCGCCGTAGCGGGTGTCCTCGCCGTAGCGGGTGTCGTAGCGATCGTCGTCGACGTCCTCGTCGAAGTCGGCCTCGGACCGGTCGGAGCGCCGCTTGCTCATCGCCATCCAGGCGTACAGCGAACCCAGGAGCAGCAGGGCCAGCGGGATGATCCACCACAGCCACCAGTTCTGCCAGGTGACGCCGCCCTCGTCGGCGGGCTCCGGGGCCACCGGCGGGGTGCTGGGCACCGGCGCGTTGGGCACCTCGAGTCCGGCCAGCGATTCGGCGAGATTGGCCGGGTCGCTGCTGAACGAGTTGTCGGCGCTGTTCCAGGCGAGCTCGCCGCCGCTGAACGGCTGGGTGACGGTCGTGCCCTCGGTGTTCTGGTCGCCGGTCGGCACACCCAGCTCGCCGGTGGCGCCGCCGAGCTTGTCCCAGGCGGCCTTCATCGCGCCGCCCACGATGACCGCGCCGTGGTCGGGGGTCCAGAAGATCACCGGATGGTCGGGCGCGGAGAACGCCTGCACCCGGCTGTCGGGCACGCCGCCGTCGGCCTCACTGGCGACGGGGAAACCGAAGTCGCCGGCGGGTCCCCCGGCCGACTCATACTTGGCCAGGATGTCGCCGGTGACGGCGAAGGCACCGGTCTCCGGGGTGTAGAACACCTTGCCGCCGGCGAAGTCCTGCGCGGTGCCGCCCTCGCCGATCGGGTACGGGCCACCGGCGCGGGCGCCCAGCGGTCCTTGGGCTCCCCCGTTGGCGCGCCAGGCCGCGGCGATCGCCGAGGCCGGGTCCGACGGGATGTTCAGGTCCGCCAGTTGACCGGCGAGTTCCGGCGGTTCGGTGGTGAAGGTCCGCGTCCGCTTGTCGAACGACAGCAGACCGCCGGTGAAACGCTGCGTGACGACATCGCCGTCGTAGCTCTCGTCCTCGATGGGCACGCCGAGGATCCCGGACGACCCGCCGACCTGATCCCAGGCCGCGTTGATGGCCCCGCGCACCACCCAGGCCCCGGTTTCCGGGGTCCAGAAGATCACCGGATTGTCGGCGGCATTGAATGTCGAGTTGCGACTCTCGGGGCTCACCCGGCCCGGGCCCTCATCGATCTTCGGAAAGCCGAGATCGCTTTCCGCGGGACCACCGAGAGCGCGGTATTTCTCGAGAATGGCGCCGTGCATGGTCCGCGCCCCGGTCGCCGGCGAAAAGAAGATTGCGCCGCCGACGAAATTCTGACCGAAGCCCGCCCCCGCCGGATAGACCCCACCGTCGCGGGGGCCCAACTGCGATGCGTCCCCACCGGCGGCGTTCCACGCCGCATCGATGGCCGCCGTGGCGTCGCTCTCGGGCGAGGCGACGGCCGCGGGTGCATACAGCACCGCGGTGGCCGCCGCCAACGCCAATCCCATTACCGCCCGGCCGATAAAGCCGAATGCCATTCGCTGCCGTGTCATCAAACCCACCCACGCTTTCCGACCGCTGCACTTCCGCAAAGCGACCCCGCCGCCGCCGCTCCCCGTATCGGCGCAGCGTGAAGCCCTATTGAGGTCATTTCGCAGACAATACCCACTGCTGTCGTGAATAACGTGCACCTGCGACCGCTCTGCGCGTTATTGATATCCGACGGTGATTCAACGGCGGCTCGGCTAATGGCCGCTATCAGACGCCGAGCTTGCGCCCGATGATTTCCTTCATGATCTCGGTGGTGCCGCCGAAGATGGTCTGCACCCGGGCGTCCAGATAGGCGCGCGCCACGCTGTATTCCCGCATGTATCCGTACCCGCCGTGCAGCTGCAGACACCGGTCGATGAGCTTGACCTGCGCCTCGGTGGCGTACCACTTGGCCATGGCGGCCTGCTCGGCCGACAGGTGCGAGTCGATGTGCATCTTGAGGAACTCGTCGATCATGATGCGGACCGCGGTGGCCTCGGTGGCCAGCTCGGCCAGCAGGAACCGGCTGTTCTGGAAGCTGCCGATCGGCTTGCCGAACGCCTTGCGTTCCTTGGTGTACTCGATGGTCTCCTCGAGGACCGCCTCCATGGCCGCGGCGGCCGAGATGGCGATCGCGATGCGCTCCTGCGGCAGGTTCTGCATCAGGTAGATGAAGCCCTGCCCCTCCTCGCCGAGGAGGTTCTCGACCGGGACCTTGACGTCGGTGAAGGACAGCTCGGAGGTGTCCTGGGCGTCCAGACCGATCTTGTCCAGGTGGCGGCCGCGCTCGAAGCCCTCCATGCCGCGCTCGACGACCAGCAGCGAGAAGCCCAGCGCGCCCTTGTCCGGGTCGGTCTGCGCGACGACGATCACCAGGTCGGAGAGGATGCCGTTGGTGATGAACGTCTTGGAGCCGTTGAGGACGTAGTGGTCGCCCTGCTTGACCGCGCGGGTCTTGATGCCCTGCAGGTCGCTGCCGGTGCCCGGCTCGGTCATCGCGATGGCGGTGATCAGCTCACCGCTGCAGAACCCGGGCAGCCAGCGCTGCTTCTGCTCCTCGGTGGCCAGGCGCAGCAGGTACGGCGCCACGACGTCGTTGTGCAGCGTGAAGCCGAGGCCGCTGTAGCGGCCGCGGGTGTTCTCCTCGCCGATCACCGCGTTGTAGCGGAAGTCGTCGTTGCCGCCGCCGCCGTACTCCTCGGGCACGGCCATGCCCAGGAAGCCCTGCTTGCCGGCCTCGAGCCAGACGCTGCGGTCGACGATCTTGTCCTTTTCCCACTGCTCGTGGTGCGGGGCGACGTGCTTGTCCAGGAAGGCCCGGTAGGACTCCCGGAACAGCTCGTGCTCGGGCTCGAACAGGGTGCGCTGATACAGCGTGGCGTTGCTCACGGGACCTCCGACGAAAGTTTGATCAAACGGTCAGGTTCTGGTCCGACGATATCTCAACCGGGTGGTTGGTAGAGAATCGGGGATCAGCCTGCTTCGGCGGCGGCCAACCGCGGCGCGATCAGGTCGACGAACGCGTTGCTGATCCGCGCCGCGTCGGCCATCGGGTCGCCGCGCAGGATCGCCGCCGAGAGCACCGTGTTGACGACGGCCCAGAGCATGATCGCCGCGTCGGCGGCGGGTTGTTCGCCCAGCGCTGCGAAATCGCGCGCCAGCGTGTCGACGGCCGCGTCGGAGAACTCCGCCATGAGCGCGGTGGCGTTGGGGTCGGTCGAGTTCTGCAGCAGCATGCAGACCCGGAAGAAGCCCGGCCACCGCTCGAAGCTGGCCAGGATGGTCGCCACCTTGGTCCGCACCCGCGCCTCGGCCGGCCGCGGGTCGTCTCCCTCGGCGACGAACACCGGCCGGGCCCATTCCTGCAGCACCGCGGCGTAGACGTGCTCCTTGGAGCTGAAGTAGCGATACAGCGTGCCCAGCGCCACCTGGGCGTCCTCGGCGATGTCGCGCATCTGGATCTGGTCGTAGTCGTGGACCTTGAGCGCGGCCATCGCCGCGGCGACGATCTGCGAGCGCCGCGCGCGCTTATAGGCCGGCAGGTCGGCGCCGGAGCCCGCCGTCATTTCCGCGGGAGTCCCAGGATCACGGTCGCGATGATGTTGAGCTGAACCTCCATGGTCCCCCCGCCGATCAGTTCGGCCGGCAGTTGCAGCGCATGGGCCAGCGCGGTGCCGTCGCGCTGATCCACCATCGAGCCGCGGCCCGCGAACTCCATGGCCGCCGTGCCGATCCGGCGCAGGATCACCCCGGTCGCGACCTTGGCGATGCTGGTGGCCGGGCCCGGCGAGTGCCCGGCCAGCCGGTTGAGGATGTCCCGCAGGCCCAGCGCCGCCACCGCGTTGGTGGCCGCCCGAACCTCGCCGAGCGCGCGCGTCAACCCGTCGCGGTCGACGCCGGGCCGATCGAACAGCGCCCGCAGCACGGCCTCCCGGTCGTCCTTGAGATAGCCGCTGATGGCGGCGCGCTCGTTGGCCATCGTCGCCACCGCCAGCGACCAGCCGTCGGTCGGGCCGCCCACCACCATGTCGTCGGGGATGAAGACGTCGTCGAAGAACACCTCGTTGAAGTGGGCCTCGCCGGTCGCGGTCCGCAGCGGCCGCACGGTGATGCCCGGTGTCGTCATGTCGACCAGGAAGTACCCGATGCCGCGATGCTTGGCGGCGGACGGATCGGTGCGGGCCAACAGCGCACCGAAGTCGGCGCGGTCCGCCGAGGAGGTCCACACCTTCTGACCGTCGATCCGCCAACCCCCGTCGACGCGGGTGGCGCGGGTGCTCAGCGACGCCAGATCGGACCCGGCGCCGGGCTCACTGAACAGCTGGCACCAGGCCACGGTGCCGCGCAGGATCGGCTGCGCGAAGCGCTCCTGCTGCGCCTTCGTGCCGGCGGCCAGGATGGTCGGCAGGATCCACTCGGCGATGCCGAGGGAGGACCGGATGACCTCCGGGTGGTTCTCGAACTCCTCGGCGATGATCAGCTGCTGGGCGGCGGTGGCCGCCATACCCCACGGCGCCGGTAGGTGCGGGGCCAGCAGCCCCGCCTCGGCCAGCACGTCGCGCTGCGCGCCGCTGTAGAGGTTGAGGTAGTCGGGGCTCTGCCGACCCGGGGTGGCGTTGCGCAATTGCGCTGCGCGGTCGAGGATTTCAACGACCCGGGCGCGGAACTCGGTCTCGGCCTCCGGCAGCGTCACCGAGAAGTCGCGGGCCACGACGTCGGGTTCGCCGAGCGCGCGCGCCCAACTGCCCGCCGACCCGCCGGCCGCCGCGATGCTGATGGCCCGGCGCCAGTACAGGTGCAGGTCGTGTTCCCAGGTGTAGCCGATGGCGCCGAACATCGTCAGCGCGTCGAGCACCAGATCGGGCAACCCGGCGATGGCGACGAGCGCCGCGCCGGCCGCGGCCACGTCGCGCTGCTGCGCCGAGGACGCCGTGGCGGCCCGGGCGGCATCCCAGGCCGCGGCGGCGGCGAGTTCGGACTGGACGTAGAGGTGGGCGGCCTTGTGCTGCAACGCCTGGAAGGCGCCGATCGGCTTGCCGAACTGTTCGCGGACCTTGAGATGGGCGATGACGTTGTCGGCGCACCAGCGGGCGATGCCGGCGGCCTCGGCCGCCAAGGCTGCGACGGCGATGCAGCGCGCCCGCTGCGCATCGAGGCCCGCGATCACCGCCGTGCCGGCGACAAGCTGATCGGCGGCCCGCAGGGTGCCCACGTCGCGGGTGAGATCCGTCGGCGCCGCGGCGGTGACCGTCAGGTCCGCTGCGGCCGAGTCCAGCACCACCCACAGCGTGTCGCCGGCGTCGGTGCGCGCGCTGACCAGGATGCGTTGCGCGGCACAGACTCCGAGTTCGGGGCCGACCTCGCCGCGCAGCGACCAGCCGCCGTCGACAGGGGTCGCGCGCAGCTGCCCGGCCTCGGGGAGGACGACGGCGGCCGCGGCGCCGGCGGCGATGTCGGCCAGCAGGGC
>JAEWRC010000212.1 GCA_023460175.1 Actinomycetes bacterium
ATCCAGCGCAACCCGGGCGGAAGCTTCGCGGACTGGCCGGCGGGCGGGGCCGCGCCGCCGGGTTGGGCGGGGCGACTCCAGCCGGAGCCACCGCCGGGTGCTGCGGCCTCGGCCGTCGCGGGCGGCAGCAGCCTGCCCTGGCACCGCGGGCACCACGCCCGCTGTTTGTCGCGGACGTTCCACCGGGTGCTGCAGGAGGAACAGACCTGGATCACCGCACCAGCCTAACCAGCGCCGACACGGCGGCGCCCCGGGTCGCCCGACAACCGTCGTCGCTCAGACCGTGCCGGGCGCACCCGAATCGGTGACGACCGGGCGGCCGCACTGCTGCCAGGCCATCATGCCGCCGTCGACGTTCACCGGCTGGTACCCGTTGGCCTGCAGGTACTGCGCGACCTGCATCGACCGGCCGCCGGCCGCGCAGATCACGAACAGTTCCTTGGTCGAGTCGATCTCGGCGATCCGGGCCGGCACATCGCCCATCGGGATGTGCACGGCCTGCGGGGCGTGCCCGCGCTGCCATTCGTCGTCCTCCCGCACGTCGAGGAGGACGACGTCGCTGCCGAACTCCGTCGGCAATCCGCTCACCTGAATCTGCGATACCGCATCCATCGTTCGATCCTGTCACGCCCGTCCCACGACGGTTCGCGGTCCTCGCGAGTTTGGCGAACATCCGCCTATCCACAGTTTCCACAGGCTTATCCACAGGCCGCCCGCGTCCCGCGGCCCGTCTCGCCTCGGCAATCGCGAAGTTGACTGCAGTCAATGTGGATAACCGGGCGGGCGAAACGCCGCATCCATCAACAACCCGACCCGCCGCTCAGCGAAATCCGGCGGCTTCGGCCGATTTCTCCCTCGCCAGCCGAGGCGTTATGATCGCCGTCACAACAGGACTTCTGTGATTGATCTCACTGGGGGCAGCTTTGATTGCACGGGATGGTACGGCGCGATGACGACCCAACCGATGGGTCCGCACTCGGGCGCGCAACCGTCGCACTGGTACTCCTCGACGTGTAACCGGTCCTACCTGCTCGCGCTGCTGCGCGCGGGCGTGGTGGCCCTGGTGCTGCTCGGCATCCTCGCCGTGATCGTCCTGCTCTGAAGCCGCTGAAGCCTCAACCCGATTTCGCCCGCGCCGTGAAGATCACCCGGTAGCTGTCGGCGGCGGCCACCCACCCGAACTGTCGCGAGTCGACCACGCCGGGGGCGGTGGGATTGTCCGAGCGGGCCTCGAAACTCGTTCCCCGGCCCGCACCGCGCACCTCGCCCACCCGCTTGACCAGCCAGCGCGACGGCAGCGTGGGGTCCTGAAAAATTCGCACCTGACCGGTCCGCGGCTTGCCGCCGCGCCAGCCCAGCAGACCGTCGCCGGGGCTCAGCGTGGGCCGCATCGAGTCCTCCACGACCACGAATCGGCGCAACGGCCAACGCCCCACACTATGGTTTCGCACCATGCCCTGAGGGTAGGTTAGAGGCATGCTGCATCGACTTTTCACCAACGCCACTCCCGCCCACGCCCACTGCGACCTGTACTGCGGCGTCTACGACCCCGCGCAGGCCAAGATCGAGGCGCTGTCCTGCCTCAAGACCCTGCAGAAGTTCCACGACTCCGACGACGAGCACTTCCGCACGCGCGCCATCATCATCAAGGAGCAGCGCGCCGAGGAGGTCAAGCATCACCTGATGGTGCTGTGGGCCGACTTCTTCGCCAAGGAGCACTTCGAGCAGTTCCCCAACCTGCACCAGCTGTTCTGGGACGGCGTGCACGGTGCCGGTGACGTCAAGAAGTCCACCGACGTCGCGGTCGCCGAGAAGCTGCTCAAGACCATCGACGAGATCGCCGACATCTTCTGGCAGACCGAGAAGGCCAAGGGCATGGGCGTTTACCCGCCGGCCTAGCCACTCAACAGGCCACCAACTCCGGCCAACAACACCGAAGTTCCGATCGGGGCGTCGTGCGCAAGCACGGCGCCCCGATTGCGTTGACTCGCTATCGACTTCGCAACGATTCGGTGCCTGGCACTCGTGTCCCCTTGCGTGCCAGCGGGGTTGTGCCGCATCCTGAACACCCCGACCCGCAGTCGTGTCGCAGTAGCAGCCCGGAAGCGCGGAGGCAAAGATGGAGACAGGGTCTGGGCGAGCCATCGGACTCGCCCCCTTTCACTCTCGTGGCGCCCTGAAGGGCTTCCTGGTCTCGGGCCGCTGGCCGGACTCCACCAAGGAATGGGCACAGCTGTTGATGGCCGCCGTCCGAGTCGCCTCGCTGCCCGGATTACTGTCCACCACAACCGTTTTCGGGGTGCGCGAGGAGCTGCCCGACGAGCCGCCGCCGGACACCGTCGGCCTGGTGCTGGCCGAGGGCCCCGTGGTCGGCGAATCCGCCATCTCCCCAGGGCATTTCGCCGACCACCTGCCGCCGGCCCTGCTCATGCTGCATCCGCCGTCGGAAACCATGCCGTCGCTGCCGGAATGCGCCGGGGCAGCCTCCGGCTGCGTATTGCTGCCCGGGCTACCGCATTTGGGGCTCGAGCATCGCGCCGCCTGGGTGGAGGCCGAGTCCGACGGCACGGTGACCTCGATGGTCAGCCGGGTGGGCGTGGACCCGATCAGCCACCCCGATACCGCGATCCTGGCAATGCTGCTCGCCGCCTGAAGGATTCGCGTCGGACGCCGAATTCCCAAGTACGGCAACCCGAACATTCGCCATAAGTCGGGTGCCTCCGTATGCTGTTGGAGTCAGCGAAGGGGAGTAGCCCCCAATCGTCGTGTCGACATACTGGCGAAAGCCCGGCCGGCGAACCGAATGAGCATCTTTCGGTGGGCGAGACCTTCGACGTATGGCCGTTGATGCCCGCGTATCCGCGACCACCCGTCGAAAGGTCGTCACATGCTCGCAGCAACCATGATCAGCCTCGGCGTCGTGTTCGTCGCCGAACTCGGCGACAAGTCGCAGCTGATCACCATGACCTATGCCCTGCGGCATCGGTGGTGGGTGGTGCTGACCGGTGTGGGCATTGCGGCATTCCTGGTCCACGGCGTCTCCGTCACCATCGGCCATTTCCTGGGCATGGCGCTGCCGGAACGCCCCATCGCGTTCGCGGCGGCGATCGCGTTCCTGGCCTTCGCGGTCTGGACGTGGCGCGAGGGCGGCGACTCCGACGAGGAGACCAAGACCGTCGCCGAACCGCGCTTCATCCTGTTCGCGGTCATCTCGTCGTTCGTCCTGGCCGAACTGGGCGACAAGACGATGCTGGCCACGGTGGCACTGGCCAGCGACAACCACTGGGCCGGGGTCTGGCTGGGCGCCACGATCGGCATGATCCTCGCCGACGGCGTCGCGATCCTGGCCGGGCGGCTGCTGCACCGCCGCCTGCCCGAGCGGTTCCTGCACGTCATGGCCAGCGTCCTGTTCCTGCTGTTCGGGCTGTGGATGCTGTTCTACTCGGCGCTGGGCTGGCACACCGCGGGCATCGTGATCACCGGCGGCGTCGCCGCGGCGGCCTGCATCACGGGAGTCGTCACGGCGATCCGTCGCCGCCGGCGCGCACCGCTGGGCACCGCCGTGCGCCCGGAAGGTCGAATCGAGCCCGACAACGCCCCGGAAACCGCCTGAAACAGGGGTCGAGCCACCGAAATCACCGGCTGAAAACCGTGCCGCGGAAATGCCGACGTCGCGACGGCAGCAAAGATTCCTACCACCGACGCGCGGCATCGACCGTCGTTGCCGGGCGTGACCCCTGCACATCGGACGGCTCGAACTGGCGAACAAACCACGCGACAACGCGCGGCGCCCCCACCTCATTTCCCCTGCTGCCACACTATGGCTAGCCCGAATTCCTGCGGTAAGCGCATTCTCCGGCGTTCTACTGCTACCTTATCTTGCGCGCCCCGTCAATTTTTTGATGGTTTGCACTTGGTTACGAGCGCATCTATCGCTACGATGATCAGCAAATACGCCAACTCGGCGGATTGTGCGGCGCGGATGTGGAGGTCCAAGGAAAGCATGAGTACAACGTTCGCTGCGCGATTGAACCGGCTGTTCGACACGGTGTATCCACCGGGCCGCGGACCGCATACCTCGGCGGAGGTCATCGGGGCCCTCAAATCCGAGGGTGTCACCATGTCGGCGCCGTACCTGTCGCAGCTCCGTTCGGGCAATCGCACCAACCCCTCGTCGGCAACCATGGCCGCACTCGCAAACTTCTTCCGGATCAAGCCGGCCTACTTCACCGACGACGAGTACTACGAGAAGCTCGACAAGGAACTGACCTGGCTGGCCCACATGCGCGACGAGGGTGTCCGCCGCGTCGCCGCACGCACCGTGGGCCTCTCGGCCGAGGCGCAGCAGGACCTGGTCCAGAAGGCCGAGGAACTGCGCCGCAAGGAACAGCTCGACTAACCAGCGAGGTCGCGGTACTGCCGCGCGATCTCGATGATCCATTCCCGGTCGGAGTAGCTGTCCGGCTGCCGTAACCAGTGCGGGCCCGGAAATTGGGCGGCCTCGGCGCCGCCGGGCCGGCCGGCGTGGATCCATTCCGCGATCACCCGCGCCTGCTCCACCGGCGCGACGTCGGGTCGCGCGTATTCGTCCTCCACCGCCAGCTCCGCCGACTCGTCGCCGTCGGCCGCGGCCGCCCGTTGCCGCTGCGCTGCCGTCGCCTCCAGGAACAGCGCATCGGAGATCCTGGACAGCCCCTCGGCCACCCGGAACACCAGCGGCCCGCGCGGCCGCTCCCCGATGCCGATGTCGGGCTGGCGGCGCTCGAGTTCGCTCTTGAGCGGCTCGATGAGCTGCAGTTCTCGTCGGCCGGCGAACCAGTCCTCGACCGTCGGCAACAGCGAGCCCGCCCCCACCACCGTCATGGCGCTGCCCAGCAGCACCACCGCGGTGCCCACCCCGATCAGCGGGCTGTCGCTGACGGCTCGCAGCAGGAAGAACGCGCTGGCCAGCAGGATCAGCGCGATGCCGAGCGTGAACACGAACAGCGCCCGCCCGCGCCGGGTGCTGTTGGAGTGCCGCACCCCGGCCCAGGCGACCAGGGTCAGCGCCAGCATCACGTACAGCAGGGGTACCAGCCACGGCAGCGAGACGCCGGACGAACCCAGGTTCTGGACCAGGTACTCCTCCGGCGCCATCTCGGGTTGTCGGCCGGCGCGGAAGAACATCACCATCGTCAGCACCGCGACCGCGGCGGCCAAACCGTACTGCAGCAACGCAATTCGGCGAACGACCGTCGCGCTGCGGTGCGAGGCCACGCTGGTGATCATCACGCAACTGCCGGCCGCGCACGCGATCAACGCCACCTGGCTCAGGCCCACGGCCAGGTTCGGCCAGCCCAGTGCGGTGTCGATCAGCAGCGTCAGCGGCGCCCAGTTCAGCGCCGCGACCAACGCCAGGCTGCCGAGCGCGACGATCATCGCCGCGCTGACCAAGGACTGCTTGTTGACCAGAGCCCACCCGATCCGGACGCCGGTCGCCATCCCGAGCAGCCCGGCAATCACCCAGACCGTCAACCAAACGCCTCGCCGAGTCGGACCTGCACAATCGACGAGCGGTCCGACGGCATCCGGCCCAGCCGGTAGATGAGCAGCGCGGCGAAGTCCTCGGCCTCCTGCTCGATGTCCTCGCCGCCGGGACCCATGCAACCGGTGCGCTGGTTGAGCATGTAGCTGATCAGGTCGTCACCGGCGACCTCGGAGGACATCCGGGCCATGTCTGCGACCGCGATGCCCTCGTGCCCGAGTACCAAGTGGCCGAGTTCGTGGGCCAGGGTGCGTTCCCAGGTGGGCAGGCCCTCCTGGATCAGGAACTCGTCGCGGTCGGTGTACTGCCGCCACTGGCCGCACACCCCGTCGGGCAGGTCGGCCATCTTGATCTCGATGGGGCGGCCGCGGTCAGCGCTGACGGCCTCCACCAGGCGGTGCAGCGAAACCTCGCCGCGGCGGGGCGCCAGGTCGAGCACGTCCCCGACAGCCCGTGTCACGCGTCGACTCGCCGCCATGCCCCTCCCTTCCTGCTTCCAGCGGGGAAGCCATCACTGTAGGAATCGTGCGGTGCCTGCGGCGCGGACGGCGTGACCGGCCTTGGCCTGCCGATAGCCCAGCAGTCCCCCGGCCGCGGTCATCCCGGCCAGCCCGGTCACCCCGGCCAGGGCGACCAGGGCGATCTCCGCGGTGGCCGCGGTGCGCAGGTACTCCGGATAGCCGGCGCGGAAGGCCGCCGGGACGACGGGGGCGACTTGGCTGATCTCCTCGCCGGCCGCCTGCACCGATTCCACCGACGACGACGATGGCTCGGCCGGTGTGGGCGCCGCCGGTGGGGACGGCGGCGGGGCGGCCGGCTGCGGTGCCGCGACCGGGGCGGGCACCACCAC
>JAEWRC010000213.1 GCA_023460175.1 Actinomycetes bacterium
CCCGCCCTATTCGGTGGGACAAACCAGCGCCAACGACCTCAACGCCAACATCAAATACGCAACTCTCGACGGACGAATCGAAGACACCTACGCCAAGCGATCGACGGCGACGAACAAGAACAGCCTCTACGACTCCTACATCCGTGCATTCCGGTGGGCCACAGACCGGATCGGAGACAACGGAATCGTCGCGTTCGTCTCCAACGGCGGCTGGATCGACAGCAACACCGCCGATGGCATGCGGCTATCGCTGGCCGACGACTACTCCACTATCTACGTGTACAACCTGCGCGGCAATATGCGGAAGCCGAACTGGAAAGAAGAAGGCGGTCAAATCTTCGGGAGCGGCTCGCAAGCAACGATCGCGATCTTCGTTGGAGTCAAGGACCTCGCGCATACCGGACCATGCCAGGTCCTCTACCGTGACATCGGCGACTACCTGAAACGCGAAGAAAAACTCCGCATCGTCAACAACAGCCAACTCGACACCCTCGACTGGCGGACCATTGTGCCCAACGCACAAGGCGATTGGGTCAACCAACGTGACGAGGAATTCGGCACCTGGCCAGTAATCGGGGACAGAAAACCGTCCCCCGATTCGGTCAGCATTTTCGGTGCGTACTCTGCTGGGCTGCAAACCAATCGTGATGTTTGGGTGTACAACTACTCACAAGAAGCGCTTGAAAAAAGCGTCAGCCGCCTTATCAAGAACTACAACGCTCAGATCGAGCCGTTCAACCAATACTGCCAGGCCCACGGGATCACCCGCCCCACCGAAAAAGCGGTGACGGCCTACCTGGGTGAGACCCCGGCAGCCGCGGACCCACAACGCGTCAAGTGGTCATCGAGCCTTAAACAGCATCTCGCACGCGGTGTCGACATTAAGTTCGACAACTCATCGGTACGTATAGGGCTTTACCGTCCGTTCGACACCGAACATGTCTACTTTGACGCGCGACTAAATCACCGTCGCGGTGAGTTGGCTTCGATGTTCCCGACGCCACACCACGAAAACATCGGCATCGTTCTGACTGCGCCGGCATCCCATTTTGAGTTCACACCTTTTATGACCGACCAGCTGCCTAACCTCCACCTACTCGACACCGCCCAGTTCTTCCCTCGGTGGACTTACGCAAAGGCCGAATCCGGCGCTGACACATTCGACTTAGCGGCCACAGCCACTGACGATTACGGCTACCGTCGCATCGACAACATCACCAACGACATCCTCAAGCTGTACCGCGCCAGGATCGGCGACCAGGTCACCAAAGACGACATCTTCTACTCGGTCTACGCCCAGTTGCACGCTCCTGACTACCGGGAGAAGTACGAGACGGACCTGAAGAAGATGCTGCCGCGCATCCCGACACCGCACACCGCTGAACGGTTCGAGCAGCTGGCCGACGCCGGCCACCGACTCGCCGATCTCCACGTCAACTACGAAACCGTTGCCCCATACCCGCTGGAGGTGCAACTCAAGGCTGGCGTCGACCCGGACGATCGCGAGACCTGGCGGGTTCAGAAGATGAAGTGGGACAAGAAGAAACATCAAGAAACCGGCAAGAGTGTCGACGACAAGACGACCATCATCTACAACGCGAAGATCACGATCGCCGGCATCCCTGAAGAAGCCGAGCGGTACCTGCTCGGTTCCCGCTCGGCGCTGGGCTGGATCATCGACCGCTACCAGGTCAAGATCGACAAGGACTCCGGAATCGTCAGTGACCCCAACCGTTGGTGCGACGAACACGACGACCCGACCTACATCGTCGACCTCATCAAGAAGGTCACCACCGTAAGCATCGAGACGATGAAGATTGTCGACGAGTTGTCAGGAGAACTCCTAACCCTCGGGAGAATCACCGACTGAGGGCGACGCCTCTTGGGCAGTCGGGACATCCGGCGCGCCAGAAGTGGTTCGCTCACGCAGCGGTGCGACACGCCCAGGTTGCTTGCCTTCCATTCTGACGCAGCTACCTGCGAGTACAGTGAATGAGGTGCAGTTAGTGCGCCCAAAATCCGGTTTAGCGCGCTGACACGCCCCAGTGAGACGTCCCTCTTCCTGCCTATCTCGACAGGTAATCTTGCCGCACAGATGCAGTAGCACGACTGTGTCCGCATCCCGGTCGCTACCGCGAAACCTTCCTCCCGCTCCTGCTGGCGGGATCCACCGAACAACTGCGCACACAGCCAGTTTGTAATTGTCCAGTTATCCAAATGTATTGCTGGACTGATCTTTTCATGGGGCTAATCCCATGAGAGGCGCGCTGTTTGCGCGTTGAAGCCGGGTCCTCCCGGCTTTTTTTGTGCCCGGCCGCCCCCGGTCGGGCATTTCTGTTGGTACGCCTCGCAAGGAGGTCAATATGGTCGTCTCGGGCGCGTGGAATCTGGTCTGGATTCTGGCTGTGCTGGTGATGGTCTACCAAGCGGTGTTCTGCCGCCGCGATGAGCCGTCGGAACGCATCGTGGCCATCCTCGATGGGTTCGCCGGGATCGTGGGCGCCGCCGCGGCCGCGCTTCGCGAGTGGCTCCGGTAGCCCTGCTCGAATGAGCGTCCTTTCCGCCGGGAGAAACCTGCCGATGCCGCCGTAACCGCCTGCGCGCCGGACGGCCCCCTCAGCGGCTCCATGCGCACACCCCGCTGGCTTTCGCCTCGCAGTCGTCGAATCCCGATTTCGACGCGCGAGGCTTTTTCATGCCCAAACACGGCCAGCCCACCTTCGTCTTGGGGGCAAGCGCACCCATGGCGGAACCCGTGTACCGATCTGGGCATCGAGGCAGCGACCCGAACCAGGCTCGCCCGACACCAGACGCCGCCAGTGCTGTACGGATGCGGTTGGGGAGCTTTGGGGTGCCAACTGGACTGATCGAGATACTCAGGCCGGGCGAGGTGCAGTCGACTGTCGCGTTTCTAAAAATTCGAGTCGAATCATTACTTGTCTCAGATCTCGTGGTTTGACGCGTCGTCGTGAGCTTCCGCCGGCGATGTCACCCTGGGTCCGTTCAAACGACTTCGCGTACGTCTGCGGGGGTGGCGGCTCTGCGGTGGGTTGCGAGGAAGTTGTCGATGAGGGTTGTGCAGTCGTCGCGCGTGATGGTGCGCAGGCCGGTCATGCGTGCGAATGCGAGGGGTCCGACGAGTTGGCAAATTGCGAGGTCGCGGTCGATGTTGCCGAGTTCGGTGTGGGCTTTCGAGCTGGTGAGGATGGCGTCGAACGGTTGGCGGTACTGGTCGACGACGCGGGCCCGCAGTGCCCCGGATGCGTGACTGTTGTCGGTCTCTTCTTTGGCGCCGGTGGGGCCGAGTGAGAGCCATGCCAGGGTGGTGACGTGCAGCGGGGCGTCGTTGAACAGGGCGGCTTGGCGGCTGAGCAGCTCGATCAGTTGTTCGCGTAAGGAACCGCTGGTCGGTGCTGGTGTGCTTACCTGCGGTAGTAGCCGCTCGAAGGTGGCGGCAAGCAGATGCGACGAGCTCTGAAAATGCCGATAAAGGGTGGTGCGGGCCACCTTGGATGCTTTGGTGACGGCATCGATAGTGACGGCCTCGACGCCTCCGGTGCTCAACAGTGTTGCCGCAGCATCCAATAGTCGATTCCGTGACCGGATCCGCCGCGGATCGATGTCGTCATCATCGGGCAGGGAGGGCTGATTGCTGTCGCTCACGGGTCACCTCGGCGGTCGATTTCGGCGATGTCGCACCGGGAAGTCTAGCAGTTGTGGTACTACCAGTAGCGCAGCGAAACTTGAAGTAGCGGGAGCGTTTCTGTGTCAGATCGTGCGGTGCCGTCGGAACGGCTGCCTTCTCATACCCCGACCTGTATGGGGTGTGGTCCGGACAATCCGCACGGCCTGCATGTGGAGGTCTACCGCAGTGCGGATTCGGTGTATGCCGATGTCACATTCGACGAGCGCCACATCGGAGCCCCCGGCCTGGCGCACGGTGGGGCCGTCGCCGCGGCCTGCGATGACGTGCTGGGCTTCACGCTGTGGATCGCCGGCACGCCTGCGGTGACGCGCAGTCTGACGGTGGAGTATCTGCAACCAGTACCGCTGCACCGGCCCCACCGGATCACCGCGCACATCAGCGCCCGCGAGGGTCGGGCGTTGCACGTCGCGGCGACCGGCACCTGCGAAGGGGCCACCCGGTTCACCGCGACGGCCGTATTCATCGTGGTTGATACCGCACATTTCGCCGCCCACGGCGATATCAGCGGTTTTGGGGAGATCCTCGAGCAGTTCTCGCGCCGCGGCGGCGATCACACACCATGACCGTCGCCAGCGCCCGAGCGAGCGACACGCCCACCGGGCTCGACGAGGAGTATTCGGTTGCCGATCAGGTTCACGCAGCCGGGGTGCCGCGTTCGCGCGTCTCGGCCCGTCGTCGCGAGGCCATCATGGATGCCGCCCTGGCTATAGCTACCACCGGCGGTTACGACGCGGTGCACATGCGGACGGTCGCCGAGCACGTCGGCATGGCCGTGGGCACGCTGTACCGCTATTTCCCGGCCAAAACCCATCTGCTGGTCGCGGCGCTGAGTCGAGAATTTCAGCGTCTCGACGTCGCCGGGACCTGGACAACCGGTGCCGGCACACCGCGGCAGCGATTGGAGCGACTGACCAGCCACCTGCACGGCCGGTGGCAGCGCGAGCCGCTGCTGACCGACGCCATGACCCGGGCTTTCGCCGCGGCCGACACCCGCGCCGCCGCGGAACTTGATTCTGCCGCCGCAACGATCCACACGCTGCTGGCCCGCACCCTCAGCGCGGGCGAGCCGACACCGACACATCTGGTTGTCGCCGGCCTCATCTCCGACATCTGGCTGGCCAACCTGCTCGCCTTCATCAGCGGGCGGGTGTCCGCCGAGGAGACCCGTGACCGCATCGACCGGGCCGTTCATCGGCTACTCGACAGCGCCGCCGCGCACTCCGAGGAACCGTAACGATACTCCTAGTATCGCAGCGATACCTGCCGTACCCTTAGGGGTGCGACTCGATGATGCGTCGAAGGAGAACGCCATGTACACCCAGTGGATCGAAGATTGTGTCGTGCAACGGGTTTCGGTGCGCGACGGCTTGGTACTCGACCTGGACGACTACAACGAAGTCGTCATCTCGCGCCCCCTGCTGCTCACTCTGCCCGCAGCAGATCGCTTTCCCGCCGAGGCAGTCCTCATCAATCCCTTGCAGATCTCGGTCTACGAGCGCCCGCTGCTGAACCTGGCCGGCGCAGTGTGCACCCAGGCCTGGTCCGGTGACGACGGGGGGTTGCACCTGGGCTTCTCCCGTGGTCACCGCATCGACGTCGACCCCGACGAGCAGTTCACCGCGTGGGAGCTGTACGGCAAGCGGCACGGCTACATGGCCTGTCTGCCGCACGGGCGTGTCCGCGTGGTCCGACACGACATCCCCGAAAGCGACGACGCCAACATCGTGAACCGATAAGCCACCGCTGGCTGCAGACCCCATCGACTATCCGATATTCGCTACATAATGTAGCGTAGCGATACCAATAGTATCGTTGATCGTTTAGGGGGTTCGGTGGCCGACCGCACGGCAGGCTCTTCGGTAACACCGGCCCGCGCTGCCCGGCGCGAGACTCCCGTCGATCCCGCGTCCAGCCGTGAATACAGCGCTCGGCTCGCAGCGTTGGGACGATTCACTGTGCGGCACAAAGCCTTGACCATCGGGGTGTGGATCGGCGCCGCGATCGTCTTGGCGCTGCTGTTCCCGCAGCTGGAAACGGTGGTGCGCCAGCAGTCGGTGGATTTGATTCCGCGCGACGCCCCGTCGCTGCAAACGGTGGAGCGGCTGAGTACCGCCTTCAACGAGCAGGGGTCGAAAACCATGCTGTTCGTGGCCATGGAAGACCCCGCCGGTCTGACCCCGGCGACCCAACAGCGCTACGACCGCCTTCTGGAACGACTGCGCGCAGACAGCGAGCACGTGTTACTGGTGCAGGATCTGCTGGCCGATCCGGTCACCCGAGCCCAGGCTGTCAGCGCCGACGGCACATCGTGGTATCTGCCGGTGGGAGTGAGCGGCACGCTGGGTGACCCGACCGCTGCGGAGTCCGTCCAGGCGGTGCGGGACATCACCGCAGAAGTGTTCGCCGGTTCGTCCACCACCGCGCAGGTGACCGGGCCGCCGGCGACGTTCAGTGACATGATCGCCGCCGCCGAGCATGATCTGCTGTTGATCTCGATCGCCACCGCCGCCATGATCGCGCTGATCCTGCTGATCGTCTACCGGTCGGTGTTCACCGCGCTGCTGCCGCTGCTGGTGATCGGGCTGAGCTTGGCCGTCGGGCGCGGCGTCCTGTCCGCGCTGGGCGAGATGGGCATGCCGGTCTCACAATTCACCGTCGCGTTCATGACCGCGATCCTGCTCGGCGCCGGCACCGACTACACCGTGTTCCTGATCAGCCGCTACCACGAGCAGCGCCGCGCCCAGGTACCGGCCGAGCAGGCCATCATCCACGCCACCGCCAGCATCGGCCGCGTCATCCTGGCCTCCGCCGCCACCGTGGCCCTGGCCTTCCTGGCCATGGTGTTCGCCCGCTTGAGCGTGTTCGCCGCCCTAGGCCCCGCATGCGCCATCGCGGTCCTGTTCGGTTTCCTGGCCACCGTCACCCTGCTACCGCCCGTGCTGGCACTGGCAGCTAAACGGGGCATCGGTGAACCCAAATCCGATCGCACCCGCCGCTATTGGAACAGTGTCGCCGTCGCGGTGGTGCGCCGTCCGGTGCCACTGCTGATCGTCAGCCTCGTCATCCTGCTCGCGCTGTCAGCGGTAGCCGCGACCATCAAAATCAGCTACGACGACCGCAAAGGCCAACCCGCCACCACCGCCAGCAACCAGGGCTACCAACTGTTGGACCGCCACTTCCGCAAAGACGTCGTCATCACCGAATTCCTCGTCGTCGAGAACCCCACCGACATGCGCACCGGCAAAGGACTGGCCGACCTCGACGAAATGGCCTCCCGCGTCTCCCAGGTTCCCGGTGTCACCAAAGTCTCCGGCGTCACCCGCCCCACCGGGGAACGCCTCGATCAAGCGCAACTGGCCTGGCAAAACGGTCAAATAGGAGACAAGATGGCCGGCGCGGTCGCCGACGGTAACGCTCGCCGCGACGACCTCACCAAACTCACCGACGGCGCCGATCAACTCGCCGGCGGACTGGCCCAACTCGACACCACCGTGCGCACCGCACTGACCCCCCTGGCGGGCATCCTCACGCAAGCCCAATCCGCCGGCGCTCAGGTCAACCAGTTCCGACCACTACTGCAACAACTCTCAGCGACCGCCCCTGCGGTCGATCAGGCCATCCAAGCCGGCCCCGGCCTACGCCCCCTGGCCGACCAAGCACAACACGCCATCACCACCTTGGACCCGCTCGTCGGTGCCCTCAACACCTCGCCGTGGTGTGCCACCACACCCCAATGCGCCCAGATCCGCGACCAAGTACAGATCCTGACCACCCTGCGCAACAACGGATTCTTCACCCAAATCGCCGACCTCGGCGACCGCTACAACCCCGCCAGCAATGCCACCGTCGCCGGCACCCTCACCACCGTCCAAAACGCCGTCACCTCGCTGGACAACGCTTTCGGGGCGCTGGGAAACCCCGCTGACCTGGCCAGCAACCTGCGCCGCCTCCAAGACGGGATCGGCCAACTCGCCTCCGGAGCCCAAGCGTTGGCCACCGGTGTGCGCACCCTAGCCGACAGCAACATCGAAATGCTCTCCGGGATGAGCCAGATCGCCACCCAACTCCAGAACTCTGCACGCGCCGCCCAGGACTCCGACTCAGCAAGCGGTTTCTATCTGCCGGCCAACGCCTTCGAGAACCGCCAATTCACCGACGTCGCGAAACAATTCCTCTCACCAGACGGCAAAACAGCACGGTTCATGATCGAAACCAGCTACGACCCCTACAGCGTCGAGGCCATGAACCTCGCCCACCAGATCACCGACGTCGCCAACGCCGCGCGCCCCAACACCTCCCTGGCTGAGGCCACCGTCTCGGTCGCCGGCTTCCCCGCCGTCAACTCCGACATCCAACGATTCCTCTGGGCAGACTTCTTCCAACTTGCGCTGGCCACCACCGTCATTGTCGGCCTCATCCTGGTGCTGCTGCTACGCGCACTACTGGCACCGATCTACCTGCTCGGCACCGTCCTGCTCAACTACCTCGCCTCGATCGGATTCGGCGTCCTGGTATTTCAGTGGATCCTCGGTCACGAAATCGCTTGGCCGGTACCTCTATTGGCGTTCATCATCCTCGTCGCCGTCGGCGCCGACTACAACATGCTGCTGGTCTCCCGACTACGCGAAGAATCCGGAAGCAACATCCGCGTCGGAGTGCTGCGCACCGTCGCCAACACCGGCGCCGTCATCACCTCCGCCGGCCTGATCTTCGCCGTCAGCATGTTCGGCCTCATGGTCGGCTCGGTAGCCATCATGATCCAAGCCGGCCTCATCATCGGCTTCGGACTACTGCTCGACACCTTCCTCGTACGCACCCTCACCGTGCCCGCCATCGCCACACTCCTCCGCGAAGCAAGCTGGTGGCCACAACGTGCGCCAACAAACCAACCCCCAACGGCAGTCACCTCCCCCAGATAAACAGACCTGCCAAACCCCGCCATGCTCGCCTCGCCGCCGCCCGTCTCAAATCTAAAGAAACGAGACAGCCCAACACGGCTAATGCTTCGGTCGCATCGCGCGAGGTCGCGGTGTCTCATTTTCTGTCTCACACGGCGTGTCTCAGATCCTCGATATCGGAGGGCGATGAGACGGTAGAGGTGTGACAGCGATTCTCGGGTACGCGCGGGTGAGCACGCTGGGTCAGGACCTCGATGCGCAGCTTGCCGCTCTCGCCGCCGAGGGTGCCGAAAGCGACCGTGTCTTCACCGACAAAAACTCGGGTGCGGTGAACACCGTTCGGCCGGGCCTGGCGGCCCTGCTGCAATACGCCCGCGAGGGCGACACCGTAGTGGTCACTGCGATCGATCGGCTGGGCCGATCTGTCGCGGAGGTGACCCGTACCATCGCGGACCTTGGTGAGCGCCGAATCCTGTTGCGCGCCTTGCGCGAAGGCATCGACACCGGTACGCCAACTGGACGTGCTGTCGCCGCCATCATGGCCACCCTGGCTGAACTGGAACTCGAACTCGGTCGTGAGCGTCGCGCCGCATCGCGTGACTCCCGACGAGCCCGCCAACTACCGGCTACAAAGCCGGCCAAGCTGACTCTTGAACGGCAAGAGCAGCTGCGGCGCCTTGCCGGGACGGGCGAACCCGTACGCGAGCTTGCACAAGCGTTCGGGATCAGCCGAGCCACGGCCTACCGCTACCTGGCCAAACTCAGTTCTGCATCAGGAGTCGCGTGATGGCCACCGACGATTTGCACCCCTCCACTCATCTGCGGGCCGCAGCATGGGTCCCCGATGACATCGAAGACCGCCCATGGGAGGAAGCCATCGCCCTGGCCGCCGACTGGATCTGGGAACGCAGTCGCGAGGAGGATCTAGCACCGCTGCTGGTTAGCAATGCGCAGAATGCGGCGAGCTTCGGTTATGCCGACCTCGACGAGATCATCCGAGCTGGTGGGCATGCCACGCCCCAAAGCCGCAGCCGGCCCGACCGCGGGCCGGTCCTAGCCTTCGTGCCAGATGAACGGTCGTTGCACTTCGCAATGGGTCTTGCCCGCGGTCATTCACTCGCAGTCGTCGAGGGCTCCACACTCTTGGCCGAGTGGGCTGCTGGCGCGGCTGCCACCAACCTGCTGACCGGGGAAATCACGACGTCTGAGATCGACGATGACGTGCGTAAAGATCTCGATTCCGTCATCTTCTACGGCGGTCGCAACGGCTGGACCGGAGCAGATGACAAGGCCCAAGCGCGACGTCTTCTAAGCGGCCACGTCAGCGGCGGCCGGCTCACTCCCGATCAGGCCGCCGTCTACGCCCTGTCGTCGCAAACGGTCTCCGATCGCGGAGCAAAACGACTGAACGAGCTGCTCAGCCGCAATCGGTGATCACCACGCTCAAGTGCGTCTAAAACCGTCGTTTTGGGACTCAATCTCGCGCGACGGAAACGGGCGCTTCGGCCGGTACTCCTCTGGTGGAGCCGCCGGTCGCCGGAGCGGGCTGTTTGCACCCGGCGCTGGCACTCTTCGGCCGGGCCTTTGTTTTGGGCCGTCTCGAACCAGAAGAAGAGGACACGCTTGCTGGCGTGGCCCCGGGCCGCCCATCTGGCGGAGTGCCCGGTCGACCTCTGAAGGGAGCCACCGGTGAGCAACCAGACTGCCGCCGTCCTCATCGTCGCTATCGCCCTTGTCGGGTTCTACGTGTTGGTCGGATACATCGTCCACAAGACGGGCACGACTACCGGCATCGCCGACATCGGCCGCACAGTCGCCGACATCATCTCGGCACTCATGAACAGGAGGTCATGAACCGCGCTCTCACCAGCACGGGCCTACCGACCCAGACCGCAGACCTTCGCCTACAGCGAGGGTGCCGACCGCCCCGGTACCAGCTTTGTATGCGCGTATGACGTTTGATATAGTGACGTCATACAGATGGGAGGGTGCATGGCCGTCATCAACATCCGCGTCGAGGATCGGATCCGCGACCAGCTCAAAGACCTGGCCGACACCGAGGGGCTCACGCTCAGCGAGTACGTCCGCGACCGCCTCCTGGAGGTGCTCGTTCCGCCCGGACCTCGACCATCGGACGACTACGACGGTGAGCCGCCTCCGGAGACGATGCGGATCGCTGATCGCCAGGTGTTGTCGTTGCTGCACCGCATCCTGGCGCGTGTACTGCCCGAAGATGCCAACGGCGAAGACGGGAACGAGGCGTACCAGCTCCAGCGTGCAGAGGTGATTGAGAGAGGCTTCACCGGGGAGTACTGGAGAACAGTTGCGGGGTTCCGGACTGAGTTGTCCAAGCTCGACTGCGACCGCGTCCTCGACATCCTCGACATGTTTCGCGTGATCACGTTCAGCATCGCGCGGCTGGCGAAGAAGGGAACGCCGGTCAGTGAAGACCTGGCGTTCGAGCTGGAATTCCAGGGCTTCGACTACCAAGACAAGCTTGAAAGCCACATGGCCAGTTACGTCGAGTTCCTGATGAGCGATGACCGGTGGACCGAACTGCAACCCCAGCTGGAACGCAACGATGGGGGGAATTCGCACCACCGGACACTCGGCAGCTACATGCGGATGCTCGCTGAATACCGCCGCATCAAGGACTCTCGGGATCGGGGCTTCCACCGGGACGACTATCTACTATCCACCGAGGAGCTCGAACAGATTGCCGCGGCCCGAGTTCACCCGTCACATCGTGGGTAGCTCGGCTGCCAAAGTGTTTGGCATCGGCCGCGCCCACCGCAAACTGCTATCTACAGGAACAAGTCTGAGCAGGTCGCCGAACGCGAAACCAGCCACCCGAGCGGGTCGGACGGGTTTTCGTCGGGAGTCTTGTCTAGCGGTCGGCCTGGGCTAGTTCGCGCACTTCGTCGGGAATGGGGTCGCCGGTCTGCTCGCTGGCTTTGACCGCGACTTTGGCGGCAGCGATGCGCACGGCGCGGCTATATCCGCGGGCCTTGCTCTTACGAGGAGCCCCCGGTTGGCTCGGTGCGCTCATCGTCGTCCTCCTGGCTGAGCTTGGCGAGAGCGACGTGCACGGACATGATCTGCACGATGCGCTGGTCGTCCTTGGTCGCCAGTGTAGAGGTCACGAGGGTGTCGAGCAGGCTCCAACCGAGTTCCTGCTGATTCTGGTCGTCGCTGAATGTCTGCTCCAGCGCCCAGGTGACGCGCCGCCACCACTCGCTGCGGCGGTCCGCCCGATTCTTCTGCTGCCACGTGACGATGACGCCAATCGCGGCGATACTGCCGACGATGAGCGTCACCCAAGCCTGAGCCGGCATCAGAGCATCCCCTTCACTCGCATGTGGCCGACGTTATCGGGCCACAGTGCAGAGGCGCTTGGATCGCCGGTCGTGGCGCCACCCCCCAGTCTGGGGCACTAGGACGGTATTTACGTCAAACCGGGATGAGCCCGCACGGCCCCAGCGTGACACGCCAGGGTGACGTGTGGACGTAATGACGCAATTACGTCCCATCTAGCAGGCCGGGCTACCAGGATTGACTCGGGCGGGGTCTCGCGAAGCAGAGTTAACTGAAGGTACAAGACGTAATGGCGTATATACGTTATTACGTCCGGTTAGTTCAGGGGCTGGGCTGCTTGGCGTCGATGGCGGCGGTCACGTCGGCGTGATTGGCAAGGTAATCGCGGTAGCCGGCTTCGCGGTCGGCGTCGGTGTCGTAGTAGTCCGCGTAGCGCTCAAGCCAGGTGCGATAGTCAGCGGGTCCGTGCATGAGTCCTACGGTAGGCCGTTGCACTGACAAGCTGTGTTTCTTCTGGCCTGTCCCCCGCTTCGAACGTTTGCGGCGTGTCGTCATCTGTTGATGCCGGGCTGGCCTGCAAGCCTTATCGGCATGGCTCAGCGCACACACGAAGACGACCGGGCGCGGATCATGACCCGCGTACCGCGAGAGGTCTACGACATCGTCCGAGCCCGCTCGGCGGTGCTCGGTGTCTCGATGGGGCAGTATGTCGGCGATGTGCTGGCCGATCGCGTCGGGAGGAACGAGCTCTGCGATGCGGACTCGTCGTTTGCGGAATGGCGGGCTGTCCTTGAGCTTGCGGAGTGAGCCGACCCACCTGGGTGTCTCCGGACGGTGCAGCTCTTGCACCAGCACGTCCTTAAGCTGCATAGACGTAATGACGTCTGTACGTCATTACGTTTTAGCGTTAGCGGCCAGCCACTGGTCGGCGAGTTCGGTGAGGATTTTGCTCATGCTGGTGTCGCTGTCTAGGGCGGCCTGCTTGAGGCCTCGCACCGTAGACCGCGGGAGGTAGACGGTGGCACGTTGCATTTCGTCAGCCGGTGACCGGAAAACTTTGGCGGCGCGCTTGGCTGGCCCGGAGTCGACCCGGCGGGCCATCTTCGCCGAAAGATCAGACATGGACCATCGCCTCCATCAACTCGGTCAAAACATCGTCGTAGCCGTGCAGTCGGTTCGGGGTGGTGCCGTAGGCGCGGCGCACGTCCTCGCGCCGAAGAATCGGCGTGCCGATCACCGGCACCCCCTCCCCCTCCAGCAGGGCCTGGACTTCCTCGGCTAGCCGAGTCCGTAGGTCGACCCCGGTCAGCAAGACCGCAGTCGGACGGTGGGCGGTGATTTCTAGCGTCGGCCACACCCGTCGCACATCCAGTGGAGAGACGCCAGTCGGGACGATCACCAGGTCGGCCACGTCGATGGCTTCCTGGATCACCTGAGCGGTCCCGGGTGGAGTGTCAACGATCGTCAACTCGCGGTCAGTGTCCACAGCGAGGGGACGTGGTGCCGGCACGACGGGGAATGGCAGCGGATCGGCGGCAGCGTCGGTCGCCCATTCCAATGCGGAGCCCTGCGGGTCCGCATCCACCAGGGCGACATCCACACCACGCCGGGCGGCCGCGGTGGCCAGGTAGACCGCACTGGTCGTCTTGGCCACGCCTCCCTTGGTGTGTACGAGCGAGAAGATCGGCATACCGGCCATCGTACGTCGTGACGTAAAGGTGCAAACACGTCAACACGCTGCAACGTAATTATGTTGTTACGTTTGGAGCGCCTGCAGCTTGGCGGGACGTCTACGTGGTGTCGAACGAGACAGACGCCAGCGCCGACTACCCACAGTCGGTCTTTGCCGGACGCGCATGCGGGCGGCCGTGGGCGATGTAGTGCGGCCTCGGCCAGCTCGTCTGCATCTTTTGATGCCGTACTTGTTGATCAGCACGCCGAGGCGCGTCGGGCCAGAAGTAGTCCTCCCAGGTGGCGTAGGAGGACAGTTCGGTCACTTGAAGCCGGGCTCGGCGAAGCGTTCCTTGATTTCGGCGATGGCCTGTTCCTCGGTGATCTCGCCACTGTCGAGGCGGGCCAGCATGTTGCGCACGCTGTCACTGACGCTGAATCCGGCCAGCCCTGCGGCCGCGAGGGCCAGGTTGCTGGCCTCTTCGGGGGTGTAGCTCACCGGAGTTGGCTCAACCGAGTCGGTCACGTAATCGAGAGTAGTTGCAAGCACTGACATCGTCGGCTGCGCTGATGAGTACGCGCAGGAGCGTCCCGCGGGCTCTCGCCGGTGTCTCAACTTTCTCAAAAGCATCAGCGCGGCTCGGCGTGGCGTGATTCAGAATCATTGCTTTGGTGGTGGGATTGGCCCATGCCAGCACCACACAAGGGCGATCGTCTCGCCCATACGATCCGCCCGCCGCGCGAGGTCAGTGACGCGCTGCGCGCCGAAGCCGTCGCGCACGGCCTTTCCCTGTCCCAGTACGTCGCAGACCTACTGGCGATCCACATCGGAAGACCAGACCTTGCCCGGGCCTTGGGCCGGGCGGACGAGGGGTTGCCACTGGCGATCTGAGCACCCGTAGCCCTGCCTACAGGACGGCCGTAGGGCAGATGTGACAAATCCATAGCGGTGCAGACCAGCCTCTAAACGACGAAAGCCCCCGAAGGGGCTTCGTCTGAGGCATTGACCTGAGTTGGCGCTCAGGTCTGGGTCTCCACCCAGTACCCCCGAAGGGGCGATGTCTTGCAGGACTCGTCTCACGGTAGCGCACACCCTGAATCTGGTACAGGTGGCGCGCGACACCGTGGCTTAAATCGTGACCTTTCTTCCGCTGCGCGGGCAGACACTGCTGCGCGCCGGCGTAGCTGGATCGAGCGTGCTGGTTCGTGTGCGCCACGGAGCCCGATGTGGACCAGCCGGGAGAGCTGGCTGACGGCGCTGCGGCGCTGGGCTGCCGACGAGGTCGTGTTCGTCGAGGAGCGCCGTCGTGTCGGAGTGGCCATCACCGCACCAACCCTGTGCGCGGTCGCGGAGGTGATGGCCGATCACGCTGACCACGCCACCGGCCGGCACGTGGCCATCACTCGCGCCACGATTGCCGAGCGAGTCGGTTGTGACGTGCGGACGGTGACCGCGGCCTGGCGGCTGCTGCGCAACACGGGGTGGGCGGTGGAGGCGCAGCGCGGGCACGGCTCACCGGGCACCCCGGCAGTCGGGCGGCGCCCCTCGGTGTACCACCTGACCCCTCGACGCACCCCTGCTCCGGCACGCTCGGCTGTGCAGCATTTCCACCTACCGCCGTCAGGCGGTGTTAGCTCTTTATCTCCCGTAGGGAGTAACTCACCAAGCACGCACGCGTGCCGACAAAAGTTCATTCCCACCCACAAACGCCGGCGCTTGCGCGCCGAGCCGCGACCGCTGGCCGTGCAGCGCCTGGCCGCTGAGTTGGTGGCCAACAGTCACGGGCTCGGACGCGTGCACATCGGGGCGATCTGCGATGCGCTGACAGCAGCCGGTGTGGACCCGGGGGAGTGGACCTCCCGAGCGCTGATTCAAGCGCTCAACACCGACATGGTTCGACGTGGATGGACTTGGCCGGATCAGATCAACAACCCGGCCGGGTTCGTGCTCAGCCGGCTTCGACTGCTCGGTGTGCGGCCAGGGCCGCACACCAGCGGCGGCTGCGCCGCCGGCCCGGAGCAGACGTCACGACGGTTGGACGGCACCGTCACTGACACACCACCGAGGCACACCACCGCGTCACCGGCGGTGCTCACCGCCGAGCAGCTTGAACGGATCGCCGTTGCCAAGGCCAGCATCCGCGCCGACATCGCCGCGGCCCGTGGCCGTGCGGCCACCGGCCGCACTGGTGCCCGATCAAGTCACGCACGCTCGACGAAGATCGGAAGCACTCACGGCGCGCCGCCCAGCGTCGGGCCGGAGCCCTCGTCGTAGAAGGTCCAGATCACGCCGCTGCGCAAAATCGGCGGCTCGATGTTATGGACGGCTCAGTTCAGCAGCGCCACAGCCGACGCTTCATCTCCGCGCTTCCTGAATGTCTCCAGCATCCCCAACATCAACATCGTCGCCCAACGACATTTTCGCCCTACTCACCGTCCACCCCTGCTCCTCTTTCTCGGCGTACTTCACGTGCCCTCACGTCCAGCCAACCAGCCCCACTGACAATCCCACGCCATACCACCTACCACTGGCACATTTGCACAAGGTGTGCAAGCATCGGTGTGGGGCGCGGCCGCGCCCCACACCGGGCCGGGTTGGGTGGTTACTCGTGTTGACGATCGCGCCGCTGAAGCAGTGGTCGGTGCGCTACTACAACGACACCTCCCGAGCGGCGGTCTCAGCGGCGCTGGATCGGGAGAAAGCCGGCGGCGGGCTGGGGGAGTACTACTCCGAAGGGGAGTCCCGAACACCGTTTTGGATGTGCGCCGGAGACGTTGAAACCAGCGCCGCGTTGTGCGGTTTGAGTGCGGCAGATCGGGCCGGCGGTGAGGCTAATCTGGACGTGGTTGCGCGCTGGCTCGATGACGGTGTGGCCCCCGGCGGGGCATGTGGACGCAAGTTTTCTCAACGTGCCAACCACGGATTCGATCTGACTTTTTGCGCCCCGAAGTCGGTGTCGTTGCTGCGCGCCTTGGATACCGGCGGGGTGGCTTCCAAGGCGGTGGTGGAGGCGCACAACCGGGCCGTGGCCGAGGCGTTGGAGTACCTGCACACTCACGCCGGCTACACCCGAGTGCACAACCCGGTGACGGGGATGAAGGACCTCCAACGGCTGCCCGGTCTGGTCGCTGCGGCCTATCAACATGAGACGTCGCGGGCGGGGGATCCGCATCTGCACACCCATGTGTTGGTGCCCAACAAGCAGGCCCGTGCTGATGGCACGTTGGTCGCCCTCGACAGTGATTCGCTGTGGCATGAAGCCAAGGCCGCCGGCATCGTCTACCAGACCACGCTGCGTCACGAACTGCGCGCCGCGCTCGGGGTGGAGTGGGACCGAATCGACCCGCATTCGGGGATGGCCGAGTTGGCCGGCGTGGACCCCGAACTGCTCGCCGCGGCCTCGCAACGGTCCACCCAGTTGTCGGAATGGGCGGCGGAAAATCTGGTCGTTGATGGCAGCGGGAAGCTGACCGCCGCGCAGTTGGCGCGGGCCCAAAAGGCCACTCGGCCGCGCAAGCCCGAGCACCGTCCGTGGGCGGAATTGAAGGCCGAATGGGCCGCGCGGTTTGGTGGCGAGCTGGTCTTGGATGAGGCCGCCCAGCAGCAATCCCGTGACCGTCAACGCGACGAGGAACGCGATCCCGGCGCGTGGTTTCACGCGGCGATGAAGGACATCGACAAGGCGGCATTCACCCGTGCAGACCTCATCGAGGCGCTCGGTGGACGGCTCCCAGTCGCCCTGGAAGGCAACACCGACGGAGTGCCGTTCGGGCCGCGCGGGATCCTCGAGTACGCCGCCGATCAGCTGGCGATGCGTGTCACCGAGGCCCGCCAACCGCACGAGCGTGAAGGCCACGAGCGCTACACCACAGTGCCTGTCCTGCGCGAAGAAGCCGCCATCTACAAGCTGATCGGCGCCCGCAACTTGGCCGCAGCAGTGCCCAAAGACGTCGCCGACACCGCCGTCAAAAAGGCCCGACTGTCTGCCGATCAAGCCGCTGCAGTCGGCGCGATCGCGACCTCGCCGTGGCTGATTCAGGTGCTCTCCGCGCCGGCCGGCGCGGGCAAGACCACCTCACTGCGGGCGCTGCGTTATGCCGCCAAGAAGGGCGGCATAACGCGGGTTTTGTTGGCCACCCCGACCGGAAACGCCGCCGATGTCGCACTAGCGGAGAAGGCCGCAGACGGTGGTGGAACCGTCGCGTCGACGCTCAAAGCACTCCGCGACAAGCGGCTGGTCTTGGACGCTCAAACCCTGCTCGTCGTCGATGAAGCGGGCATGGTCGGCACCCCCGCGCTGCACCGACTGCTGGCCGCGGCAAGTGCGGCTGGAACCAAGACGGTACTCGTCGGAGACGCCGAACAACTGGCCCCGGTCAAAGCCCGCGGCGGCATGTTCGCCCAACTGTGCACAGATCTGCCATGGGCGCAGAAACTGACCGAAGTGTGGCGTATGCGCGACCTCGAAGAACGAGCAGCCTCACTGGCCATCCACGAGGGAACACCTGCCAGCCTGACCCAGGCCACCGACTGGTACCGCAGCCATCGCCGGCTGCACGTTGGTGACCCGGTGACGATGGCCCACGACGCGTTGACCGCCTGGAGCAACGATCGTGCCAACGGAGTCGACAGCTTGCTGATCGCTGACCGCTGGCAGATCGCTGATGCGCTCAACGAACGCATCCACCGCACCGTCGTCGCCGAGAACGCCCCGACCGTTGCCGGGGCGCGGCGACACCGCATCGGGGTCGGCGACACGATCATCACCCGCCGCAACGACCCCACCATCGGCATCTACCCGCGCGGAAGCCGGGAGCCGGTCGCCGGTGCGCCACCGGTGCGCAACGGACAGCGTTGGACGGTCACCCACATCGACACCGAGGTCAACCGACTGCGTGCGGTGCGCATCGGTGATCAGGCCTCGGCGGTGTTGTCCGGGGACTACCTACGCGCTCATGTCCATCACGGTTACGCGGTCACCGTGCACGCTGCCCAAGGCGCGACCGCTGAGCACTGCCACGCCGTGCTGTCCCCAGACACCGGCAACCGGGCCGCAGCCTATGTGGCGATGACCCGCGGGCGGGCCACCAACACCGTCTACCTCTACGAACGCCTCGGCGGTGAAGGCGACCACGAACACGCACCCCAAACCGTGGAAGGTGTCCATACCCCCCGCCGCGGTGACGACGACGACGCCGCGACCGCCCTGCTCGGGCTGCTCAGCCGTGACAACACCGTCCGCACCGTCATCGACACCGCCGAAACCACCGCCCCCGAGCATCTACCGGAGCAGGTAGTCGGCCTGCTCGGCATCCGCGAGCGTGAACTCGGCGCTGCCCGGGTCATCCACGACGCACAGCAGCTAGCTGATGAGACGGAATGGATCAAGGCCGCCAGCGGCCGTAGCCCCGCCGCGGCCTCCGGGTACAACGACACCCGCAGCATCGACGAGTTCCTGGCCGACCGCAGCGACCTGACCGACGCCAGCCGGGCCTTGGTCCGCACCATGACAAAGGAATTCGATGCCGTGCAGCCCTTGCGCATCGACGACCGTGACGACAAACCGGCACTGCTGGCCGCGATGGCCGACGCCAGCCGCACCGACAAACGGTTCGTGTTGGCTGCACCCGGCACCGCAGCAGCCCGCGAACAGGCCACCAAATACGCCTCGACCAAGAACACCTTCACCGCCGATGTTCTGCTCGGACATCTTGAAAAGCTCGATGAGCGAGGCCAGAGTGAGCGGGCCCGCAAGACCGCAGGCGCCCTGATCATCGTCGACGACGCCGAGCATCTCGACGCCAAGCAGCTTCAGCGGCTTTGCGAACAAGCCGGAAAACGCAACGTCAAACTGCTGCTGGTCACCACAGGCACCCACCGAGACCGTGACGTGGACACTCCTGGCCAGGCCTTCATCGACACCCTGCACGCCCACCTGCCCTGGGCGCGACACTTCGGCGACGACGAAGCCCGCAGCGCGCCGGACACTGCCATCCAGCGGGCTCGGCGCCACCGCGTCAACGATCCACAGATCACCGAAATCCTCGCCCGCGCAAACCGTTCCATCGGATACCTGGAACGACTCCACAAGCCCATCCGCATGCCGGACATCGGTGTGCAGCGCAGCAACGACGGCTACGGGCTGGAGCTCTAACCGAGGCAAGAAACAAAGCCAGGTCGAACAAATCGGCGCATCAAACCAAACAAGAAAAACGGGGGCGGCCTTGATGGAGGACAGCAGCGTGCAGACGGCTTTCGCCGCGGCCATCGACTCGATCCTGGCGGAGTGGGGTCAGGTGTGCTCGCTCGGCGCAACCGACCTCACCGCAGCCCTCGAAACGCTGTATCGGGCCGAGCTGGAGTTCCCGCCGGCCTGGCCCGCACACCGGCGCGAAGCCTTCATCGCCCACCACGCTGACCTCGATGCCGGCGAGCTGGCCACCGAACTCGACGACCTCATCGACACCGTCACCAACGACTACGGACTCCGGTACGGAGTGCTGCCGCACCACGAGGACGCTGCCGAACTCATCGACGACGCCCGCAGAAACGCCATCCACAGTCACGTTGAGCACCGGCTGATCTACGAACTACCCGACGAAATCGGCTACGCGGTGGCCGACGATCCCGGTCGCGGTGACGGCAGCATGACCGCCTGCGGGCCCGCGCAGCGTTGCCGCCTCCGGCCTCACCGCTGAGACTGCGACGGCTTTCGGCCACCTGCGGTTACAGGATTCTCGTAATCCCCTCACCAGCGGTTACGCGATCCTTGTAATCGGCTGCCCCGCGAGCCGAGCACAACGCAATGACGTAATTACGTCATTACGGGTTGCATCCAACGAAGTGTTCAAAAAGATGCAGTGTGGCGGAAACCGGCACGCGTCGAAGCTGTGTCAGGGGCCAAGACCACTATCGTCACCGTGACAAGGGGTGTGTAAAGCCACCGAGTCCACCAATGAGGGGGCAGCGCGTTGGGATCGGTCCACGAGGTCATTGAGGTGTTTCGGGCTGAGCCGACCAACGCTGAGCGTGGCACGAAGTTCGAGCAGCTGATGGTCCGCTACTTCGAGCTGGATCCGATGCTGTCCCAGCAGTACGACGCGGTGTGGCGGTGGATCGACTGGCCCGACCGCAAGGGCAAGACCGACACCGGCATCGACCTGGTCGCCCGCGAACGCGACACCGGAAACCTGACCGCGATCCAGTGCAAGTTCTACGAACCCACCCACACCCTGTCCAAAAGCGACATCGACTCCTTCTTCACCGCCTCGGGTAAGAAGCCGTTCACCAACCGGGTGATCATCTCCACCACAGATCGATGGGGCAAAAACGCCGAAGACGCACTTGACGGCCAAACCACACCGGTACAGCGGATCGGGATGGCCGACATCGCCGAATCCCCCATCGACTGGGACATCGCCTGGCCGGCCGGTGAACTCGAGGTCAGCCTCACCCCGGCCAAGCGGCATCAGCCGCGCCCGCACCAGGAGCAGGCCATCGAGGCGGTGCAGCGTGGGTTCGCCGCCGGCAATGACCGCGGCAAGCTGATCATGGCCTGCGGCACCGGCAAGACGTTCACCGCGCTCAAGATCGCCGAAGACACCGCCGCCCGCAACGGCGGCAGCGCCCGCATCCTGTTCCTGGTCCCGTCCATCTCGCTGCTCAGCCAGACCCTGCGCGAGTGGACTGCCCAGTGCGAGCTGGATCTACGGGCGTTCGCGGTCTGCTCGGACACCAAGGTGTCCCGCTCAGCCGAAGACTTCAACGTCCACGACGTCCCGATCCCGGTCACCACCAATCCGGCAGTGTTGGCCGCCGAAATGGCACACCGCAAACGCGCCAAAGGCCTGACCGTGGTGTTCTCCACCTACCAGTCGCTGCCCGCGGTCGCCGAAGCCCAAACCCACGGTGTCGACGAGTTCGATCTGGTGATCTGCGACGAAGCGCACCGCACCACCGGGGTGACCCTGGCCGGTGAGGACGCATCGAACTTCGTGCGGGTCCACGACGCCGGCTACCTCAAAGCCAAACTGCGGCTGTACATGACCGCGACCCCGCGGATCTTCGATGAGAACGTCAAGGACAAGGCCGACCAGCATTCTGCGGAACTGGTGTCGATGGACGACGAGTACGTCTACGGCCCGGAATTTCACCGGCTGAGCTTCGGTGATGCCGTCGACCGCGGCCTACTCTCGGACTACAAAGTGTTGGTGCTCACCGTCGACCGGTCGGTGATGGCGCCCCGGTTGCAGAAGGAACTGGCCGGGGTGTCCGGGGAGCTGCAGCTCGACGACGCCTCCAAGATCGTGGGCTGCTGGAACGGTCTGGCCAAACGCGCCGGCACCGCCCCCGACGGCACCGGCTTCACGGCTGGGGAGCCACCGATGCGCCGCGCCGTGGCGTTCGCCCGCGACATCAAAACCTCCAAGCAGGTCGCCCAGACCTTCCCCCTCGTCGTCGAGGCATATGGCGCACTGCTAAACGCCCGCGAAGACGACGGTCAACCCGTCGACGACACCAACCGCAACCTGCGCTGCGAGGTCCACCACGTCGACGGCACTTACAACGCCCTGGAACGCAACGCCGAACTCACTTGGCTCAAAGGCGTTGTCGCTGAAGATGAATGTCGCATCCTGACCAACGCCCGCTGCCTGTCCGAAGGCGTGGACGTCCCGGCCTTGGACGCGGTGTTGTTCCTCAACCCCCGCAACTCCATCGTCGACGTCGTGCAGTCGGTCGGTCGGGTCATGCGTAAAGCCCCCGGCAAGGACTACGGCTACGTCATCTTGCCCGTCGCCGTCCCCGAAGGACAAGAACCGGCGGCCGCGCTGGAAGACAACCAACGGTTCAAAGTCGTCTGGCAGGTCCTCAACGCCCTGCGCTCCCACGACGAACGCTTCGATGCGATGGTCAACAGCATCGCCCTGAACACCGCAGACACCAAGACAGGGAAGGGCAGCCAGCAGCTACTCGGCGCTCATATCGGCCCCACCACCGACAACCCGGACCTCGGTGACGCTGACCTCGACACCACAGCGAAAACCACCACCCAAATGGCATTGTTCTCCCTGTCGGAATGGCAGGAGGCCATCTACGCCCGCATCGTGGACAAAGTCGGCACCCGCACCTACTGGGACCAGTGGGCCAAAGACGTCGCTCAGATCGCCGCCACTCTCATCACCCGCATCACCGCACTGCTCGACGACACCGACCCCACAACCAGCACGGGTTTCGAGCAGTTCCTGGCCGGCCTGCGCGACAACCTCAACGACTCGGTCACCGCCGATGACGCGATCAGCATGCTGGCTCAACATCTGATCACCAAGCCGGTGTTCGACGCGCTGTTCGCCGGACACGACTTCGCCACCCACAACCCGGTGTCGAAGGCCATGCAGACGATGATCGACACCCTCGGCGATGCCGGCCTGCAGGCCGAAACCGCGCGGTTGGAAGGGTTCTACGAATCGGTGCGCCGCCGCGCCGGCGAAGTCACCTCCGCCGAAGGCAAGCAGCAGGTCATCGCCGAGCTCTACGAGAAGTTCTTCCGCATCGGCTTCAAAAAACAAGCTGAGGCCCTCGGCATCGTCTACACCCCCGTGGAGATCGTCGACTTCATCCTCCGCGCCGCCGACACCACCTCACGCCAGCACTTCGGCCGAGGCTTGACCGCCGAAGGCGTGCACATCCTCGACGGCTTCGTCGGAACAGGAATGTTCATCACCCGGCTGCTGCAATCCGACCTCATCACCGCTCACGATCTAGCGCGCAAGTACGCGAAAGAGTTGCACGCCAACGAAATCATGCTACTCGCCTACTACATCGCCGCAGTCAACATCGAAACCACCTACCACGCGCTGGCCGGCAAAACCACCGATACCGGCGACTACGAACCCTTCAACGGCATCGTGCTCGCCGACACCTTCCAGATCTCGGAAGCCGGCGACTCCCTGGACTCGATCATCTTCCCGCAGAACAACAACCGCATCGTGCGGCAGCTGGCCACACCGATCACCGTAATCGTAAGCAACCCGCCCTATTCGGTGGGACAAACCAGCGCCAACGACCTCAACGCCAACATCAAATACGCAACTCTCGACGGACGAATCGAAGACACCTACGCCAAGCGATCGACGGCGACGAACAAGAACAGCCTC
>JAEWRC010000214.1 GCA_023460175.1 Actinomycetes bacterium
CGGCTACACCGTGCCGGTCGCCGAGGGGCGTTGGCGCCGATCGGTGGCGCTGTTCTATTACACGGCCGCTCCCACCGGGGACTTCAGCGGCGACGAGACGACCTACTACCGAGAACACGGGCAGCACACCGGGATGTCCCGGAGAGCGCGCCTTGTGGTGTTCACCGGTCTGATGGCCGTCAGCCGCAACATCAGCATCCTCGCGCACATCGTGAACCCGAACCTCGGGATCCCCGCGGTCAAGGCGTACTTCGCCTATGTGCGGAAGATCCGGCGTGAGCGTGCCGAAACGCTTGGCGGCGGCGACGGCTGAGAGCCGCCCTTCCCTATTCATCCGGGCCGACGCCAGGGCGTCGGTCGGTGGGATACCGGCACCAGCGCGATATTTACAGGTTAGCTGACTTTAGGTCGGTGGAGTTTGGCCAGACATGCGAAGAACTGGCAACTGAACGAATTGTTGCAGAGGAGCCATTTCGTTGGTTTCGTGCCGGTGAAAGTCGGATTATTTGCGCCCTGATGAATTGCAGGGCGGTATTCAGCTACCAATGGCGACCCCGTGGGTGACCGTATCTACCTAGTCGCGGCCGACGTGAATGCCCGGGATGGTTTGCCGCCTGTGCTGCCAATCTGTTTGTCAAAGAAGGAATCTGGGCACATACAGAACTGTCGGATATTTCCCTTCGAAACGAGGTTCGGCGGGCGTGCCGCCAATAAGTCCGCTAATGTTTCGCGGCAAGAGTCAGCACGCCGAACGGAGGTGCAGCTATGTCAAAGGTCCGGTTGGATGTCGATGAACTCGAGCGGAACGCATTCAAGATGCGCCGTCAATTCCGGGCGATCCGCAGCGAATGCTCGCCGGGTCGGCCGTTGCTGGAGAATTCCTCTTTGCGGTCAGGCATCGTCGGATCTGAGTCGCCGTGACCAGCACTGCACCCTCGCCGCTCGACACCGCGGAACCACCCGATACAGCCGAAGCCGTGCCGGAGTGGACGTGGCTTCAGAAACTGGGTTTCCGACTGCTCTTCACCATCGGCGGTGGGATGGTGGTCGTCACCGGTGGGGTGACGCTGCTGGTCACGGTATCGGCCAGTGTGGTGCATGCAGGTGTCGGCCAATACCCGTTCGAACCGGCGATCTGGCTGCTGGCGCAGATCGGCAGCTATCTGGCCCTGGGTCGCGGCGTCGAAATCACCAAGTCCGCCGGCTCGGACATGTTGTGGACCTGGTGCTTCTGTCTCGGTTGGATCGTGGTGGCGCTGCTGATCACTGCCGTGTGGACTGTCCTGGACCGGCGGCGCCCCAATTACCGGAGTCTGGCCGCGTCGCTTCTGGTGTTCGCGCGCTTCGGGTTGGCGTTGGTGCTGATCTACTACGGCGCGGGCAAGGTGGTCCCCATTCAGATGGGGTACATGGCGCTGCCGCATCAGCAGCTGCAGTTGGTGGGCGATACCAGCCTGTTCGCCACCTTGTGGGGCTTCGTAGCTGCCTCCGAGCCCTACTCGGTGGCCATCGGGCTGGTCGAGTTCATGTCGGGAGTGTTGCTGCTGTGGAACAGAACTTGGCTGCTCGGGGCGGTCTGCGCGGTGATATCCACGGTGCAGGTGTTCCTACTGAATATGACCTTCGACGTACCGGTCAAGCTGGTGTCCGCCCAATTGTTCTTGATGGCAGTCGCTATCACTGCGCCGTACTGGTCGAACCTTGCGCGCGTGGTGTTCAATCGCGGTGGGACCCGCCCGGTGCAGCTGTGGACGCCGCTCGGGGCGGACAGGCGTTGGCTACGGCGGACCGGAGTGGTTGCCAAGTTCGGCGTCCCGGCCATGATGTTGGCGATCACCGCACCGTTTGGTGTCATGGCGTACATCGCCTACCACACTCCCAGTTCGACTCTCGACGGAGTCTGGCGCGCAACGTCATTCACCGTCGATGGCCGCGAATCAACGCTGAACCAGACGAATTCGCCGCCGTGGATCAACGTGGCGATCACCGACCGCAGTTCGGTGCCGGGCTTCCCGCACGTCAAGTTTGTCAGCCAGGAGCCGTCGGGTTACACCACCAAATGGCACCTCGGGGTCGACGGGGATCGGCTGGAACTGCGTGAACTCCAGTCGGATTCGGCTCCGACCGTCCTGCGGGTGACCCAGCCCGACGACGACCGATTGGTGCTGACGGGCGAGCTGGACGGCAGGCAGATCGAAGGCACCTTCGAGCGCCGGTTCATGGAGCGCACCAACTCGAACTTCCGGCTCATCAGTCCGCCCATACCGCTGGAATCCGTGGGGTAGTGCACGGCGCCCGAAGCCCCCAACCGGAATGCGTTACCGTAACCGCCATGAATCGAGTTTCGGTGATCACGGGCGGCGCGGGCGGCATGGGGGTGGCCACGGCGAAGATCCTCGGTCGCGACCACGCCCTGGTGCTCTGCGATGTCCGGCAGGACCGGCTCGACGCGGCCGTGACCACGTTGAAAGGCCTCGGTATCGCCCCGACGGCGCTGAACTGCGATGTCACCGACCGGCAGGCCGTCGACCGGGTCTTCGAGACCGCCGCCGGTCTCGGGGCCCTCGCGTCGGTGGTGCACGCCGCGGGGGTCAGTCCCAGCATGGGCGCCGCGGATTACGTGATGCGCACCAATGCGCTGGCCACCGTCAACGTCAACGAGGCGTTCTTCGCGGCGGCAGCCGAGGGCGCGGCGATTGTCAACGTGGCGTCGATGGCCTCCCACATGCTGCCCGAGGAAATGGTTCCCACCGACAAGTTCCCGCTCGCGCTGCAGGATCAGGACGGCTTCATGGCCGACATGCTCGCGGCCTGCACCGTGGTGCCCGAGGAGATGCAGTCCGGGATCGCCTACGCGGTGAGCAAGGCCTTCGTCCGGTGGTATTCCAGCGCCCAGGCCGAGCGGTTCAACGGGCGCGGACTGCGCATCGTGTCGGTGTCACCGGGCTCGGTCGACACCGAGATGGGCCGACTGGAGGCGGAGGCCGGCGCCGGCGCCATGGTGGCCGACGCCGCGGTCCCGCGGTGGGGCAAGGCCGAGGAGATGGCCGAACTGTTCGCGTTCTGCGTCAGCGACAAGGCCGGGTACCTCACCGGGACCGACATCCTCAACGACGGCGGCGTCATCGCCTCGATGCGGGAACGAGCCCGGGTGGCCGCCGCCAACGGCTGAGCGCCGCGACCCAGGGCTGGATGTCGGATAGCGACCATCAGCATGAATTGCTAGCACCTGATGACAGTATCAACCGCTATCATCTGATCATGGCAAAAACGGTAACGTTGCGGCTATCCGAGGCCGCCTACGAGACGGTCAAACGCTACGCAGAAGCCGACGAGAAGTCGATGAACTCTTGGATCGAAGGCGTTCTCGACGTGGAAGACATGCGCCGACGGTGCGAGGCACATGAGGCGTGGTTGGAAGACCGCCCGGAGGCTGTCGCCTTCAGTGAAGCTTGGGCGGAGCGAAACCTTGACGAGCTGACCAAGCGGTGAGATCGCCACGCCGGGGCGACGTCTGGACGACGAACACCAGGGTCAGCGTGCTGGTCATTTCGTCGACCGTCTACAACGACATCCCCAGCGAGCCCACCGTCGTGGTGGTCCCGATCTTCGATCACGACCCCGACACCGGATTCGGCGTGCCTCTGGACGAAGCTGTGTGGGCGGCTCCCGGGTTGATCACCAGCCTCCGCAAGTCGGCCCTCGTCGACTTCACCCGACAAGTCGACGTCCGAGTCCTCACTGACGTAAATAACATGCTTTTCAAGATCCTCGCCACACCGGACCGATAGCTCACCTCAGCACCTGGTCGTACGCTGTGGCCCGCAGCCGGCCATTGCTGGGCGGTTTTCCATTGTTCGCCGTTGCTGGGACAATGGCCGTCTATGGATAGCCCGCTCGAGCAGGTCAGGGTCCGGATTCTCGGTGTCGGTATGGGACCACACCAGGTGACAGCCGAAGTGGCCGAGGCCCTGCGAACCGTGGACTACGTGCTGGCCGCCGACAAGGGCGCCGACGGGGACGACGACGGCCTGCTGCGGTTGCGGCGCGACATCCTCGCCGCGCACGCCGGACCCGACGGGCCGGTCGAGATCGTCACGGTGCCCGATCCGCCACGCAACCGCGAAACCGGCCTGACCGCAACGGGATACGAGGGTGCGGTCGCCGACTGGCATCAGGCCCGCGCCCAGCGCTACGCGCAGGTGCTGCGCGAGCGCGGCGGCACCGCGGCGTTCCTGGTCTGGGGCGACCCGTCGCTGTACGACTCCACCATCCGGATCGTCGAACGGATCCGCGAACTCGGGGTGGCGCTGGACTTCGAGGTGCTGCCCGGGATCAGCGCCCCGCAACTGCTCGCCGCTAAGCACCGCATCGTGCTGCACGAGGTGGGCCGCCCCGTGCACATCACCACGGGCCGCCGGCTGCAGGAGGCGGTCGCGGCCGGGCTGGACAACATTGTCGCGATGCTGAATCCGCCGCCGGAGCGACTCGACCTGACCGGGCTCGACGACTGGACGCTGTGGTGGGGCGCCAATCTCGGGGCCGCCGGCGAGCGGCTGGTCGCCGGGCGCCTGGGCGAGGTCCGCGACGCCGTCGCGGCGGCCCGCGCGGCCGCCAAGGCCGAGGCCGGCTGGGTGATGGACCTCTTCCTGGTGCGGAAGAACTGATGGCGGGGCTGCTGGTCGCGGGCACCACCAGCGACGCCGGAAAGACCGTGGTGACCACCGGCCTGTGCCGGGCGTTGGTGCGTCGCGGCCTGAAGGTGGCGCCGTACAAGGCGCAGAACATGTCCAACAATTCGATGGTCTGCGTCGGGGCCGACGGCGGCGGCGCCGAGATCGGCCGGGCCCAGTGGGTCCAGGCCCGCGCGGCGCGCGCCGAGCCCGAGCCGGCGATGAACCCGGTGCTGCTCAAGCCGGGCAGCGATCGGCGCAGCCACGTCGTACTGATGGGGCAACCTTGGGGCGCGGTGTCGTCGGCGGACTGGCTGGACGGGCGGCGCGCACTGGCCGACGCGGCGCACGCGGCCTTCGACGACCTGGCGGCGCGCTTCGACGTGGTGGTCGCCGAGGGGGCCGGTAGCCCCACCGAGATCAATTTGCGCGCAGGCGATTACGTCAACATGGGCCTGGCCCGGCACGCCGGACTGCCGACGGTGGTGGTCGGCGACATCGACCGCGGCGGGGTGTTCGCGGCGTTCCTGGGCACCGTCGCGCTGCTGTCGGCCGAGGATCAGGCGTTGGTGGCGGGCTACATCGTCAACAAGTTCCGGGGCGACCCGGCGCTGCTGGCCCCGGGGTTGGGCGACCTCGAGCGCCTCACCGGCCGCCGCGTCTTCGGGACGCTGCCGTGGAGCCCGGAGGTCTGGCTGGATTCCGAGGACGCGCTGGACCTGCAGTCGCGTCGGTCGGCCGATGTCGGCGCGCGGCGGGTGGCGGTCGTGCGGTTGCCGCGGATCAGCAACTTCACCGACCTCGACGCGCTGGGCCTGGAACCGGATCTGGACGTGGTGTTCGCCGCGGACCCGCGCGCCCTCGACGACGCCGACCTGGTGGTGCTG
>JAEWRC010000215.1 GCA_023460175.1 Actinomycetes bacterium
CGCCCTTGGGGGCGATGCAGTAGATGGTGACTTCGGTCTTGTCCGGGGCGATCGGGCGGAAATGCCGGATCTGGGTGGAGAACTGATCCATCAGATACACATTCGGATACAGGCACAGGTTGCGCGAACCCTTGACCATGAATTCCCCCTTGGCCTCCCCATAAGTGGCCTTGAGTTCGTCGAGGCGGTCCCACAGCGGCCGGTCTTCGGGGTTGGCGGCATAGGTCCACAGGCACAAATGGCCGTGGGGGAAGGACCAGTAGCCGCCGCCGGATTTGCCCCAGCCCCCGGCGTCCAGGGTTTTGGTGACGTTGGTCGATTCGCCGGAGGAGCGCCGCGAGGTGGTGGCGGCGTAGTTCCAGTGCACCGCCGAGACGTGGTAGCCATCAGCGCCGTTTTCGGCTTGGACTTTCCAGTTCGCGTCGTAGGTGTAGGTCGAGGCCCCGGGCACGACTTCCAGCCCGTCGGGGGATTGGTCGACCAGCAGGTCGATCACCTTGACCGAATCCCCCAGATGCTCCTCGAGGGGCAGGACGTCGTCGTTGACCGAGCCGAACAAAAACCCGCGGTAGGACTCCATGCGGACCCGGGTCAGGTCGTGGGAGCCGTCGGTGTTGAACGAGTCCGGATAGCCGGCACCGTCAGGGTCTTTGACTTTGAGCAGGGAGCCGTCGTTGCGGAACGTCCAGCCATGGAACGGACACGTGAAGGTGGGGCGGTTGTCGGTCTTGCGGCGGCACAGCATCGCCCCCCGATGGGAGCACGCATTGATCAGACAATGCAGCTCGCCCTTGCGGTCGCGGCTGATCACCACGGGCTGGCGCCCGATATAGGTGGTGAAGTAGTCACCGGGATTGGGGATCTGGGACTCATGGGCCAGATACACCCAGTTGCCCTCGAAGATGTGTTCCATCTCCAACTCGAAAATCTCTTCATCAGTGAAAATCCGGCGATTCGCCCGGTACACACCGGCAGCCGGGTCCTCCACCACCGCATCCGCAAGGATGTGGTCGAGGTGGGTGCTGACGCCGGCGGACGTCCGCGGCAGTGAAGTGGTCATCGTGGCCTCCGGTTCTTCTGGAGAGCTCGGAAATGTGCTCTGGGCACCCACTGTCACATTCAGTGGTGATCGTCACACTAGGCATATTGCTAGTCCAGACCTGGGGTGGGATTGATAATCAAAATCAATCATTCACCCGTAATTAAGTCCTTGTTCTCTATTGGTTGAGCGCCTAACGTCGACTGTGTCACCCATCACAGGCGTATCGAGTCAGGAGCGAGGCATGGAGCTGAGGCACCTCAGGTACTTCGCCGCCGTGGCCGAGACCTGCCATTTCGGTCAGGCCGCCGAGCGGCTGCACGTCGCGCAGCCGGCCCTGTCCTACGCCATCCGCCAACTCGAGTCCGAACTGGACGTCACGCTGTTCAACCGGACCACCCGGCAGGTGTCGCTGACCGCGGCCGGGGAGTTCCTGCGCGGCGAGGCGGACCGGATCCTGGCCCACGTCGACGACGCCGAACGCGGTGTGCGCCGGATCGCCGCGGGCCGCAGCGGGCTGCTGCGCCTCGGCCTCACCGGCACGGCGGCCTTCTCGTATCTGCCGCGCATCGCGCGGGTGGTCAAACGCGAACTTCCCGACGCGGCACTGGAGATCCAGGCCGACCTGCTGACCCCGGCCCAGTGTGATGCGTTGCGCAACGACGCCCTGGACCTCGGCGTGCTCCGGCCGCCCGCGGTCGGCGAGGAGATCGAGATGCGCACCATCGACGTCGAGTCGCTGGTGCTGGCGGTCTCGGTCGACCACCGGCTGGCCGTGGAACCCGTTGTGTCCATGACGGATCTGCGCAACGAACCGTTCGTCGCCTACGCCGGTCGCGACTCGGCGGTCAACGAGGCGGTGCTGCGCAGCTGCCGCGCCGCCGGGTTCGTCCCGCACCGCGAGCACGCGGTGTCCGGGACCGCGGTGCTGCTGGCCCTGGTGGCCGCCGGCCTCGGGATCGCGGTGGTGCCCCAGTCGGTGCGGTCCCTGCCGCTCGAGGGCGTGGTGTTCCGCGATCTGGTCGACGGCGGCAGCATCGAGTTGGCCCTGGCCTGGCGCCGCGGCACCGAGAACCCGCTGGTGCCGTCCGTCGTCGACGTCCTTTCCGCCGCGTTCGTGAAGGAGAACCAGTGAAAATCACTGCGGTCGAGGCGATCCCGTTCGCCATTCCGTACACCAAGCCGCTGAAGTTCGCCTCCGGTGAGGTGCACACCGCCGAACACGTCCTGGTGCGCGTGCACACCGACGACGGCATCGTCGGCATCGCCGAGGCCCCGCCGCGGCCGTTCACCTACGGCGAGACCCAGGCCGGCATCATCGCCGTCATCAACGGCGTGTTCACCCCGCAACTGGTCGGGCTGCGCCTGACCGAACGCGAGGTCGCCCACGCGCGGCTGGCCCGCACCGTCGGCAACCCGACCGCCAAGGCCGCCGTCGACATGGCGATCTGGGATGCGCTGGGCCGCACCCTGGGACTGCCGGTCTCCGATCTGCTCGGCGGCTACACCGACCGCATGCGGGTCAGCCACATGCTGGGCTTCGACGATCCCGCCGCCATGGTCGCCGAGGCGGAGAAGATGCTGGAGCGCTACGGCATCTCGACGTTCAAGGTCAAGGTCGGCCGCCGGCCGGTGCAGCTGGACACCGCCGTGGTGCGGGCGCTGCGGGAACGCTTCGGCGACACCATCGAGCTCTACGTCGACGGCAACCGCGGCTGGACGGCCGCCGAGTCGATGCGGGCCATGAAGGAGATGGCCGACCTGGACCTGCTGTTCGCCGAGGAGCTCAACCCGGCCGACGACGTGCTGGGCCGGCGCTGGCTGGTCGGCAAGCTCGACGTCCCGTTCATCGCCGACGAATCGGTGCCCACCCCGGCCGACGTCACCCGCGAGGTGCTCGGCGGGTCGGCGACCGCGATCAGCATCAAGACCGCCCGCACCGGGTTCACCGGCTCCACCCGGGTGCACCACCTGGCCGAAGGGCTCGGGCTCGAGGTGGTGATGGGCAACCAGATCGACGGCCAACTCGGCACCGCCTGCGCGGTCACCTTCGGCGCCGCCCACGAGCTGACCTCGCGGCGCGCCGGCGAGCTGTCGAACTTCCTGGACATGTCCGACGACCTGCTCGCCGAGCCGCTGCGGATCAGCGACGGCGTTCTGCGCGTGCCGTTCGGCGTCGGTCTCGGCGTCGACCTGGACCCCGACAAACTCACCCGGTATCGCACCGACAACTGAACGCACCCCAGTCGATCAAACCCGTCGATCAGGAATATTGACGAAGGAGAACACCGCGAAATGACCACCATGGAGAGCCCGGCAGAGCACGCCTCGGCGGCGGCCTCGGGAGCGTCGGCCACCGAACGCTTCCACGCCGACAAGTCCCCGTTCGAGGCCGTCAAGGACACCCCGCCCGAGCGGGTCGACATGCTCGCGCGCGAGGTGCTCGACGCCGTGCACGCCACCATCCGCAAGCACAAGGTCTCCTACGACGAGTACAACGCGCTCAAGGCGTGGCTGATCAACGTCGGCCAGGACGGGGAGTGGCCGCTGTTCCTCGACGTGTGGGTCGAGCACGTCGTCGAAGAGGTCGCCACCGATCACCGGCAGGGCAACAAGGGCAGCATCGAGGGCCCGTACTACGTGCCGGACTCGCCGGAACTCGGCGCGGTGGGCACCATGCCCATGCGCGAGGACGAGGCCGGCACACCGCTGGTCTGGGACGGCCGCATCACCTCCACCGACGGAAAACCGTTGGCGGGCAAGATCGAACTGTGGCACGCCGACGCCGACGGGTTCTACTCGCAGTTCGCCCCCGGGCTGCCGGAGTGGAATCTGCGCGGCAGCTTCTCCACCGGGACCGACGGCAACTTCCAGATCTCCACCATCCGGCCCGCGCCGTACCAGATCCCCACCGACGGGTCCTGCGGCAAGCTGATCGCTGCGGCCGGCTGGCACGCCTGGCGTCCGGCGCACCTGCACGTCAAGGTGTCCGCCCCGGGCCACGAATCGCTCACCGCGCAGCTGTATTTCCCCGGCGACCCGCACAACTCCGACGACATCGCCAGCGCGGTCAAGCCCGAACTCATGCTCGACCCGCAGCCGCGCCCGGACGGCTCGGAAGCGATGACCTACTACTTCGTCCTCGACCCGGTGGAGGCCTGACATGCTGTACCACGTGCGCATGGACGTGCGGATCCCCGAGAACATGGATCCGCAGCGGCGCAGCGATCTGGTGAACCGGGAGAAGCGCTACTCCCAGGACCTGCAACGGGCCGGCAAGTGGCCGCACATCTGGCGGGTGGTGGGCGAGTACGCCAACTACTCGGTCTTCGACGTCGAGTCCAATGACGAGCTGCACCAGATCCTTTCCGGTCTGCCGCTGTTCCCCTACATGGACATCCACGTCACCCCGCTGGCCGTGCACCCCTCCGACATCCACGCCGATTAGCGAGCGCCGCGTCCGTTAGAAAAGCTCGTCGTACCGCTGCATCAACTCGTAGATATCGTCGTCGATACCGAGATCGAGGGAGTTGAACATCCCGGCAAGGGTGTCGTACCCACCGATGGTGAAGATGAGATCGAGCAGCTGCTGGGTGTCGAGGTCGGCCGCCAATGATTGCCAGGTCGCGATGCTGATCGTGCCGTCGATGATGAGTTCGTCGACGGCACGCAGCATCGCGGATTCCAGCGCGCTCCAGAACGGTGCATCGGGTCCGTAGGCGATACGGCCGATCTCTTCGTCGCTCAGTCCGGCGTCGCGCGCCACGAACAGGTGTTGCGCCCATTCGTAGCCGCACTTGCGGACGGCTGCGACGCGCATGATGAGGAGTTCCCGGTGCCGTTCGCTGAGCGTGGTGGCCCGGAGCAGATGGCCGTTGAAAGTGAAATAGGCCTGCGCCAGTGCCGGGTGGTGCGCCAGTGCGCCCAGCACCTTCAAGGCCTTGGGCCGGTCGGTGGTGGGTAGTGCCTCGTGTCGTGGCTTCGGTGGACGCAGAGCTGCCAGCGCGACCCGCATTTCGCGAGGAAAGTCTTGCGGCCGAAGGGGTTCGATCCGTGGTGTCATGCTAGGAAATGGCCTCTTCGCCGACCAGGGTGGTGCGATGCATCAACCGCGGCGAGGTGGGTTCGTAGGGAATGGCGCGGTGCAGCATCCCGGTGTTGTCCCACACGACCAGGTCGCCGACCGTCCATTGGTGGCGTAGCACGAACTGCGGTTGAGTTGTCCAGGTGAGTAGTTCATCCAAGAGGGCCCGGCCGTCGTCGGGTGACATGCCGACGATCTCGCCTGCCGTCGCGCCGATCAACAGTGAGTGACGGCCGTCGCGGTGTCGCCACACCAAGGGGTGCTCGCGGGCGCCCGCGCGATCCCACATCGCCCGCTCCTCGGGGGACGGGTCGGGGTTGAGCAGCAATTGCGATGCGGCGACGCTGTGCACGACTCGGTAAGCGGCCAGTTCCGCCTTCCTGTCCTCGGACAGCGCGTCGTAGGCGGCATACGTGTTCGCGAACTCGGTGTCGCCGCCGTCGTCGGCGACGTCGCGTGCGGTGAGCAGAGTGGCCTTCTGGGGGACGGTGTCCAACAAACCGTCGGCGTGCCAGAAGATGGTGCTGCGCCGTAGGCCTGCCAACTGACTCTTCGCGGGATCCAGGCTGACCGGCGAGATCTCCGGATGATCGGGGTGCGCACCGGTTTTGGCCACTACCACCTTGCCGAGTGCTCGGCTGAAGGTCACGAGATCCCCGTCGGAGATGTCTGCTTGGCGATAGACGACGACGCCGTGGCGATGCAACAGTTCGCGGCACTGGTCGGCGGTCTGCCGAGCGCGGAAGTCCTTGGAGGACAGTCCGGATACCGCCACACCGACGGCATCCGAGATCGGTGTCAACGTGGTCATGAGC
>JAEWRC010000216.1 GCA_023460175.1 Actinomycetes bacterium
AACGACCCCAGCGAAGCACAGGCCATCGAGCTGCTGCTGGCCCACTCCACCGGCTATGTCGAACTGTTCTACGGCCGCCCGCTGAACCAGGCTTCCTGGGAGTTGGCCACCGACGCGTTGGCCCGCAGCCAGTCCGGTGTGCTCGTCGGCGGCGCGAAACGCCTCTACGGCATCGTCGAGGGCGGCGATCTGGCCTATGTTGAGGAGCGGGTCGACGCCGACGGCGGCCTGGTCCCGCACCTGTCGGCCCGGCTGTCGCGCTTCATCGGATAGTCAACCAGCACCGTCTAGCTCGGGGAGATCTCTATGCGTCTACGCCATGTCCAAGCGTTCAGCGTCGCGGGTCTGGTGGGCCTGGCGGCCCTCGTCGGCTGCGGATCGGAGTCCTCGGATCCCGCGGAGACCACCGTCGAGGAGACCACGACCGTCGAGCACGGATCGTTCGCGAGCTGCCTGACCGAGCATGGCGTCGACGAGTCGGCGGCCTCCCCCGTCGGCCCGCCGGCCGACGTCGACCAGGAGACCTGGGACAAGGCCATGGAGGCGTGCAGCACCCTGGCGCCCGGCCCGGCCGGCGAGTAGTCAGCTCAGCGTCCGCGGGCGCGTCCCGTCGGACAGCCAGCGACGCTCGAGTTCGTCGAGCACCCCCTCGTCGCGCAGCGCCTCCACGGCCTGCGAGACGCACCCGGTGAGCCGGCTGTCCTTGTCCAGCACCATGCCCAGTTGCTCCACGGGCTCCCCCGTCGTGGGCAGCTGCCCGACGATGAGGCTGTCGGCCAGCTCGGCCTGGATGGAGATCGCGGTGGGCAGGTCGAGCACCAGCGCGTCGATCTGCCCTTCGGCCAGCGCCCGCTTGGCCTCGACGTTGGTGTTGTACACCGCCACCGGCTCGAGGGCGCCCACCGAGCGCGCCGCCCCGGAACTCGTGGTGCCGACCTGCGCACCGATCCGCAGCGGGCGCAGATCGTCCTGGCTGGTGGCCGCCGCGGCCGGCGAACCGCGCAGGGCCACCACGGCCTGCGTCACGTCGTAGTAGGGCGCGGAGAAGTCGACGATCTCGCGTCGTTGGTCGGTGATGGAGAACTGGGAGAGGTCGGCGTCGAAGGGCTTGGGACCCGGCGCCATCGCGGTGTTGAACGGAATCCGCACCCACCGCACCTGCTCGGGCGCGTAGCCCAGCCGGTCGGCGACGGCATAGGCGACCGCGGATTCGAAACCCTCCCCGTTGGCCGGGTTGTCGCCGATGTACCACGGCGGATAGGCGGGTTGGTCGGTGCCGAAAGTGAAGATCTCCGGATACAGCGTGGCCAGGTCCTGATGCTCGCACGACGGCGCCGCCTGCGGTTGCCCGCTGGGGATCGCGCAGCCCGACAGGGTCGCAAGGGCCACCCCGACGGCCACACCGAGGACGGACTGCGTGGCTGCCCACCGATGACCCATGGCGGCATCATCGCGCATCCGCGCAGCGGATGTCATCCGGCCCCGAACATGGGGCGGCCCCCGAGCCATAGGTCCACAGTCGGACGAACTGGGGGCTCGGGGGCCGGGTGGCTGCTGGAATTCGCCCGCGCGTCGCAGGTGATTCCTCGCCTGGCGCTGCTAGCGGACAGCCACCTCACATGTCCATAAGTCACTCAATTTGTCGGACCACCTCCTTCCCTGTGTACGGCCGACCGTACTTGAGGACCGCGCGGCCGACAAGGGATTTTTGTCCCGTCAGCGGTCGTTGGTGACCGCGGCGTCGACCAGCCGCCCGAATTCGGCGGCGATCGAGCCCGCCGCCGGCAGCCGCCGTCCGTCCAGGGTGTGCACCCGGGCCCCCAGCGTGATCGCCGAGACCAGCCAGATAGCCTGCGCCGCAGCCAGATCCGTCGGCCGCAGCGGCTGGAAGTCGCAGTCGTAGCCGGCGTCGCGGGCCACCTCGAACAGCGCCTGCTGGGTGGTGCCGCGCAGGATCGGGTACCAGGGCGGCGGCGTCAGCAAGGTGGTCCGACCGTCGACCTCGGTGGCGATGACGACGGTGGAGCGCGGCCCCTCCAGCAGGTAGCCGTCGGTGCTGACGAAGATCACGTCGTCGGCGCCGAGGCGCGCGGCGTGCCGCAGCGCGGCCATGTTCAGCGCGTAGGACAGCGTCTTGGCGCCGGCCAACAGCCAGGGCATGGCGTCGGTCCCGTGGGCGGGCAGGCCGCGTTCGAGGGTCACCACGCCGATGCCGTCGCGGCGCGCGGCGGCGACCCGGTCGGGCAGCGCGCCGACGGTGACGTAGGCGGTGGGCGACGTGCCGTGCTCGCGGCCCCGGCTGTACACCAGCCGCAGCGCCCCCTCGGCCGCGGACTGCGCGACCCATTCGGCGGCGGCCTTCTCGATACCGGCCCGCCAGGCGCTCAGGTCCGGGGCGGGCAGGTCCAGGAGTTTGGCCGAATGCGTGAGCCGGGCCAGGTGCGCCTCGGTCAGGCAGGCCCGCCCGTCGCGCACCAACAGCGTCTCGAACACGCCGTCGCCGCGCACCGCGGCCAGATCGTCGGCGTGCAGCAACGGCGCATCGGGATTACGCGTCTCGCCGTCGAGGGTGACCACCACCGCCATGGCGGCCAAGCTTATCCCCGTCGTACGTAGAGTTGACGTGTGACAGCCGTTCCCGTTCCCGTCCCCGATACCCATCCCGACGCCGGTGCGATCTGGCATTACGGCGACCCGCTCGGCGAGCAGCGCGCCGCGGCCACCGAGGCCGTCGTCGTGGACCGCTCCCACCGCGGCGTCCTGCAGCTGACCGGCCCGGAGCGCCAGAGCTGGCTGCACACCATCTCCACCCAACACGTCGCCGAGCTGCCCGACGGCCAGAGCACCGAGAACTCGAGCCTGGACGGGCAGGGCCGGGTGGAGGACCACTGGCTGCAGACCGAACTCGGCGGGGTGACCTACCTCGACACCGAGCCGTGGCGCGCCGAACCGTTGCTGGCCTTCCTCAAAAAGATGGTGTTCTGGTCGAAGGTGGAGCCCGCCGCCGCCGACCTGGCCGTGCTGTCGCTGATCGGCCCCCGTCTCGACGATCCGGGGCTGCGCGAGGCGCTGGGCGTGGGCGAACTGCCGCCGACGATGGCGGCCGTGGCGCTGCCCGACGGCGGGTTCCTGCGCCGGCTGCCCAGCACCGACGGCGGCCCCGTGGAGCTGGATCTGCTGGTGCCCCGCGCCGACAAGGAGGACTGGCTGGCGCGGCTGGAGCGGGCCGGGGCTCGGCGCGCCGGCGTGTGGACCTACGAGGCGCATCGCGTCGCGGCGCTGCGGGCCCGGCTGGGCGTGGACACCGACGAGCGCACCATCCCGCACGAGATCGGCTGGATCGGCGACGCCGGTCTGGGCGCCGTCCACCTCGACAAGGGCTGCTACCGCGGCCAGGAGACCGTGGCGCGGGTGCACAACCTCGGGCGGCCGCCCCGCATGCTGGTGCTGCTGCACCTCGACGGGTCGGCCGACCGGCCCGCGACCGGGGACCCGCTGACGGCCGGTGGTCGCGCCGTCGGTCGGCTGGGCACGGTCGTCGATCACGTCGACGATGGCGTGATCGCGCTGGCGCTGCTCAAGCGGGGCCTGCCCGCCGAGACCGAGCTCAACACCGGCGGCGAGGTGGCGGTCAGCGCCAGTATCGACGCCGATTCGCTGCCGCCGGCCGATACCGCCGGTGCTGGGAAGCTGGCAGTGGAACGGCTCCGCGGCCGCTCCGGATGAGGTGTGACGCCCGCGGCTACCGGGCCTACCAGCACTCCGCGCCGGGGCACGGTAAGCTGGTCGCAGGAAAATAATCACACTCAGATCGGAGCCGCCTGCAATTGGGCCGCTCCGTTATTGCGCGAGGGGGTTCCCCCATGGGCCGAGGCCGGGCTAAGGCAAAGCAGACCAAGGTTGCACGAGAGTTGAAGTACAACACTCCGCAAACCGACTTCGAGCGTCTACAGCGGGAGCTGGGCGGGTCGTCCGACAGTGATCGCGACGACGACCTCGCCGACGACCGCTGGAGCGATGAGGACAGCTGGCGGCGCTGAGGCGCCGCCCCCGCCTCACCACTAGAACCTCGGGTGTCGGCCCACCAACTTCGCACGTTGGGCATCTTTCTTGCCCTTCTGCACGGTGCCCAGAACCCAGCAGTTCAGATGGCGGGCGGTCAGGATCGCCAGGGCCCGGTCGGTGTCCTCCGGCGCGACCACGGCGACCATCCCGACGCCCATGTTGAACGTCTTCTCCATTTCGGCCCGCTCGATGCGTCCGCGCTGGGCGATCATGCCGAAAACCGGTGCGGGCGTCCACGTCCCCCGGTCGAGTTCGGCGACCAACCCGGGCGGCATCACGCGTTCCAGATTGCCCGCCAGACCGCCGCCGGTGACGTGGCAGAACGTCCGCACCTGGGTCTCGGCGGCCAGCGCCAGGCAGTCCTTGGCGTAGATCTGGGTCGGCTCCAGCAGTTCCTCGCCGAGCGTGCGACCGAACTCCTCGACGTGTCCGGCCAGGTTCATCCGGTCGATCTCCAGGAGCACCTTGCGGGCCAGCGAATACCCGTTGGAGTGCAGCCCCGAGGAGCCCATCGCGATGATGACGTCACCGGGCCGGACCCGGTCCGGGCCCAGCACGTCGTCGGCCTCCACCACACCCACGCCGGTCGCGGAGATGTCGTAGTGGTCGGGGGCCATCAGCCCGGGGTGCTCGGCGGTCTCGCCGCCCAGTAGGGCGCAGCCGGCCTGCACGCAGCCCTCGGCGATGCCGGCGACGATCGCCTGCACCCGTTCGGGCACGGTCCGCCCGACCGCGATGTAGTCCTGCAGGAACAGCGGTTCGGCGCCGCAGACCACGAGGTCGTCGACGACCATCGCGACCAGGTCCAGGCCCACGGTGTCGTGCTTGTCCATCGCCTGCGCGACGGCCAGCTTGGTGCCCACGCCGTCGGTGGAGGACGCCAGCAGCGGCTCCCGGTAGTCACCTCGCAGCGCGAACAGCCCCGCGAAGCCGCCGATACCGCCGCGCACCTCGGGGCGGGTGGCCCGGGCCGCGAGCGGCTTGAACAGTTCTACGGCGCGGTCGCCGGCCTCAATGTCGACCCCGGCCGACGCATACGAGATGACATCAGAATCAACGGGGTCTTGAGCACGCTCGATCATCGATGCTCAATCTACCGGGCGAGTCTCCCGGCCGTACTCCGGCTACTCGGTCAGGGCCGCCGCAGCGCCGATGCGTTGTCGTTGTCGGCCTGCACGGCGCCGACGGCGGGGCCGCCGGTGCGGGCGGCGTTGGCCAGCATGTGCTCGATGACGTTCTTGCCCAGCGCGGACTCGCTGGGCAGTTCGATGGGGTAAACGCCGTCGAAGCACGCGCAGCACAGCCGCGAGGCGGGCTGCTCGGTGGCGCTGATCATGCCTTCCAGCGAGATGTAGCCCAGGGTGTCGGCGCCGACGGCGTGCCGGACCGCGTCGAGCATCTCGTCCTGGGCACCGTCGACGTTGGCCGCGTTGGCGATCAGCTCGGCCGGCGAGGCGAAGTCGATGCCGTAGAAGCACGGCCACTTCACCGGCGGCGACGCGATGCGCACGTGCACCTCGACGGCACCGGCCTCGCGCAGCATCCGGATCAGCGCCCGCTGGGTGTTGCCGCGGACAATCGAGTCGTCGACGACGATCAGGCGCTTGCCGCGGATCATCTCCCGCAGCGGGTTGAGCTTGAGCCGGATGCCGAGCTGACGGATGGTCTGGGACGGCTGGATGAAGGTGCGGCCCACGTAGGCGTTCTTCATCAGGCCCTGCCCGAACGGGATGCCGGACTCCTGGGCGTATCCGACGGCGGCCGGGGTGCCGGATTCCGGGACGCCGATGACCAGGTCGGCGTCGATGGGCATCTCGCGGGCCAACTGCCGGCCGATGTCCACCCGCGCCGAATGCACCGAACGGCCGACCAGGGTGCTGTCCGGGCGGGCCAGGTAGACGTACTCGAAGACACAACCCTTGGGGGTGGGGTTGGCGAAGCGCGAGGACCGCACGCCGTCGGCGTCGATGGCCAGCAGCTCACCGGGCTCGATGTCGCGGACGAACGATGCACCCACGATGTCCAGGGCCGCGGTCTCCGACGCCACCACCCAGCCGCGATCCAGGCGGCCCAACGCCAGCGGCCGGACGCCGTAGGGGTCGCGGGCGGCGTAGAGGGTGTTCTCGTCCATGAAGGTCAGGCAGAACGCGCCGCGCACCGACGGCAGCAGTTCCAGGGCGGCCTGCTCCAGGCTGGAGTCGGCGGCCCCGTGCGCCAGCAGGGCGCCGAGGATGTCGGAGTCGGTGGTGGCCGCCGGCGCCCCGCGCATGTCGATCAGCCCGGCGTCGCGGGCGCGCGCGGCCAGCTCGGTGGTGTTCACCAGGTTGCCGTTGTGCCCCAGCGCGACGCCGGTGCCGGCGGTGGTGTTGCGGAAGACCGGCTGGGCGTTCTCCCAGGTGGTCGAGCCGGTGGTGGAGTAGCGGCAGTGCCCGACGGCGACGTGGCCCTGCATGGCGGCCAGCGTCTGCTCGTCGAAGACCTGGCTCACCAGACCCAGGTCCTTGAAGACCAGCACCTGCGAGCCGTCGGCGACGGCGATGCCGGCGGCTTCCTGTCCGCGGTGCTGCAGCGCGTACAGGCCGTAGTAGGTGAGCTTGGCGACTTCCTCGCCGGGGGCCCACACTCCGAACACACCGCATTCTTCGCGGGGGGCATTCTCGAGTTCGATCGGTTCGTTGGTCACGTTGCGGGCTGCTCCCTGAGGCGGGGTGGGTGACACGGTTCAGTCTACGGCCACCTGACGGCCAGTAAAGCCACCCGCAACCGATTCTTTGCAGGCCAGGCAGTTTACGGTGGGCAATGTCACACTCCGACCCGCGCGGGCGACGCCCCCACAGTCGCGGGACGGGCGGCCGACCGCAGTTTTTCTCTGCCGCGAAACCTGTTGTGCGACAGCATTCTTTGCGAACTCGACGGACATATTCTCTTGCGCCGCGACGCCGGGCGCGGCATCGTTGCGCCCGCGCAGCGGCAACGGGGGATTACGGAGGTACGAGTGCACACGGCCCAGTCCGACCCGGCGAGCCCGCCAGCAAACGCCGAGGACGCGCCGGTCCCGCCCTGGCGCCCGGCCACCCGGATAGCCTTCCGGTTCTGCTTCGTCTACTTCGGGCTGTTCTGCCTGCTGTTCGCGCAGATCACCTTCGCCTTCACGGGAATCTTCGCCACGCTGTTGCCCGACCGCGCGGTGCTGTGGCAGCTGGTGCTGCTGGACCCGGCGCTGAGCTGGGTCGGCCGCACGGTGTTCGGGATCGACGCGCACCTGCGCCCCGATTCCGGCAGCGGGGATCAGGCCGTGATCTGGGTGTTCGTGTTCTGTCTGCTGGTGGTGGCGGTGCTCGCGACGGCGGTGTGGTCGCTGGCCGACCGGCGACGGCTCCGGTATGACCGGCTGCACGCCTGGTTCCTGGTGTTCGTCCGGTTGTGCCTGGGCGGGCAGATGCTGTTCTACGGGATGGCCAAGCTGATCCCCACCCAGATGCCCGCGCCGCCGCCCAGCGCGCTGCTGCAGCCCTACGGCGAGTTCAGCCCGGCCTCGGTGCTGTGGCTGCAGGTCGGCAGCTCGTATCCGTACGAGATGCTGCTCGGCGGCGTGGAGGTCCTCGGCGGGCTGTTGCTGTTCCTGCCGCGCACCGCGACGCTCGGCGCCCTGCTCAGCGCGGCGAGCATGGCCCAGGTGTTCCTGCTGAACATGACGTTCGACGTGCCGGTGAAGATCCTGTCCTTCCACCTGCTGCTGTTGAGCCTGGTGCTGCTGGCCCCGTACCTGCGGCGGCTGGCCGACGTGCTGGTGCTGCACCGCCCGGCCGCACCGGCGATCCAGCCGCCGCTGTTCGCCTCGGCGCGCGCCAACCGGATCGCCGTGGCGGTGCAGGTGCTTGTCGGGCTCTGGGTATTGGTGGGGACGACGTCGATCAGCTGGGACGCGTGGCGCAGCTACGGCGGCGGCAGCGCGAAACCCGAGCTGTACGGGATCTGGACGGTGTCGGAGTTCGTCCGCGACGGCGCGGTGGCACCGCCGTTGACCACCGACGACACCCGCTGGCAGCGGTTGGTTTTCGACGCCCCCGAGGTCGCCGCGGTGCAGCGGATGGACGGCACGCTGCAACCGGCCCAGGCCGACGTCGACGTCGAGGCCGGGACGTTGCGGCTCGACGGCGGCCAGACGGGCGCGTTCACCTTCACCCGCACGGGCGACGAACTACGCCTGGCCGGCACCGTCGCCGACCAACCGGTCACCGTGACGCTGCAGCGCACCGACCCGGGCGGTCTCCCCCTGCTCAACCGGGGCTTCCACTGGGTTCAGGAGTATCCGTACTTCCGCTGACCACCGGCAGCCACTGGGCGATCTCGGCGGCGCGCGGGCCGGAGAGCGCCAGCCCGCCCTCGGCGACAGCCTCGTCGACCAGCACCAGCCCGGTCGCCAGGCGCAACCATGTGCGCGGGTCGGTCTCCACCACGTTGGGCGGGGTCCCGCGGGTGTGCCGCGGTCCCTCGATGCACTGCACGGCGACGAACGGCGGCACCCGCACCTCCACCGACGCGCCCGGGGCCAGCGCCGCCAGGGTCCGCGCGGTGAGTCGGACGGCGTCGGCGAGTTCGGCGCGTTGCGGTGCGGCCGCGGCGGCCTCGTCGCGCAGCCACGCGAACACCGCGGCGACCGCGGCACGGGTCTTTGTCGGATCAGCTTTGCTGCGGGCGGCCATACCCTAGGTTCTCAGACCATGGCCGGGGCACTGCGCGCGTCGACGCGGCGGACGCTCGGCGCGGGCTTCGCGGCGCTGGTGCTGCTGGTGGCCGCCCTGGGGTACGGCCAGTTCCGCGGCGCGTTCACCGCCACGACGCGGCTGACGCTCGACGCCGACCGCTCGGGTCTGGTGCTGGAGCCGGGCGCGAAGGTGACGTTCAACGGGGTGCGGATCGGCCGGGTCGCCGGCGTGGCCGCGGTGCCCGCCGACGGGGCGACCGCGGCCCGGCTGGCGGTGGACGTCGAACCGCGCTACGCCGCGATGCTGCCGGCCAACGTCGTCGCCGACATCACCGCCACCACCGTGTTCGGCAACAAGTACGTGTCGTTGACCTCCCCCGAAGCCCCCTCGGCACAACGTCTTTCGCCCAGTGACCCGATCCGGGTCCGGTCGGTCAGCACGGAATTCAACACGCTGTTCGAGTCCATCATGGCCATCTCGGAGCAGCTGGACCCGGTGCGGCTGAACGCGACGCTGTCGGCGGTCGCCGAGGGCCTGACGGGACTGGGCGGACGGTTCGGCGCCGCCCTGGCCGACGGCAACGCCATCCTCGACGAGGTCAACCCGCGGCTGCCCCGATTGCGGTACACCACGGCCCGGTTGGCCGACCTGACCGAGGTGTACACCGCGGCCGCACCGGATCTCCTGGACGCCCTGGCCGGCGCCGCCACGACGGCCGCCACGCTGAACCGGCAGCGTGACGCGCTCAACGCCGCCCTGCTGGGCGCGCTCGGCTTCGGCCAGACGGCCGCCGGCACCTTCGAGCCCGCCGGCCCGTACCTGGTGGCCGCCGCCCGCGACCTGGTGCCGACGGCGCGCGTGTTCGACGAGCACAGCCCGTCGCTGTTCTGCACGCTGCGCAACTACGCGCAGGTCGCACCGCGGGTGGCCGGCGCGCTGGGCGCCAACGGCTACTCGCTGAACAGTTTCAGCGGCGGCGGGGTGACCGGCGCCGAGCCGCCGTACATCTACCCGGACAACCTGCCCCGGGTCAACGCCAAGGGCGGCCCGGGCGGTCGGCCCGGCTGTTGGCAGTCGATCACCCGCGAGCTGTGGCCGGCCCCGACGCTGGTGATGGACACCGGCGCGAGCATCGCGCCGTACAACCACCTCGAACTCGGCAGCCCGCTGCTCGTCGACCACGTGTGGGGCCGGCAGGTGGGCGAGTACACCATCAATCCGTAGGCATCCCGGTCAGCTCGACCAGGAGTACTCCGGTCCGTCGGCGCCGACGGTCCGCACCAGCGCCCGGCGAATGCGCTCGGTGTCCGCGGCGGTCCAGTCCGGCGGCGGCGCGACGGCGACCCAGCCGTCAAGGATGACGTTGTCGTAGTTGTGGCCGTGGCCGGCGGGCATGTCCGCCGCGTTGAGCATGTCGGCACCCACCTGCGAGAACGTGACGAACGGGTACCACCGCATGGCGGTGGTGCGATCCTGACCGGGCGGCTCGACCAGCCAATCCGGCCGGGAGAGCAGCAGATTCGGTGACCACCAGACGATCGGGTCGGAGGCGTGCTGCAGGAACAGCACCCGGGTGTCGTCCCACGGTTCGGCGGTGTCGCGCGCGACCTCCGCGGGGTCGCCGCCCTGGGAGAACCGGACCGTGCGCCCGTTGTCGTAGCGCGGCGACACCTCGGTGGTGCGGGGGTCGCGCCGCTCGATCAGGGCCCGCCACAGCGGGCTGGCCTGCGGCGGCCCCACCCACAGCACCGAGTCGAAGCCCATCAGCGCGATGTCCGGCAGGTAACCGAAGGCGCTCTGCCCCGCCATCGACCCCAGGCTCTCGCCGTAGAGCATCAGCTTGGGTCGCTGCTGCGGCGGCAGCTCGGCCCAGCGGTCGTGCACGGCCTCGATGAGCATCTGCCCCGAACGCATCGACTTCTGCTGGTCGCCGAGGAACGAGATCCAACTGGGCAGGTACGAGTACTGCAGCGCCACAATGGCGGTGTCGCCGTTGTACATCAGCTCCACCGCCCGCGCCGCGACCGGGTTGACCCAGCCGGTACCGGTGGTCGGGACGATCACCAGGACCTCGCGGTCGAAGGCGTTGGTGCGGTGCAACTCGCTGAGCAGCACCGCCAGCCGCGCCTCGTCGGTCTCGGCGGTCTGCAACCCGGCGTACACCCGGATGGGTTCCTTGGCCGGGGCGCCGTTGATTCGGGTCAGCTCGGCGTCGTCCGGACCGGCGGCCACGAAGTTGCGGCCCTGGTAGCCCAGCGAGTCCCAGGACGCGAAAGAGTCCGGGCTGCCTGACCTTTCGGACTCGAGAGGCTGCTCGACGCCGTCCCGGGTGGCGGTGTTCTGCGGCTGGAACACCCGGCTCGCGCCGGCGAGGAAGCCGCGGAGCAGCACGCCGTTGATCAGCGCGATGACCAGGATCACCACCACCGCGGTGCCGATGAACTGGGCCACCTCGCTGTTGAGCCGCCAGCGTCGGATCAGCAGCCGCGCAACCAGTTTGGTGAGGTCCAGCAGCACGCGGAAGACGGCGACCAGGGCCACCGCGACCGCGGCGGCGACCACCAATGTCCGGGTGTAGCCGATCGTGCCGGGACCGGCGATACCCATCAGCTCGGACACCTGGCGTTGCCAGCGGGTGGCCGGCACCACCATCAGCACCGACGCGGTGATCGCGGCGCCCACCGTCGCCACCTTCAGCGCGGCCTGGGTGCGCACTGCTGGCGGCCACCAGCTGCGGTTGCGTAACACGAAGCGGCGGAAGCCCTTACCGATGAGCACCCCGATGCCGTAACCCAGGGCGGCGTTCATCCCACCGATCAGCCCGGCGAACTGCCAACTGCGCGGCAGCAGCGACGGCGTCAGCGACAGGCAGAAGAACAGCGCGCCGAACGCGACGCCGGTGAAGTCGAGTCGAAGCAGCCCCCACGCCCAAACCACCAGCGAGTGGGGTCCGCTGCGCTCGACGGGGCGGGTCATTACGCCGGCATCATCCGAACAGCTTCGGGAGTACGCCCTCCCACGTCGTTCTGAGCTCGTCCAGCGACACGGTGAACTGACCCTGCACCTCGACGGCGGCCTCCGCGCCCGGGGCGCCGGTGTCGACAACGCCGATGCGCTCCGCGGGCAGCCCGCGCGCCTCGCACATCGCGCGGAACCGGCTCTCCTCGGTGCGGGGCACCGCCACCAGCGCGCGCCCGGCCGACTCGGAGAACAGCAGGACGAAGGGATCGGCATCCTCAGGAAGCAGGATGCGGCAACCGGTTTCGCCGGCCAGCGCGGACTCCACCACCGCCTGGATCAACCCGCCCTCGGACAGGTCGTGGGCCGCGGACACCAGCCCGTCGCGGGAGGCGGCGGTCAGCACCTCGGCCAGCAACTGCTCGCGGGCCAGATCGACCCGCGGCGGCACGCCGCCGAGGTGATCGGCGGTGACCTGCGCCCAGATCGAGCCGTCGAACTCGTCGCGGGTGTCGCCGAGCAGGAACAGCGTCTCCCCCGGCTCGGTGCCCAGGCCGGTCGGGATGCGCCGGGTCACGTCGTCGATGACCCCGAGCACACCCACCACCGGGGTCGGCAGGATCGGCGTGGCACCGGTCTGGTTGTAGAAGCTGACGTTGCCGCCGGTGACCGGAATGCCCAGGGCCGCACAGCCGTCGGCCAGCCCGCGGACCGCCTGGGAGAACTGCCACATGACGCCCGGGTCCTCCGGCGAGCCGAAGTTCAGGCAGTTGGTGACGGCGACGGGCGTGGCGCCGGTGACCGCGACGTTGCGGTAGGCCTCGGCCAACGCGAGCTGCGCCCCGGTGTACGGGTCCAGCTGGGTGTAGCGGCCCGAGGCGTCGGTGGAGATCGCGACGCCGCGCCCGGTCTGCTCGTCGATGCGCAGCACCCCGCCGTCGGCGTGCTCGGCCAGCACCGTGTTGCCGCGGACGTAGCGGTCGTACTGCTCGGTGATGAACGCCCGGCTGCACAGGTGCGGGCTGCCCAGCAGCGCAAGCAGCGTCGCGCGCAGCTCCGCGCCGGTCTGCGGCCGGGGCAGACTCTTGGAGCTGTCGGCGATCAGCGCGTCCTGGGTCTCGGGGCGCTGCACCGGACGCTCGTAGACCGGCCCCTCGTGGGCGACCGTGCGCGGCGGTACGTCCACCACGGTCTCCCCGTGCCAGGTGATGTGCAGCCGCTCGCCGTCGGTCACCTCGCCGATGACGGTCGCCAGCACCTCCCACTTGCGGCAGACCGCCAGGAACGCCTCGACGTTCTCGGGCGCGACGACGGCGCACATGCGTTCCTGCGACTCACTGGACAGCACCTCGGCCGGGGTCATGTTGGCCGCGCGCAGCGGCACCTTCTCCAGCTCGATGGCCATGCCGCCGTCGCCGGCGGAGGCCAACTCCGAGGTTGCGCAGGACAATCCGGCACCACCGAGGTCCTGGATACCCACCACCAGACCGGCGGCATAGAGCTCCAGGCAGCACTCGATGAGCACCTTCTCCATGAACGGGTCGCCCACCTGCACCGCGGGCAGCTTCTTTCGCCCCGAGCCGGATTCGTCACCGGCGAAGGTCTCCGAGGCCAGCACCGACACGCCGCCGATGCCATCGAGCCCGGTGCGCGCGCCGAACAGGATGATCTTGTTGCCGGTGCCCGACGCGAAGGCCAGGTGCAGGTCCTCCTTGCGCAGCACCCCGACGCACAGCGCGTTGACCAGTGGGTTGCCGGCGTAGGACGCGTCGAACACGGTCTCGCCGCCGATGTTGGGCAGGCCCAGGGAGTTGCCGTAGCCGCCGATGCCGCGGACCACGCCGTCCACCACGCGACGGGTATCGGGGGCGTCGGCCGCGCCGAAGCGCAGCTGGTCCATCACCGCGACCGGGCGCGCGCCCATGGCCATGATGTCGCGGACGATGCCGCCGACGCCGGTGGCCGCGCCCTGGTAGGGCTCCACGTAGGACGGATGGTTGTGCGATTCGACCTTGAACGTCACCGCCCAGCCGTCGCCGATGTCGACCACGCCGGCGTTCTCGCCGATGCCCGCGAGCATCCCGGCGCGCATTTCCTCGGTGGTGGTCTCCCCGAAGTAGCGCAGGTGCACCTTGGAGGACTTGTAGGAGCAGTGCTCGCTCCACATCACCGAGTACATCGCCAGCTCGGCGTCGGTGGGGCGGCGGCCGAGGATCTCCCGGATCCGGGTGTACTCGTCGTCCTTGAGCCCTAGCTCGCGAAACGGCTGGGGTTGATCGGGGGTGGCCGCGGCCTGCTCGACGGTGTCGACGGCGGGCGTTTCAGGGCTGAGACCGGACTTCACGGCCACAGTCTAGTAAGCCCGCGCCGCAGTGCCCGCTTCGCCGCGATCGGCGCTCACCCGACACAGAACTGGTTGCCGTCCGGGTCGGTGAGGACCACCCAGCGGAAGTCGTCGCCGAAGGAGTGCCGGGCGGTCTCGGTGGCCCCCAGCGACACCAACCGCTCGACCTCGGTCTCGACGTCCTCGGCCTTGAAATCCAGGTGCAGCCGGTTCTTGCCCGGCGTCGGATCCTCGACGTGTTGGAAGCCCAGGGTCAGGCCGGACGGCAGCGCGACGGTGACGAATTCACCCGGCACCAGCGCCGCGGCCTCGGCGCCCAGCGCTCTGGCCCACCAGTCGGCCAGCCGGTCCGGGTCGTGGGTGTCGATGGTCAGATTTTCCACAAGCAGCGCCATGGGCGGTGACTTTACGGTCGGTGTCCGACAGCGATTGGGAATTGCGCCGACCAGGGGGGCGACACCGGCGATTCGCTACCACAATTCGCGATTACCGGTAACCATTTCGCTTCGGTACGTAATGTGATGTTCCGGTCACGTTACAAATTCACATACGAAAAGGATGCCCATGCGCAACGTAACTAAGAAGACAGCGGCCGTTTCGGCCCTCGCCCTCGGCTTCGCTCTGGCGGGTGCCGGTTGCACCAGTGAGAGCACCGACGACACCGCCGCCACCACCACCGAGACCGAGATCATCGAGGAGACCGAGGTCATCGAAGAGACCACCGAGGTCGAGGTCACCGAGACCCAGACGACCATCCCCGGCGCCGACGGCACCGAGTACGTGGTCTCCGGGGTGCTGTTGGAGAAGTTCGAGAGCCTCGACGCCACCGCGCAGGGTGCGCTGGGCGCACCGATCGCGGCGCAGGAGACCAACGAGGACGGCGGCGTCTACCAGCAGTTCGACGGCGGCGTGATCATCAGCTCCGAAGAGGGCACCTACGTGGTCTGGGGCAAGATCCGCGACCTGTGGAACGAACTGGGCGGATCGCAGGGTGACCTGGGCTACCCGACCAGCGACGAGACCACCAACGAGGCGGGTCAGAAGCAGACCACGTTCCAGAACGGGACCGTCACCTGGACCGAGGGCGACGAGCAGGCGGTCCTCGTCGAGGACACCGCCGCCGAGACCCCGGCCGAAACGCCGGCCGAGACCCCGGCCCCCGCACCGGGTCAGTAATCCCGGGTCAGCCCGGAACGAGGAAGGCCCGCAGCGCGGCCGTGTACGCGGCGACATCCCGGGAGCCCATCAGCTCCCGCGCCGAGTGCATGGCCAGCTGCGGGGCCCCCACGTCGACAGTCGGGATACCGGTGCGCGCGGAGGTCATCGGGCCGATCGTCGAACCGCACGGCAGGTCGGCGCGGTGCTCGTAACGCTGCAGCCGCACCCCGGCCTGCCGGCAGGCCAGCTCGAAGGCGGCCGCGGTACGGCCGTCGGTGGCGTAACGCAGATTGGGCTGCACCTTGAGCACCGGACCGCCGTTGACGACGATCGGGTGTCCCGGCTCGTGCCGGTCGGCGTAGTTCGGGTGGGTGGCGTGCGCCATGTCCCCCGAGGCCACCATCGACGCCGCGGTGCGTCGCAGGAAGTCCTCGCGACCACCGCCGGCGGCCAGCACGATGCGTTCCAGCACCGTCACCAGCAGATCGGACTGCGCGCCGTGATCGGAGGTCGACCCGACCTCCTCGTGGTCGAACAGCGCCAACACCGGAACGTGTGAGCCTGGTGTGGCGCCCACGTCCACGCCGAGATCCAGCAAGGCCTCCAGCCCCGCATAGCAGGTCGCCTGGTTGTCCAACCGGGCCGCGCTGACGAACTCCCCGTCGGCGCCCCACACCGTGGCCGGGGTGAGGTCGTGGGTCATCAGATCGAAGCCCAGCACGTCCGCCGGGTCGACCCCCGCGTGCTCGGCGACGAAGCCGACGAACGAGGCCGGCGCATCGCCGAGCGCCCACACTCCGTTGACGTGCCGCTGCGGGTCCAGCTTCAGCGCGCCGCGATCCTCGGCCAGATGGATCGCCAGCTGCGGCACCCGCACCACGGGGTCGTCGATGCGCACCAGCGGATGCTCGATGCCGGCGCCGGCGCGCACCGAGAGCCGCCCACTGATCCCCAGATCGCGGTCCAGCCAGGAATTGAGCCAGACGCCGCCGTAGGGCTGCAGCGCGACCACCCGCCAGCCCGCGACCACCCGGTCGGGATTCTGCTTGACCCGCAGATTCGGGCTGTCGGTGTGCCCGCCGATCACCCGGAACGGTCGATCGGGGGCGCCGGAGCTGTCCCACGCCACCAACGACCCGGCGCGCACGGTGAAGAAGCGGCCCGCCGCCGGCCAGGCGTCGGCCTCGGCCAACTCGGTGTACCCCGCGGCGGTCAGTCGGGCGGCGGCGGTGGCGCAGAGGTGGAACGGCGACGGCGAGGCGTCGATGAACTCACAAAGCCCTGGGGCGCTGGCGGACATGCCTCCATCTTCGCCGCTGTGCGCGGCGGCGGCGCCCCGGGGTATCAGCCCGTGGCGGCCAGCACCGAGTCCAGCGCCGAGTAGAAGATGCCCAGGCCGTCGTCGGACGGACCGGTCAGCGCCTCGGTGGCGTGCTCAGGGTGCGGCATCAGCCCGACCACCCGGCCGTTGGCCGAGGTGATCCCGGCGATGTCGCGCTGGGAGCCGTTGAGGTTCTCCACGTAGCGGAACACCACGCGGCCCTCGCCCTCGAGCTCGTCGAGCACGGCATCGCTGGCCACGTAGCGGCCCTCGCCGGATTTCAACGGCACCAGGATCTCGGCGCCCGGTTCGTAGCGGGTGCTCCAGGCCGTGTCCGTCGCGTCCACCCGCAGCCACACGTCGCGGCAGATGAAGTGCAGGCCGATGTTGCGGGTCAGCGCGCCGGGCAGCAGGCCGGATTCGCAGAGCACCTGGAAACCGTTGCAGATGCCCAGCACCGGCATCCCGCGTTCGGCGGCCGCGACCACCTCGCCGAGCACCGGCGCGAACCGCGCGATGGCCCCGGCGCGCAGGTAGTCGCCGTAGGAGAAGCCGCCGGGCACGATCACCGCGTCGACGCCCTTGAGGTCGGCGTCGGCGTGCCACAGGCTCACCGACTCGGCACCGACGGCACGCACCGCGCGCGCGGCGTCGACGTCGTCGAGGGTGCCGGGGAAGGTGATGACCCCGACCCGCGCGGTCACTGCGGCTCCCGGCTGATCGACCAGTCCTCGATCACGGTGTTGGCCAACAGCGACTCGGCGATCTGGGCCAGCGTGTCGTCGTCGACGCTGTCGTCGACCTCGAGCTCGAAACGCTTGCCCTGCCGGACATCCGACACCCCGGCGTGGCCGAGCCGGCCGAGGGCTCCGACAATGGCCTGGCCCTGCGGGTCGAGAATCTCGGCCTTGGGCATGACGTGCACAACCACCCGCGCCACGCGCGACTCCTTGTTCATTGGGGTTGGAGAACGGCTCAACTCTACCGTTGCCTTCTGGTGAGTAAACGTGAGTGTGCTCGTCCATCAGGCAGCCTCGCCTTGCGGTGAGGCGCTTCCATTGCTGGATTCAGGCTTCACCGCCACCAGCGCCGCCGGGGCGGTCGTCTTACGATCGGCTCCACCATTAGCGAAGCAGGCACTCTGCTCCGAGCGCGCATAGCGCGCGAGGTTGATCGCAGCGTTGAGATCACGGTCGATGACCAACCCGCAGTCGCAGACGTAGCGACGTTCTGACAGGCTCAGCTTGGCTTTCACCGAACCGCAGCCAGAACATGTCTTCGAGCTGGGATACCACCTGTCGCCCCGCACCCGCACCGAGCCATACCAGGATGTCTTGTAGTCGATCTGGCGGAGGAACGCGCCCAGGCCGGCATCAGCGATCGCACGGTTCAAACCGCGCTTGCGTGCCCCACCGGAGGCCATCATGTTCTTCACCGCGAGCGTCTCGGTGCCGATCACGTCGAATCCCTGGGCGAGCAGGGTGGTCAGCTTGTGCAGCCGGTCGCGGCGCAGGTTCGCCACCCTCACATGCTGTTTGGCAATGCTCTGCTGTGTGCGCAACCACCCGTTCGACGGCTCTTGCTCAGCCTTAGCCACCGCGTCCCACCGCCCCTGCTGGCGAGCGGCCTTACGCTGCAGCGCCCGCACCTTGCGACTGGCTCGCTGGAGTTCTTTCGGTGCGCGGACCCGCAATACCTCCTGACCCTCTGGTGTGGCCGCGACGATCAGGTCTTTGACACCGAGATCGACACCGACCACAGGGGCAAGGCGTTTGGTATGAGCGCGACGGCCAACGCCGCGTTTCACCACGACCGTGAAACTGACCCGCCAACCCCCACGCTCGAACCGCACCGTGGCCCTGAGGATCCGCGCAGTACCTTGCTCCAGGCGACGCGCGAGTTTGCGGGTGGATTCGTGCACGCGCACGGTGCCGATTCTCGGCAAGCTCACGTGGTGGCGGTCCGCCTCGACGCGGATCCCGCCGGTGGTGAACGCGAACGACCTGGTCGAACGCTTCGACTTGAACGACGGGAACCCCATCCGCGGGCCGCTACGTGCACCCCTACGGGAGTCTTCCCAGTTCTTCAACGCCACCGACAGGTTCTTGACCGCGTTGGCGTACGCCTCTTTCGAGTTCTCACCCCACCATGGCGTCCCGTCCTCGCGGACCGCCACCCGGTGTTTGCGCTTGTTGAAGTCGTTGCGCAACGACTGAAACGACCACGGCAGTGTCGGCGTGAGATCAGCCTTGGCGATCCCGTAGGACCTCTCAGCCTCGCGCTGATCCAGATTGGCTTTCACCGCCCGCAACATCGTGTTGTAGGCGAACCGCGCCCCGCCCGCGTGCGATTCCATCGCAGCAGCCTGCGCCTGGGTCGGGTCGATCGCGTACTGATACGCCTGTAACACCCACCCGTCGGGCACCTCGAACTTCCCCGCCATCACAGCCCCTCGGACTGCCCCGTGGCGGTGACCGCCCACATCGCCCGATTCCCCGCGCCACGACGGCCGAACAGGCGCGCGCACATCGAGGGCAGCACCTCGATCATGGCCCCGACCAGATCGTCTTCTGCCTTACCCCGGTCGGTCACCACGATGCGACGCCCCTGCGCCGACAGGGCCGCCTCCAGATGTTCGACCCCGAAGCGCGCCAGCCGGCCACGATGCTCCACAACCACCACACTCGCAGACAGGTCAGACAAAATCCGCCGCATCTTCGGACATTTCCCGTCCAGCCCGGACCCGACCTCGGTCACCACCTCGCCCCACCACGTGCCCGTTATCGGTAGCTCAGCGGATCAGGCGCGCGACCTGCCGGTCCAGATCCGCTGCTGAACATGCGACGACACCCGTGCCTACACCACCACCCGCCCAGCAGTCGACACCTCAACCACACCAACCCAAATCGTGCCCCCGAGCCCAAACGGCGAGCCGGCACCGGCATCCGGCCCCCACGCAACCACCGATACCCAGGCTGCGGATGCACACCCCGCGTGCACGCCCACACACTCAAAGAAACACACACTCGATGGCGTTTATCCACATATCACCGAACAGTTCAAGACCCACACGAGCCCAGGTAGGCGCCGCACAGCGGGGCGTCGATGGCCGCCAGGACGCGCTCGTCGGGCACCATCGGCCAGCGCACCGGCGGGACGCCCTCCGCGCCCGGGGTGGTCCACAGCACCAACTCGGCGATCGAGGCGTTGGCCGGGTTGACCACCAGATACTGGTGCACCACCTGCGGGCCGCTGATCACCGCGGCCATCCGGTCGATCTGCGCGGTGGTGATCGACGGGGAGAATTCCGGGGCGGTCACCTGACACGCTTCCAGCGCGGCCACTGCGGCGACGAACACTTGGTTCGCCACGTCGCCGCTGTGCCAGGTCTGACCCCGCCAGTGCAGCACCTGGGCTTGGAGCTGCCACTGCCCGTCCGGGTGGGCGACGACGGCCTTGGCGGCCACCGCGTAGTCCCGCGGGTCGTCGCGCTGGCGCGGGGTCCGGCACAGCTCCTCGAACTTGAACCGGCTCTGCAACGTCGGTTTGGCCACGTCGGCCAACCGCGGCCAGTGGTAGCGGCTGTTCAGCGGGAGCGACCACGGCGCGGGCCAGGCTGTGTCGGGGATCTCATCGCAGGTGGGCGGGCAGGTCTGCGGTTCGGCGGCCGCGGGCGGAATCACCACCGCGGCCACCCCGACCAGTACTCCCGCCAGGATGACTCGAAGCACTTAACCTCCCCGGGCCGGTATGCGCTGCACAATCGTAAGCATGGAACTGACGCACTTCGGGCATTCCTGCCTTCTCGCGAGCTTTCCCGGCACCGAACCGACCGGAGTTGGGTCACCGACGACACTGCTGTTCGACCCGGGCACCTTCTCCCACGGCTTCGAGGGCATCACCGGGCTGTCGGCCATCCTGATCACCCATCAGCACCCGGATCACGCCGATCCCGAGCGGCTCCCGGCGCTGGTCGAGGCCAATCCGGATGCGGCGCTCTACGCCGACCCGCAGACCGCGGCGCAACTCGGCGGCAACTGGCGCGCGGTGCACGTCGGCGACGAGTTGACCGTCGGCGGGCTGCGCATCCGCGGCGCGGGCGGGCGGCACGCGATCATCCACCCGGAGCTGCCGGAGATCGACAACATCTCCTACCTGGTCGGCGACGACGACCACGCGGCCCGGCTGATGCACCCCGGGGACGCGCTGTTCGTCCCCGACGAGCCCGTCGACGTGCTCGCGACCCCGGCCGCGGCGCCGTGGATGAAGATCTCCGAGGCGGTGGACTTCCTGCGGGCCGTCGCGCCCACCCACGCGGTGCCCATCCATCAGGGCATCATCGCCCCGAATGCTCGCGGCATCTACTACGGGCGCCTGACCGAGATGACCGACACCGACTTCCGGGTGCTGCCCGAGGAACGCGCCGTTTCGCTCTGATCCCGCGGACACCCGCACTATTGTTTGAGCGATCGCTCAGCACGACAGTGTGGGACGGAGATCGCAGATGAGCACGGACACGGCCACCGACGCCGCGGTGTACTACGACCCCTACGACGTCGGCATCGTCGCCGACCCGTACCCGGTGTACGCGCGGCTGCGCGAAGAGGCGCCCATCTACTACAACGAGCGCTACGACTTCTGGGCGCTGTCAAGGCATTCCGACGTGGACAAGGCCCTGGCGAACTGGGAGACGTTCTCCAACTCGCGCAGCGACATCCTCGAGTTGATCCAGTCCGACTTCGACATGCCCAAGGGCGTGATGATGTTCGAGGACCCACCCATCCACACCATGCTGCGCGGGCTGATGTCGCGGGTGTTCACGCCGCGCCGGATGGCGGCCATCGAGGACCAGATCCGGCAGTACTGCATCAAGTGCCTGGACCCGCACGTCGGAACCGACGGGTTCGACATCATCGCCGAACTGGCCGCCATGATGCCCATGCGGGTCATCGGCATGCTGCTGGGAATCCCGGAGTCCGAACAGGTTTCGGTGCGCGACGCCAACGACGCCAATCTGCGGACCAAGCCGGGCGCGCCGATGAAGGTCGCCCGCGCCGACCGCATCGCCGACGGCCGGATCTACAGCGACTACGTCGAGTGGCGCGCCCAGAACCCCTCCGACGACCTGATGACGGCGCTGCTCAACGTCGAGTTCACCGACGAGCACGGCGAACACCGCAAGCTGCACCGCAAGGAGGTGCTGCACTACACCCAGGTGGTGGCCGGCGCCGGCAACGAGACCACCGGCCGGCTCATCGGCTGGTTGGCCAAGGTGCTCGCCGAGCATCCCGACCAGCGCCGCGAGGTGGTCGCGGACCGCAGCCTGTTGGGCGCCACCATCGACGAGACCCTGCGCTTCGAACCGACCGGGCCGCACGTCGCGCGGTACATGGCACGCGATTTCGAGTGTTACGGCACCACGGTGCCCGCCGGCAGCGCCATGCTGCTGCTGTTCGGCGCCGCCAACCGGGACCCGCGCCGCTTCGGCGACCCGGACGTCTACGACATCCACCGCGGCAACATCAGCCACCTGACCTTCGGCAAGGGATTGCACTACTGCCTGGGTGCGAACCTGGCGCGCCTGGAGGGCCGCGTCGCCCTCGACGAGTTGTTGAACCGCTGGCCGGAGTGGGGCATCGACTACGACACCGCGCGCCTGGCCCCCACCTCGACCGTGCGCGGCTGGGAGCACCTGCGCATCACGTTCTGAGTCAGCCCGCGGCGCGCCCGGCGGCCCGGCCGGAGAAGATGCAGCCGCCCAGGAAGGTCCCCTCCAGCGCGCGGTAGCCGTGCACCCCGCCGCCGCCGAACCCCGCGACCTCGCCGGCTGCGTACAGCCCGGGCAGCGGTGCGCCGGCTGCGGTCAGCACCCGCGAGTCCAGGTCGGTCTCCAGGCCGCCCAACGTCTTTCGGGTCAGGATGTGCAGCTTGACGGCGATCATGGGACCGGCCTTCGGGTCGGTCAGCCGGTGCGGGGCCACCACCCGCGCCACCCGGTCGGGTAGGTAGGCCCGCGCCCCGCGGATGGCGGTGATCTGCCCGTCCTTGCTGTAGGCGTTGACCACCTCGCGATCGCGGGCGGTCACCTCGGCCTCGACGGTGGCGTAATCCAGGGCCACCACCTCGGGCAGCCCGTTCATCGCCGCGACCAACTCCGGCAGGGTGCGCGCCTGCACGAAGTCCACCCCGCGGTCGACGAACGCCTGCACCGGGCCCGGCGCCCCGGGCCGGACCCGCGAAAGCACCTGCCGCACACTGCGCCCGGTCAGGTCGGGGTTCTGCTCCTGGCCGGACAGCCCGAACTCCTTCTCGATGATGCGGGCGTTCAGGACGAACCAGGTGTAGTCGTGCCCGGAGCGGGCGATGTATTCGAGTGTGCCCAGGGTGTCGAAGCCGGGATACAGCGGGCCGGGCAGCCGCTTGCCGGTCGCGTCCAACCACAGCGACGACGGCCCGGGCAGGATCCGGATGCCGTGGTCGGGCCAGATCGGGTCGTAGTTGGTGATGCCCTCGGTGTAGTGCCACATCCGGTCCCGGTTGATGACGCGACCGCCGGCGGCCTCGGTGATGCCGATCATCCGCCCGTCGACATGGGCCGGCACCCCGGCGAGGAGCTGGTCGGGCACCCGTCCCATGCCGGCGGGCCAGTTCTTCCGGACCAGCTCCGGATTGCCGCCGATGCCACCGCTGGTGACGATCACCGACGACGCGCCGAACTCGAACTCGCCGACCGCCTTTCGCGACGAGGCCACCCCGCGGGCGGCCGCCGTCGGCTCCAGCACCGTGCCCCGCACGCCGGTGACGGCGCCGTCGTGCAGGATCAGTTCGTCGACCTGGTGGCGGTGGGCGAAGCGCACCCGCGGGTGGTCGCGGAGGCGACGGGCGAAGATCTCGACCAGCGCGGGCCCGGTCCCCCAGGCGATGTGGAAGCGCGGCACCGAATTGCCGTGGCCGCGCGCGTCGTAACCGCCGCGCTCGGCCCAGTTGACCATCGGGAAGATCCGCAGCCCGCGTTCGCGCAGCCAGGACCGCTTCTCCCCCGCGGCGAAGTCGACGTAGGCCTGCGCCCACTGCCGAGGCCAGTGGTCCTCGGGACGGTCGAACCCGGCGGTGCCCAGCCAGTCCTGCAGGGCGAGTTCGTGGCTGTCGCGGATACCGAGCCGGCGTTGTTCGGGGCTGTTGACCAGGAACAGCCCGCCGAAGGACCAGAAGGCCTGCCCGCCGAGGTTCGCGGCGGTCTCCTGGTCGACGACCAGCACCTTCTTGCCCCGCTCGGCCAGCTCGCAGGCGGCGACCAGCCCGGCCAGTCCGGCCCCGACCACGATGACATCCGCGTCCATCCGGTCACGCTAACGCACGGCTCAGGCCGCGTCCCGCAGCGCCGGGCCCGACTGCCAGCGGTAGACGTCCGGCACGCACCCGTGCAGCAGCGCCAGGTCCACGACGTCCAACGAGGCCTGCAGGGGGCCGGGCTTGCGCAGTTGCCGCGCCGAGACGGCCAGCCGGACGGTCCCGCCGCGCCGCGCCGTGCGCTGTGCGGAGAGCACCAGCGTGCGGCACCACCAGGCCTCGGCCAGATATCCCTCGCCGATTCCGAGTACCCGCGCATTCGCCGTGGACCCCCGCACCAGGTCGGTGATCCCGGTGGATCCGGCCAGCAGCCGGAAGCCGTTGCGCGGCAGGGCTTTCAATACCCCGTCCGAGACCGACCAGCCGGGCGCGGCGAACAGCCGGGTCCGCAGCCCCAAGTGGTCCATGATCCGGTCGGCGGCCATCAGCCGCAGGTTCGCCTCGTGGGCGGGCAGCACCGCGAACTCGGCGCGCCGACGCTTGGTCACGGCCTCGTCGTAACCGTGCAGCACCACCGCCGCGCCCGCGCGCCGCTGCCCGGCGATCCACTTCACGGTGTCCGGGTCCTCGTCCAGCCGGTAGCCGCCCTTGAGGCGCGGCGCCACCAACAGCGACGCGGGCACCCCGCGATCGCCCAGATGCCAGCAGAACGCCTCCACTGCGGGCAGGGTCTGCGCGCTGATCCCCGACACCGACACGATCAACTGCCCACTCATGCGGCCAGTGTCGCAACCGCAGATGTCCAGGCGGTGTCAGACACCCGGACACCAGGTGGCGATCAGGTCAGCCGGGCAGGTTGGCCTCGATCGCGGCGATCACCTCGGGCGCATCGGGCGCGGTCTTCGGCCGGAACCGGTTGACCACGGCCCCGCCGGGGGCGATCAGGAACTTTTCGAAGTTCCACTGCACGTCGCCGGCCTGCCCGTCGGCGTCGGCGGCCTTGGTCACCTCGGCGTACAGCGGATGCCGGTCCGGGCCGTTGACGTCGGTCTTGGCCAGCAGCGGGAATGTCACCCCGTAGGTGGTCGAGCAGAACGTCTGGATCTCCTCGGCGGTCCCGGGCTCCTGACCCATGAACTGGTTGCACGGCACCCCGATCACGGTCAGGCCGCGGTCGGCGTAGTCGCGGGCCAGCTGCTCGAGCCCGCTGTACTGCGGCGTCAGTCCACACTTGGAGGCCACGTTGACCAGCAGCACGGCCCGGTCGGTGTAGTCGGCCAGCGAGGTCGACCCGCCATCCAGCGTGGTCAGCGCAATATCGTTGAGGCTCATGGCCCGACGCTAACACGCCCCGGGGTGGCGTCCGCGGTGGTCAACAGCCACGCGTACTGGAACGCGACTTCCTTCCAGCGTTCGTAGCGGCCGCTGATCCCGCCGTGTCCGGCGCTCATCTGGGTCTTCAGCAGCACCGGATGGTCGTCGGTCTTGGTGTGGCGCAGGGCGGCCACCCATTTGGCGGGCTCGACGTAGAGCACCCGGGTGTCGTGCAGCGAGGTCATCGCCAGGATCGCCGGGTAGTCGACGGCGGCCACGTTCTCGTACGGCGCATACGACTTCATGTAGGCGTAGACGTCGCTGTTGTCCAACGGATTTCCCCACTCGTCCCACTCGGTGATGGTCAGCGGCAGCGAGGGGTCCAGGATGCTGGTCAGCGGATCGACGAACGGCACCTGCGCCAGGATGCCGGCGAACAGCTCCGGCGCCATGTTGGCCACCGCGCCCATCAGCAGACCGCCCGCGCTGCCGCCGAGGGCGACGAGATTGGCCGGCCGGGTCAGGCCGGTGTCCACCAGATGCTGTGCCACGGCGATGAAGTCGGTGAAGGTGTTCTTCTTCTCCAGCAGCTTGCCGTGCTCGTACCACGGCCGGCCCAGTTCACCGCCGCCGCGCACGTGCGCCACGGCGAACACCATGCCCCGGTCCAGCAGCGAGAGCCGCGCGATCGAGAACCGCGGATCCTCGCAGGACTCGTAGGCGCCGTAGCCGTACAGCAGTGCGGGAGCGGGGAATTCGATGCCCTTGCGGTAGATCAGCGACACCGGGACGCGCGCCCCGTCGGCGGCCACGGCCCAGTCCCGGCGCTCCACGTACTCCTCGGGGCGGTACTCGCCGAGGACCGGTTGTTCGCGCAGCAGGATCCGCTCGCCGGTGCGCAGGTCCAGGTCGTAGACCCGCAGCGGCACCACGAACGACGTCGCCGCGATCCGCAGCCGCGGCGCGTCCCAGTTCGGGTTGCCGGCCAGCCCCGAGGCCATCAGCTCGGAGTCGAACGCCACCTCCTCCGGGGTGCCGTACTGGCCGTCGGCGGTCAACGGCCACAGCTGAATTCGGGGCAGCGCGGCGCGCCGGTAGCTCAGCACCAGGTGCCCGGCGAAGGCGTCGACGGCCTCCAGGCGGACGCTGTCGTCGTGCGGCACCAGCGTGCGCTGATTGCCCGGGTCGCCGACCGGCGCCTCCACCAGGGTGAAGTTGACCGCGCCGTCGTTGTGCAGGATCAGGAAGCGGTCCTCGCCGCCGACGACGGCGTGCTCGACCGAGTATTCGACGCCGTCGCGCCGCGGCAGCACGCTGGTGAACCGCGCCTTGGGATCCGCGGCGTCGGCGACGAACACCTCCGAGGTGATCCCCGAGCCGGCGCCGATCATCACGTAGGCGTCGCTGCGGCTGCGGCCCACGCCGAGCCAGAACCGTTCGTCCGGTTCGTGATACACCTTCTCGCTGGGCAGCCCGCTGCCCAGCCGATGCCGCCACACGGTGTCGGTGCGCCACGCGTTGTCGACGGTGGTGTAGTAGATGGTCGCGCTGTCGGCGGCCCAGGTCGCGCCCGCGGCGATCCCCGGGATCTCGTCGTCGTAGAGCTCGCTGGTGCGTAAGTTCTTGAACCGCAACGTGTAGCGTTCGTCGCCGACGACGTCGACCGAGTACGCCAGCACCTGTCCGTCCAGGCTGATGCTGGCCGCACCGAGCGAGAAGAACTCGTGCCCCTCGGCCTCGATGTTCTCGTCGAGCAGCACCTGCTCACCGGGGATCTCGGTGTGCTCGTCGAACTCCGGCGGGTTCCAGTCCTCCGGGTCGCGCACCGGGCACCGGCAGTGCACGCCGTACTGCTTGCCCTCGAAACTGCGTCCGTAGTACCAGTAGTCGCCGCGCCGGGTCGGGACCGACAGGTCGGTCTCCTTGGTGCGCGCCTTGATCTCGTCGAAGATATTCTGCTCGAGCGGTTCGAGATGATCGGTCATGGCGTCGGTGTAGGCGTTCTCGGCCTCGAGGTGCGCGATGACTGCGGCATCGGCCTTCTCGCGCATCCACTCGTAGGGGTCGACGAACACGTCGCCGTGGAACTCGCGACGGGTCTCGACGCGCTTGGCGACGGGCGGTTCGATGTTCGCGGTCATGCACCGGCTCCGATCCAGTCCGCGAAGCGCAGACCTGAAATTCGTTCGTAGGCTTCGATGTAACGGTCCCGGGTGGCCGCCACGATCTCGGGTGGCAGCGGGGGTGGCGGCTGATCCCCGGTGCGGTCCCAGCCGGATTCCGCCGAGGTCAGCCAGTTGCGGACGAACTGCTTGTCGTAGCTCTGCTGCACCACCCCGACCCGATAGTCGTCGGCCGGCCAGTAGCGCGACGAGTCGGGGGTGAACACCTCGTCGGCCAGGGTCAGCTTCCCGTCGGCGTCGACGCCGAATTCGAACTTCGTGTCGGCGAGGATGATGCCCTTGGTCAACGCGTGCTCGGCGGCCTCGCGATAGATCCGCAGCGTCTCGGACCGCAGTTCCGCGGCGCGTTCGGCGCCCACGGCCGCGACCACCGCGGCGAAGTCGACGTTCTCGTCGTGGTCCCCGATCTCGGCCTTGGTGGCCGGAGTGAAGATCGGTTCGTCGAACTTGCTGGCCTCGACCAGGCCGGCCGGCAGCGCGATGCCGCACACCTCGCCGGTGCGCTGATAATCCAGCAGGCCCGAGCCGGTGAGGTAGCCGCGCGCCACGCATTCCACCGGCAGCATCTGCAGCTTCTGCACCACCAGCGCCCGGCCCAGCACCTCCTCGGGGATCCGCGGATCGTCCGGCGCGCCGGCCAGATGGTTGGGCGCGGCGATCAGGTCGAAGAAGAACACGCTCATCGCGGTCAGGATGCGGCCCTTGTCGGGGATCTCGGAGGCCAAGATGTGGTCGTAGGCCGAGATCCGGTCAGAGGCCACGAACAGCAGCGTGTCGTCGTCGATCCGGTAGAGCTCGCGGACCTTACCGCTGGACAGGTGCCGATAGTCGGACAGGGAGGGTCGCATCGGCTCAGCGTAGCGGGGCGGCGCCTGGGCTCATCGGGCCCCGCGGCGCCCCGCGACATGTTGGGATCACCCCATGAGTTCCCGGTATGTCCCCTACGCCGCCCGGCCGCATCGGTTCCTGGCGCAGTTCCTCAGCGACGTCGTGGTCAGCGCCTGGACGGTGTTCTGGGTCCTGGTCGGCCTGCTGGTCTACGACGCCGTAGCCTCGATCGCCGCGGTGGGCCGGCAGGTGGAGAGCGGCGCCAACGGGATCTCGCGCAACCTGGATTCGGCCGGCAACAGCGTCGACGGTGTGCCGCTGATCGGCGATCAGCTCAGCAAGCCGCTGACCGCGGCCAGCGAGGCGGCCATGGACCTGGCCGGCGCGGGCGCCAACCTCAACAGCACCGCGTCGTGGCTGGCGTGGGTGCTCGCGTTCGCCGTGGCGGCCACGCCGATTCTGGCCGTCGGCGGGCCATGGCTGTACCTGCGGATCCGGTTCTTCCGACGTAAGTGGACGGCCATCGCCCTGGCCGCGACCCCGGCCGGCGAGCAACTGCTGGCGCTGCGCGCGCTGGCCAACCGCCCGCTGCGCAAGCTCACCGCCGTCAGCATGGACCCGGTGGGGGCGTGGCGCCGCGAGGACCCGATCGCGCTGCGCGGCCTGGCGGCCCTCGAGCTGCGGTCCGCGGGCCTGCGTTAGCTAGCGATTTCGGCGTGATTTCCCACGGTCACCGTGGGAA